>NZ_JAYFUM010000015.1:0-160277 GCF_034929435.1 Arcicella rigui
TTTTCTAGCAGAAACAAAATACAGAAAAACCCCGAAAATTGCCAGTATTGACACTTTTTCGGGGTTGTTTTATTTATAATATATTGATAATTAAATATTTACAACATTTAAGGGAAGCCTACTTATTTACAATTTGGCGTAAATGTTCCTGTTATATTCAGTGAATTGGTAGCTGCAACATACACCGCACTACCCGTTATACCCGTACCTGCTGGTAAAGTAAAGTTATTCTTACTCATAGTAAATACTCCAGACGAGTACCATTTATTTCCAATCCAAGAGTAAAGAATGTATTGATGTCCATTCCACATTTGTAAGTTAATAGCACCATTAACAAGTGTTACTTTAGAGCCATAACTATAAATGATTCTACCGTTTACAAGGTAAATAAAAGTCCAGCCATATTTTCCAGCCATTGCATTGGTTTGGTCATAAATATAAAACCAGCCCGTAGGTAAAATTTTAGCATTTTTATTGGCACATTTTCCAGAAATATCAACATTGATATTAATGATTTCAGGTACAACGGGTGCACCAAATGAAATATCAATAGCCGCAAAAATATAGAATAGGGGTTGAAAAATCTATATCCCTCAATATTACTAAGTAATCCTTTGAGAAGATTCAATACATTACTTAGTAGCATAATTGTAAGTTATGCACATTTCATTAGGCAAAAAGAAGAATATGAAGTCGTAGGTATTGTAGAAGTAATTCTTAAATACCTACGACTTGTTTTATGATGTTATTTAAGTTTTATCACTTACAGCTATTAGTTACATAAGTTGCAACTAATTTAACTCTCTTGGTTGATGTATTATAGTTTGTTGTTCCTGTCAAACCAGTGCCTCCTGAGGTAACAAGCGTAGAAGATGTTTTGCCAAAAGTTGCTCTTCCCGAATAGTATTTACCTGCGACCCATGCAGAGACGACGTACTCTTTACCTTCTTTAACAGTGACAGTCGCCTTGCCATTGTACATATAAACACCAGTATATCTACTATACCAAGCTGCGGTCGGGTCTAATAATGTTACCCACGCTGAGGGCTTAATGTTTACTTGTTTATTAGTACACTTAGCTGTAAAATCTACATCGACAGTTATTGGAGTAGGCGGAGCTGGTAAGTTTAACGTGATGGGAACAGTTTCGACAGTACAAGGATTAAAAACAGAAGTCTGACCAACTACTGGAGCGGGAGATTTACTCATATCGAACACCTTTACTTGCATACTGGTACGACGAGGGTTTCTAATATAAGTAATTGCTCCGTTGGTCACATCAAACTCGCCGCCATTCAATATTTGCCCACCAGCATATAAGTATCCATGATAACCACTTTGGTATGATGTTACATTAGAAGATGTTTTAACAAATGTATAATATTTCCCACATTTTGGGCCTAATTCATAGAAATAATCTAAATTCCAATAAGATAAGTGACTTGCTGTAAAAGTAGCAATTAATTTACCAGAAGCATCTTTTGTGACTTTTGCTTCTCCTTCTCTTGTCCATTCACCTGTTGAGTTTTCATAACTCCATGTCGGAATTGTATCTCCCTCTTTGAGTTTTTCATTCGTGTCAGGATTAGTAAAATCATCACTAATGCCAACTTTCACTTCAATGGGCTTCGTGAAACTTTTTACTTCTTTTCCGCCAGCCTGCATATCAATAGCTACAAAACCTGCTGTGACGAATGAACCTGCTGTATTTGTACCATTTATATTCACATTTTGTGGTGTAAATCCACCTGGAAAGGAAAGAAGAGATTCTAATTGTGCTGACCCAAAGTGAACGACTTGAGTACTAACGCTTGTTGTATTGATTACATTTCCTGAGGCATCTTTTACTTGAGTTCCTGAGGCAATTGTTATGGTTGCTGCTTCAGCTTTTCCATTACCAACTGGTGCTTGTATCGTTCCTCCGGATAATGGAATGTTTTGGGATATAGTAGTCACACCTGAAGGGGGAGTTGTTATACTAACTAATGGGACAATATATTTCTGAGGCGTTTCGTCAATAATAGTAATTGTTTTACTTGTTGAGAGATAATTGTTGCCAGATACAGAAATCGTGAAAACTACGGGTTTGTCTTCAGTAGGATTTGCTGTTTTATCTAAAACTAACGTAAGTATATCATCACTTACGTTAAAATCTTTGCCTCCAAGGTCATCGAGTACTAAATCTTTACCTGGACCGCTAATTTTAACAGTCAATCCAGATGGTATTTTTGTGGATTGTGAACTACCATCAACAAACTGAATTAATACCGGAGATTTGTAAATATCTGTACTTACCGTCAATTCAACACCATCTATTGGGTTGATTTTTGAACAAGCAAAGACCAGAGATAGTCCTATACAAACACATAGTACCGGACGTAGGAGAGATAAAAGTTTTGCTTTCATGTTTTTTAAATAATAAAGTTTGAGAAATAATTATAGAGTTTAATTTAACCTAAATACTACTCTTAGATTTAGGATTGGCCAATATTGCCAATCCTTCATATTTTCTTGCACTTTAGCTTGCTGTTCGCTCATGCTACTTAATCTTTTTTCACCTGTTAAATTAACTACAGGAGATTGAGTATAATATGTGCCAACTTCAAAACCAAAACCAACTCTACTTTTAGGAATTGCTCGACCAAAACCTATTCCAGCAAATGGGGCAATAGATTTTCCATAATCTACTTTAAAACTGACATTTCCAATTTCATCTGGAGAAAAAACGGTACTACCAAAAGTGTAAGTGCCTGTTGGCGTTAAAATTACAGATAAGTCTCCTTTGTCAATGTAGGATACTCCTCCAAAAACCTTAAAGCTACTTTTTTTGAAAGGTAAGTACTCAACAGAAAGCCCTAGGATAGACATATTAATGTCTCCACTCAGTTTTACATCTTCGCCAGAAGCTTTTAATGTTGTATTAGGACTATATTTAAAATAGCTGTAACCTAATCTAATAGCCAATTGAGGACTCAGACCATAAGCAAGAGTAACTCCAGGGGTTGTTCCTAAGTTAACTCCAAGCCCAAATTTGCGAGATGATTTAGGATTAATGCTATTAACAACTGATGTTGTATCTTGACCAAGAGTTAGAGTTACCCCAAAGTAGCAGATCAAACAAGTACAAAGAAAAAAAAATCGGGTAAAAGTCTTTTGTTTCATAGATTGGCTCTTTTAATACGTTTATATAAATTTATTGAATATCTTGCCAATTTTAATGTATGAAGTATAATTTAAGAGTGAAAATTTATTATACGGTAAAAAATATAATTTTTAAAATATTTTTTTGGCTTTATTTATTGTTGAAATATATTATACAGATTCAATAGTATCAACTATTATAAATTTATTTCTATGATTAATTTATCATTCTGCTTTTCTTAAATCGAAATATTAAGACTATTAAGGACTGATTTACGATATTTCTTTATAAAAATCATTGATATTTTTTGTAAAGAAGTATACTCATTATGTTATTGAGTGACTCTTATCTCTATTTTGGAAAGGATACATTATTGATTATATCTTTTGAAATGGATTAGTTTTAAAATAGAAGTAATCATCGGTCATGCCTTGATTTGCGACGCCTTTTATTGGGGTTTAGAAAATACTGTGCAGTTGTACTTTGAGGAGACGAAGGGAGGGTTGGTTTTTAGAGTAAAGGGCGGTCAAAATTAATTTTGACCGCCCTTTACTCTAAAAACACTGTTCAAGTAAATAAAGTTTACTTGCAATCATTAGTTGTATAACTTGCAACCACTTGAACTCTGCCAGTAGATGCGTTATATGATGTAGTTCCAGTAATACCTGTTCCAGTAGAAGTAACGATTTTTGAACCTGTTTTATTAAATGTTACTTTTCCTGAGTAGTATTTGCCACCATAATATGCACCAAAAGTATATTCTCTACCTTCATAAACAACAATTGTAGCTTTTCCACTTCTCATGTATCCATATATATAACGCCCATAATATGTACTACCACTTGGATCGTATAGACCTACCCAAGCAGACGGTTTAATATTAACGTTCTTATTTTGACATTTTGCAGTAAAATCAACATCTACTAAAATAGGAGTTGGTGGTGTTGGGGCGGTAATCGTAATTGGAATTTGACTGTTTGCACAAGGATTAAATATACCTGTTGTTCCAATTTTAGCATTATTGCTACGTGAATATACATCAATTTGGACACGAGAGCCATTTGGAGTAAACAAGCCTGTGTACTCATTCAAATCGCCATTTTTAGCATTAAAACCGTAAGTTTGATAAACGTATCGGAAGTTATTAGAATTTGCAGGAGCCCAATAAACTTTGGCATAATAATTCCGAGAAACTACATTTGTAAGTAGATTTGAAGTAACTTTTAAGATAAAGGTTCGTCTGCATCTTGGAAGATAATAAAACCAGTCAATGTTCCAGTAAGATAAGTGTGATGCCTTAAATGTTGCTGTTAATTTACCATCACTCCCTTTTACAACTGTCGCTATGCCTTCCTCTTTCCATTCACCCGTAGAGCTTTCAAAACTCCAAGTAGGAATCTTATCCCCCTCTTTTACTTTTTGGTCAGTTTCAGGATTAACTAATTCAGAGTTAATGCCTACATTTACATCAATTGGTTTTGTGAAACTCTTAACTTTTTTTCCTCCCGCATCCATATCAATCGCAACAAAACCTGCGGAAACAAATGTTCCTGGAGTAGATACACCTGATTGCAAAGTAACATTTTCTGGTGTGAAACTTCCAGGGAAACTGTTTAACGATTCTTCACTGCCAGTACCATATTGAACAATTTGTGTATTAACAGTATTTGAAGGAATCACATTGCCTGATTCATCTTTTACTTGTGTACCTGGTGCAATAGTAACAGTGGCTACTTCAGCTTTATTAGTCGTTGCAGGAACTGTTAATGTTTGTCCGGTTGTTAGTGAAAGAGTTTCCTTTTTAGCTGCAGTACCTTCTGGTGTTGCTGCTACTTTTGTCAAAGGAACTGTAAATTCAAGAGTCTGTGTAGGATCTGATATAGTAATTGTTTGGCTCGTAGAAACGAACCCTGGAGCAGTTACAGAAACCGTAAATTTAATAGGATTTGTTTCTGTTGGCTTTGCATCTTTGTCTAAGACTAAAGAAAGGACATTCCCCGCAACGGTATAATTCTTACCTCCTAAATCATCAAAAATTAAATTTTTACCGGGACCAGAAATAGACACTGAAATATTTTCAGGCAATATGGTTGCATTAACGTTTGCATCAAGAAAATTAATTAATATCGGAGCTTGATAAATATCGGTATTCACAGTCAAATCAACATCATCTAAAGGGTTTATTTTTTGACAAGCAAGTACCAATGAGAGTCCTAATACTAAAAATAGTATAGGACGAAAGATAGATATGAGTTTAGTTTTCATGTTCTAAAGAATTATATGTTGATAATAATTTACTTAGTCTAATCTAAATGACAGTCTTAAATTCATTATTGGCCAATACTGCCAATCTTTCATATTTTCCTGTACTTTAGATTGTTGCTCACTCATGCTACTCAATCTTTTTTCACCTGTCAAAGTAACAACTGGAGCTTGGGTATAATAAGTACCCACTTCAAAACCAAATCCGATTCTACTTTTTGGAATAGTTCGTCCGAAACCAATTCCAGCAAAGGGTGCTATTTTTTGCCCGTAGTCCACTGAAAATTTAACATTTCCAATTTCATCTGGGGTAAAAGTAGTGTTGCCAAAAGTATAGGTTCCTTTTGGAGTTACAACAACTGATAAATTACCTTTGTCGATGTATGATGCTCCCCCAAATATTTTAAAACTACTTTTCTTGAAGGGAAAGAACTCTGCAGAAAGCCCCAGTATTGACATATTAATATCACCACCCAATTGAACATCTTCGCCAGAAGCTTTTAATGTTGTATTAGGGTTATATTTAAAATAACTGTAACCTAATCTAATAGCCAATTGAGGACTAAGAGCATAAGCAAGCGTAACGCCTGGGGTTGTCCCCAAGTTTAAAGCAAGACCTAATTTATGTGATGATTTCATTTTGGACGTTTTAACCGAAGTTGAATCTTGCCCAAATGTTACCCCTGTACAACTAAGCAAAAACACACAGAAAAGGAAAGAAGATAGAGTATTTTTTCGTTTCATGGCTTATTTTTTTAAGTATTAATGACTAATTGTAAATGTATAAAATAAATTGATATAATATAAATTATATTTATTCTTTTAATTGTACATTTAGTAAACGGTCATAAAGTGTTGAAAAAGAGCTATGAAAGCATTAAATTTTTATTTTTTTTTCTATATTTAGCGAAAGAATCGAGGCTAAACTCGCCTTGGAAGTATTAATAATCTCTTCAAATAGAATGATTGCCTCTCCCCCATTTTGTAGCCTTTCCAGCCAAAGTTTAAACTGCTGAAAATGTCCTTTGTCTTGGCTTTGTGAAAAGCCAGAATTTTTAAAACCATAGTAAGTTGATTTCCTGAAATTATCCACAATAATCGTTCGTCCTTGTGAATAAATCTCTATACGTTCTTTTGAATAACTTTTATGTCCATTTGAAAAGTAATTGATTACGCCTGTCGAACCATTTTGATATTTCAATAAAATAGTAGCATTATCAGTATTCAAACTGGGCGACTGTTCCATGGCATTCATCACCACACTTTCTACCAAACTACCTGTTAGAAAGGTGATTAAATCAATTAAATGACAAGCCTCTCCAATAATTCTTCCACCGCCAATGCTCATATCTTGTGTCCAATGCGAACTTGGAATAAAACCAGCATTCATGGTAGCAATTACATTCATCGGTAGATTATTGCTGCCCAATTGCTTTTTAGCATCTTGCATAAAAGGTGAAAACCTTCGATTAAAACCAACAGTCAATGTTTTGCCAGATTGCTGATATACTTCAATGATTTCGTCAATTTCTTCTTGAGTCAATGCCAAAGGCTTTTCTACAAAAACGTGTTTCCCTGCTTTCAAAGCCTCAATACAAAGCTTTGCATGGGTATTATGTTGTGTGGTGATAATAACTGCTGATATTTCAGGGTCATTAAAAATAATTTCATTGTTACTTGTAGCTTTCGTAATGCCAAATTGTTGGGTAACAATGCTTGCCGATAAACCATTGGAAGAAGAAATGTACTTAATTTTCGCCTTTAGTTTTTTTAAATTGGGTAATACAGTACTTTTTGTAAAATTACCAGCCCCAATAATGGCTAAAATATCATTACTTTTTTCAAAAGTATTATTCTGAAACTGAATAGTGTCTTGAAGTGAAAAACTCTTTTCAGAATACTCCAAAATTGACGCAATTGCATTGCTTTTACCCATATTGGAATAAATTTCTTGAAAATTTTCAAAAGCTACTTTTTGCGTAATCAAGGAATCTACTTGTAGTTTTTTCTTGGCAATGGCATTTAAAATAGCTTCAAAATTGCGTTTTGCTGTCCAACGCACAAAGCCAATCGGGTAATCTTGTCCATTTTGCTCATAATTTGTCTCATAGCGACCAGCTCCATACGAACACGAAACTTGAAAATTCAATTCTTTTTCATAAAAATCTGCTCGCTGAATATCCAAACCAATTACTCCCACCAATACAATCCTTCCTCTTTTTCGGCTCATTTGGGCAGCTTGGGCAATAACTTCATTAGATTTTGTGGAGGCTGTAATGATTACGGCATCTACGCCAATTTGTTTTGTTAGGGTTTTAGCAATCTGCAAACTATCGTCTTTTTCCCTTACTTGGAAAGCTTTTATGCCTTTTGAAATGGCTAAATCGACTTTACTTTGTTCAAAGTCAAAGGCAATAACCTCACAACCATTGGCTAATAATAATTCTACCGTTAGTTGACCGATTAAACCTAAGCCAATTACTACAACGGTTTCTCCAAAAGTTGGGTTGACTAAACGAATACTTTGCAAAGCAATCGCCCCAACGACGGTAAAAGTGGCTTCCTCATCAGAAACTTCGTCTGGAATTAAGGCGACCAAATTTTTAGGTACACAGACTACTTCTGCATGATTTCCATTGGAAACGACTCTATCGCCAATTTTAAATTCGCTTACTTCCGCTCCAATGGCAATTACCTCGCCCACATTGCAATAGCCCAAAGGAATGGGTTCATTCAATTTTCGTCTGACGGCATCAAAAGTTGGTTTGAAACCATCCGTTTTAATTTTTGCTAAAACCTGCTTTACTTTTTCGGGTTGTTGTTGGGCTTTTGAAAGAAGATTTGATTTCCCGAATTGGACTAACATTTTCTCTGTTCCCAGCGAGACTAAAGAACGATGAGTTTTGATGAGTACACAACCTTTACGGACTTGCGGAACTGGAGTTTCAACCAAAGTAGTCTCTCCAGTTTGTAGATGCTGGATGATTTGTTTCATGGATGCAGGAATTGTTAATGGTGAGTTAATGAATTGTGAATGAGTGATTTATTTAATTAAAAATAAATAAATTATGTGAAATGACGATACATTAAATTAATAAACCTTATACATTTTAGTAATTAGAACATATTTAAGAATCTAATTAATGCAATATAGAAATTCGGTAGCGGTAACCTTTACGGTTACCGTTTAGCTCATATAAAAAGAGATAACAGCAAATGCCAAGTAAAAAGTAATTATTCTCGGCGAACCAAAAGCTTACCGTTTATCTCACATAAAAAAAACGGTAACCGCAAGGATTACCGCTACTGATTACATTCTGTATAAAGGATATTATAAAAGACAGTTTATGTGGTCACAATTCACTTTTTTACCCGCCCCTTTTTACCGAAAGCCGACGACTGAAACCCGAAATCCAACATCCAAACCTATTTATCTAACTTTTCAATCAAAATATCCGCAATTCGTTCAGAAGTATGTCCGTCCCAAAGGGGTGGAATTTGTCCTTTTTTTGTTTTTCCTGCTAAAATTTCTAATAATTTTTCATGAACCGTCACAGGATTTAAGTCAGCCAATAACTGATTTGTACCAATTTCAACCGTAATAGGTCTTTCCGTAGAATCTCTGAAAGTCAAGCAAGGAATTTGCAAGAAAGTAGTTTCTTCTTGAATTCCTCCCGAATCAGTAATGATAATCGACGCATTTTGCATCAATTGCAAAAATTCTAAATAGCCTTGCGGTTCAGTCAAAATCAAACCTTCAATCGCTTCTAATTTTTCAGATAAACCAAACTTCTTAAAGTTATTCGCCGTGCGTGGGTGGATTGGCAACACAACTTTTTTATAGCGAGTAGTGTCGGCAATGATGTTCAAAATTGCTTCCAAACCTTCTGGCGTATCCACATTGGCAGGACGGTGCATCGTCACGACGGCGTACTCATCTTTTTGTAAGCCAAAATCTTCTAAAACGCTGGTTTCACGAGCTTTTTCTAAATAATGCACCAAAGAATCAATCATCACATTACCCACAAAAAACACTTTTTCGTCTGGTACGCCTTCATGTTTCAGGTTATCCACGCCCGACTGTTCGGTAATAAATAAGTACTCTGCAACGCTGTCTGTTAAAATTCTGTTTAATTCTTCTGGCATCGCACGGTCGCCACTTCGTAAGCCTGCTTCTACGTGAGCCACAGGAATATGCGATTTTATCGCCACCAAAGTACAAGCCAAAGTTGCGTTTACGTCGCCAACTACCAATACCAAATCAGGTTTTTCTTCCAACAAAACTTTCTCAAATTCAAGCATCGTCTTCGCCGTCACTTCCGTATGCGAACCACCGCCAACACCTAAAAAGTAATGTGGTTTGGGCATTTGCAATTGCTCAAAAAAGACATCGCTCATTTTTGCATCAAAATGCTGACCAGTATGTACAATTTTTGATTCAATTTCTGGACGTTGTTCAAAAGCACGGTGCAAAGGTGCTACTTTCATAAAATTCGGTCTTGCCCCGACGATGTTCAAGATTTTTATCATAATGATATTTTTGGAAGCGTTGAGCTTTGTTTTTGTTTAAATGTCAAAATTTGAAGGATTGAAAAATCAAAATTTCGCTCAAAACCTCACCCGTGCGACGGTCGCCCCAACCCCCTCTCCTTCAGAGAGGGGACTTTTAAACTCAAGATTTGCTCCCCTTCTCTGAAGGAGAATGGGTTGGGGCGACCGTCGCACGGGATGAGGTTTTAAGAATCTTTAAATCCAATACAAAGTTCAATCATTTTTCAGAACAGGCAAGGCAAATTTCAATTTTCTATACTTTTGCCATTTTTTGAAGAAAAGTAAAAGTTTCATCCGCACAGCGTTGCCAAGAATATTGCTGAGAATTTACAAAGGCTTTTTCTGCTTTTTCAAAACATTTTTCGGGAGAAGTAAGCATCATTTTCAAGCTTTCATAAATAGAATTAACCTCTAAAGGGTCAAAGTAAAAAGCTGCATCGCCCAAAATTTCGGGCATTGGCCCATAATCAGAAGAAGCAATCGACAAACCTGCTCGCATGGCTTCAACAAGAATATTCGGCATATTTTCACAAGTAGAAGCAAATACAAAAATGTCTGCTTGTTGGTAATAAGTAGCGATTTCCTCAAAATTGACTGCTCCGTGAACCCTGACAAAATCTTTTGAAGCTGGGAATTTTGCCAAAAAACGTTTCAATTTTTGCCAAGCAGGCGGATAAAAATCGCCAATCAAGTCAAGATTCACTAAAAAACCATCTTCTCTAAGTTTTACCACAGCTTCCACCACATTCCATTGATGTTTGTAAAGTGAAATTGTAGAAATGTATAAAAGTCGAATTGTAGCTTTTGGGTTAAGTAATTTAGGTTTTTGCAAAAATCTATCCGCAACGCCATGATAAATGACGGGAAAATCTGAAAAGTCTTTTCTCAAACGTTGACCAATATAGTGTTTGGCATACTCAGAAATAAAAATAATTCCCTTCGCCTGCTGAAATGACAGCGTTTGTAAAGCTGATAAAAACAAATAACGAAACCAATTGAAGTGAAAACGAAAGCGGTCACGTTCTTTTTTCTCGAAAACCAACATATTTTGTGACATCGAAACGTAAGCCATTTTTGTACTAAAAAAACTTCCACCGGGTGAAAAAAGTAAATCACAATGCTTTCGAGCGATATTCGGGAAAAAGAACATTCTTTGAAAAAAATGCAAAAATGGCTGTTGTGTTTGTGGAAAAATAGCCGTTTTCAACCAATCGAAATTGGGAAGTAAAGCTAAGGTTTCGACATTTCCCCAAACAATTACTTGCTCAAAACCATAACGCTGAGGTTGTGCGACTTTGAGTAATTCGCTGATGTGCGTAAGTCCACCACCTTTTTTGATATTCGTTAAGTCAATGCCTAAAATCATAGCCAAGTAGGTTTGGGTTTTTGTAGATGAGGATTTAAGTAAAAATCAATACATTGACCAAAATAGCTTGAAATTGATTTTGTACTAATTTTTTCGGCTGTTTTGCTTAATTTTTTAACTATTTCAGTTTTTGCTTTTTCTGATAAATTCATAAAATGCTGCAACTGACTAAGCAAAGAATGAAGATTTCCAGCTTGAAAAATAAAGCCATTTTGATAGTTTTTTATCAGGGAAGTAGCACCGCAAGCATCCGAAACCAAAACAGGCGTTTGGCATAAAATAGCTTCATTAACAACCATTCCCCAACCATCAAAATCAGAAGGAAGAATCAGTAAATCGGCTTGTTGAATGAATTTTGGTACTTCATCAGCAGGAATTGTCCCGAGTAATTTTACATAACTTTCAAGTTGATAGTGTTGAATTTGCTCAAGAATTGTAGCTTCAAGTCGCCCAGAACCAATAATTGTTAATGAAAAATTATCAAAATGCTGTTTCAAAGCAAAAATTGCATCAATCAACAAAGTGATTCCTTTGCGTTCAATCAGTTGCCCGACGAAAATCAATTCAATCGTATTCTTGTGGATTTTTTGCTTTTGACCAAGACTTAAATTTCTAAAATAGCCAAAAGGTAAAATTCGATTTTCATCAACGCCCAAATTTTTAAAGAAATCTTCCCCACTTTTTCCCACAGCCAAGCATCCTTTAGCATCTTGAAGGAGTTTTCGAGCGATAAAGTTGAAGCCATTTTGTATAAAAAATCGTTTTAAAACACTTCGCTTCTTATTCGGAATCGGAGCTTCGGAATAAATCAAATAATTCGCTTTCAACCATTTTAGCAAGAGCAAAGCCATAAAAAAGTACTTTTCTGCCCAAATTCCACCGAAAATATGCAAAGCATTTTTGTGTTGACAAATGAATTGAAAGATTTGGAAAATACTTTTTTCCGAAAGATAACAGTAAGAAAAATTCATGGAATTTTCGTTAAAATTCCAACCTTGCTGTACTCTTTCAACATTTATTTTATGAGCAAAAACTACGAATAATTCAAAATCAATAGAGATGTCATTCAAAAAATCATTTTGATGAAAACTCGGAATGTTCATCCAAAAGATAATTTTCGTTTTTTTCATAGAATACTTTCCCTTTCAAAACACTAAAAAGCCAAATTAAAAAACACGGAATATTATAAATCACGATAAAAGTAAAGACAGAAACCAAGCCATCTCGATAAACCTGCACTAAAACAGAAATCAATAAAAAGTACAAAAAAACAAAAGCTGAATCGGGCGGACTGCGTAGTACTTTGAAATAACAGCGAGCCGTAAACCGAGCAAAAAGAAAAGGAATCAGCATAATTCCTAAGTAACCAAAATTGGCATAAGCTTCGCCATAAATTGAACAAACTGCTCCCAGTTTACTAATGTCACGTTCTGGCACAGAAATATCCAGCGTCCACTGCATCAACGAAGGTTTTTCAGTCCAGAAATTTCTTGGAATCGGCGAAACTAAAATTGGAAAAAATGTTTTGCCATAATAATACGAACCCGCTTCATCCACAAGCGTCATAGACACCGCATACATATCCAAAAAAGCCAAATCTGCATTACTCCCATCGCCACTTACTTCTTGGTATTCCGTGAAAAAATCTGAAAAATCTTCCAGCGTCGCTCCTTCTTGCACCAATTTCCCGATGTACTTCAAAGGCAAAAAAAGTAAAAAACAAAAAATCCCGATAAGCCAATAGCGTTTGGGCATCCACTTTTGTTGATTGCGATACAAATACAACGAACCTAAAAAAATCAGCGGAACAATTACTCGATAACGATGATAGCCCTGCAAAGCCAAAATCAGGAGAAAAATCACGACAATTGCCAAGTAAATTTTCTTGAAACCATTTTTAAAAATCAAAGCCATCATACTCAGCACCACAAAATTTTGGGTATTCGACAAATACGAAGAGCGTTCCCAATCGCCAAAATCGTGTTCGGATTTACCAAGCATCGGAATATATTGCTGAGAAAAAATGCCCCAAATGCCCAAAGGAATCGTCACAAAAAGAATTATATTCAGTACTTTCCCATCAATCAAAATACTTTGTTCTGTTTGGATAAAATCGTCCTCATTTTTCTGTGCTTCCAAGAGCCAAGCTGTCGTCATTGCCAGAAAACCCATATCTGCCCAGAAAGCAGCACGACTAATTTCATGGTTTTGCGTACCCAGAAAATAAGTGCTATTACTCAAGAAAAGAGCTGCTCCATTATTAATGGCAAAAAGTCTAAGCGTAAAAATCAGAAAATGAAAAACCAAATAAATCGTAGCAGGATGATAAGCCGACAACTTGCCATAACGACACAAAAGCGAAGTACATAGCAAGAAAACCGACAGGTCGATGAGCAAAGAAATCAGCAGATTATCCCACATATTAGTTATTAGTAGATGGTGATTGGTGATTAGATTTTCAATTTTTATAGAATATTCAGATTGATATATAATTTAAGAGATGTTTCTTTTTGTTCGTAAGTAATTGATAATTAGATTTTTAAAATACTAATCACCAAAAAGTTTTTCTAAAAAAGTACAGCGATGATAAAAGAGTTAGGTTTTTGGAAAAACCAGTCAAAATAAAAGCCATGACGATTCCAGAAATGCCGAATTTGGGAATCAGTAAAATATTGGCAACAACTGAAACCAATGCTGTAATAAGATTCGGTACAAATAAAGCTTTGGCTTGTCCTAAAACATTCAATAAAAAACCGAGTAAATGCCCTAATTGAAAAATCATCCAAGCAAAACAAAGCCAGATAAAAAGCTCTTTTTGTTCCAAAAAAGCTTTGCCCAAGAGTAATTCCAGTAGAAAATCTTGTAATAAAAAAATAAAGAAAATTTCAACGGAACAGATAAGTAAATAGATTGAAAATAAAGATTTTACATTTTTGATAAATTCAGGTCTTTGAGATTTGTCTGCAACATTTTTGTATAAAAAAGGACTAAATTTCGCCATCAATAAACCCGAAACAATGCTAAATGGATGAATTGCAAGCTGAGAATAAGAACTGTACAAACCCGTTTCAGAAGTACTCAGAAAGCCATTCAGTAACCAGCGGTCGAGCCAAACTTGCACCCAAGCAAAAGTATTTACGAGCATCAGCCAACGAGAAAAACTATTAATTTCCGTCCAAGCAGGGTTTTCTTGCACATTATTTTCGGGAAGGATTGCTTGCTTGAAATTGTATTTTAGATAAAAAAGACTCAACAAAGTACTTATCGCCCAAGCTCCCCAAACAGCGTGCAGGCTTTTTGAAAAATGCACAAAGAAAATTAGCAAGGCGAGGCGAATACCAAAGTAAAGTGTAACGGCAATGGCGATTTGTTTTCGTTGTTGGAGTAAATGCAAGCGAGTTTTATAAAATTCATGCTGCGATTCAAGTATGGCAATCGGAATTAGCCAAAGGCTTAGGAATAAGTATTGAAATTGTTGAAGATAAATTGACCCAAAAATAAAGACAAAAACTGCCACTACGACCAAGCCATAAACCCTGAAAAATTGAGAATTTAAGTATAAAAAAATACGATTGAAACTTTGAAAACGAAAAGCGAAAGTACTGGTAGTTTGGGTAAACGAAGCAAAAAATATCATCGAAAAGAATTGTAGTGAAGCATTAAAAAGACTAACGATACCGTACTCTTGGGTAGAAAAAGTACTGGTGAGATACTTGATAATCATCGCATTTAGGCAAACTTGTGTAAAAGTGTATGCCAAAAGCCAAGCCGAATCAGCGTTAATTTTTTGTGGAAATATGTGTAGGCGTTTTTTCATGTTGTTTTCAAAAAGGCAAAGAATATTTCTTGTAAAAATATAAAAATTCAACTTTTATCCAAAGCTTTAAAAGACAATCAGTTAGAGAAAATTTACTTTAATCAATTTATTGAAAACGAATTGATTAAAGTAAAAAAGACAATGATGCGTTTTACACAAAACTTCAAAAACGTAAGGAGTCAACCTTAGTTTTGTCGGTATAGAAAAGTTTGAGTTTGTAGAAATTCAATAAAAAAATTGGCGTGTTGATAATTTGGAAAGTACTGTTGATTAAATTGAACCAAATAAGATTTAAAAAACGTTTCAGACAAATAAGATAAAGGCTTTAGCCAAGCATCATTTACATTAAAACAATCAATCAAATGAGTTTTTCAGAATCACGCATTACACAACTTCGTGAAATTTTAGCGAACGAAATTGCCAGAGGAGAAGCATTTTTAGCAGAAAATAAAAAAAGACCAGAAGTAATTGAAACACCAAGTGGTTTACAATACGAAGTGTTGGTACAAGGTGATGGTCCAAAACCAAGTGGCCCAAGAAGTAAAGTATTAACGCATTACCACGGAACAACTATCGACGGAAAAGTATTCGACAGTAGCGTTTTGCGTAATGAACCAATTAGTTTTGGATTGAACCAAGTAATCACAGGCTGGACAGAAGGTTTACAATTGATGCCGACTGGAAGTAAATATAAATTCTATTTACCTCATCATTTAGCTTATGGCGAGCGTGGTGCAGGCAGAGACATTCCGGGTGGAGCTACTTTGATTTTTGAAGTAGAATTATTGAAAACAAACTAAGACTTTGTAAGTACAAAGAAAAAGGGGTAACGAAAGTTGCCCTTTTTTTATGTCAGCTGGCTTTGCCTTTGTGTCGATACTTTGATATTGTTTGTAGAAATAAAATTGTAAGCTCAAACCTTATCAACTTATCTTGCGTTAGATACGTGTAGTGACATGAATACCGTATCAGTTCATTGTGAATCCCCGCAGTAATGAACTTTTCAACCCAAAAACAAATACTCCAACGGGGATTGGAGGTATCTATTTCAATGAAAAAACTATTTTTTACTTTGGCTTTAACAACACTTTCGTACTTTGGTTTTTCTCAAAGTTGTTGTTCATTGAAGAAAGATGACATGCAGTTGATGGCATCTACAAAAGAATTTCAGGCTGCTCACCTTTCTCCACTCCCTTACACACACGTAAGTACGGTAGGTGGAACAATGATTGAGTTTAAAACCCCTGACGACAAAACGGCTAACGCTTATTTAATTAAATCAGTAAAAGCATCGAACAAGTATTTATTTGTGTATCAAGAATGGTGGGGATTGAATGATTATATTAAAAAACAAGCAGAAGTATTTTATGGCGATTTGAAAGACGTAAACGTAATAGCGATTGATATGTACGACGGC
The DNA here is from genome assembly GCF_034929435.1 of Arcicella rigui. Lineage (NCBI taxonomy): Bacteria > Pseudomonadati > Bacteroidota > Cytophagia > Cytophagales > Flectobacillaceae > Arcicella > Arcicella rigui. The sequence continues at coordinate 16,556 of NZ_JAYFUM010000015.1, forward strand.
AAAGTAGCTACTGACCCTAAAGAAGCAGGAGCTTTGATGTCGGGAGCTGACCCAAAACGTTTGCAGGCAATCATCAAAGGTGCGTTGGCTTATGTAGGACCAAAAGCTAAAATTGCTTCAGTAGGTTGGTGTTTTGGCGGTGGTTTATCGCTTCAATCAGCTATTTTAGAAGGTAAACAAGCTGTTGGTTGTGTAATGTATTACGGAATGCCAGAAAAAGATGTAGAAAAACTAAAAACACTTAAATGTGATGTTTTAGGACTTTTTGCTGGAAGAGAACAATGGATTTCAAAAGCAGTTGTAGAACAATTTGAAAAAGATATGGCAACGGCTGGTAAAACAGTAAAAGTAAAATCTTTTGATGCTGAACACGCTTTTGCTAACCCATCAAATCCAAAGTTTGATAGAGAAGCCTCAGAAGAAGCCTATTCTTTAGCAATTACGTACTTGAAAGAAAAATTGAAGTAATTGAAATACGACTTCTATGAAATTCTTTTGATAGAAAATCTTGAAAAAGCCATGTCAACATATTGATTGACATGGCTTTTTCGTTTTCAGAAGACTAATTATCCATAAGAGCAACAACCAGTACAGATAAATTTGTAAATTTATTCTTCTAAAAAATATCAATCTTTATGAAAAAACTAATTGTGTTCAGCGTATTACTTTCTTGTTTACAAGTAGAAGCAGAGGCTTCAAGCATATCGTTTTCTGAAACAAGTATAAAAGCTACTAATACCGAAGCAACGTATAAAACCAGACGAAGAAAGAAAAAAGGATTTCTTTGGGGATTATTCAGAAAGAAAGATTGTGGCTGTCCGAAGCATTAAACCTTTATCAAAATGATTGAATTTTATGGTTTTTTAGTAAAATATGTGCATTTTTACCTTAAAACTTTGGTTTTCAATCCATTTGATAAAATTATAATCATCAATGAAGCTTTCCCATGAACCATCTGTGAATGAAAAAAGTAGTTCAATTGCTTTTAAACAGTTGAATGATAGTTATTTTGATGCCCCGTATCATTTTCATTCAGCTTACGAACTAACGTATATCGCCAAAAGCGAAGGAAAAAGGTTTGTAGGAAGTAGTATGATGGATTTTCAGGCGGGCGATTTGGTATTATTAGGGCCTAATTTACCTCATTGCTGGAAAAATAATGGTTTGGGCGAAGAAGGTTCTTCAAAAGCTGTAACGATACAATTTAAAGAAGATTTTTGGGGAGAAGCCTTTTTTGCCAATCCAGAAACCGAACCGATTCGTTTACTTTTAGACAAAGCAAAGTCGGGTTTACAAATCAAAGGAAAAACTCGTGATAGAATTGCTAAAGAAATGGGCTTTTTGACGAATATGCCTCCTTTTCAAAGAATGTTGGGTTTGCTGGATTTGCTGAATACCATTGCTATTTCTACGGATTTTCAGGTGATAGACAGCGAACCACAGCAGTACGCTTTGAATCCGAGTGATTTAGACAGAATAACCAAAGTATATGCTTATGTTATTGAAAATTATACACAAGAACTGCATCTGGAAACTGCCGCACACTTTGCCAACATGACCGAAACGGCTTTTTGTAGGTACTTCAAAAAAGTAACACACAAGACTTTCTTAGATTTAGTAACCGAGTATCGAATCAAACACGCTTGTAATTTATTGGCAAATACCGAAAAACAAGTAACAGAAGTGTGTTTTGAAAGTGGTTTTGGCAATATTTCACATTTCAATAAACAATTCAAATTAGTTACTGGACACAGTCCGCTGAGTTATCGAAAGATTTTTTTAGCCAAAGCAGCCTTTATCCGAAGTGAAAGATGGATAAAAGCTACTCCTCAGTAGTCATGATAAAAGTATAGTCTTTTACAATTTGTTCAAGAAAAGAAAAGTCGTCTAAATCAGAAGAAACATTGATTACTTCTTTTACTTTTTGAGCCGCCTCTTGTAATAATTCTTCGTTTTGTTTTTTCTGTAATACCGCCTGAATCGTTACGATGTCTTTATCAGAAAGTAAACTTACTTCTGGAAAATGTACTTGATAATCGTCTTCAATCGTTTGCTGGAGGTCTGCTAAATGTACTTGTTGCTTGAGCTTAACAACCGTAGTTCCTGCGGCAATATCACCAATTCGTTGCCCTTTTCCATTTACGGCGGTAGCCACTAAAGCCACTACCGAACCAAAAATAACGGTATCTGCCAAGCGAAAAAGCCAACGCATTAAGTAAGCTCCTAAAGTTGGCGGAGTACCATCTAAAGCAATTACTCTGATTTTCATAACTCTTTTTCCGATACTTTGTCCGTTCATAAAAACCTCGAAGAGTAAGTCATAACACAACAAAGGAAGAAATAGGCAAGTAAAGAAAATAATCATCCCGACTCTACTCTGTTCCATAGCCGAGCCAACGCCCGAAGCAATAATGGCAAAAATGATAGCCCAAGCAATGAAAACAAGCCAGTCGATAAGATGGGCCAACATTCTGTCGCCAACACTGGCAGGTGTAAAGTTTAAAGCAACGTTTTGAGTAGTCTGAATTTGAATGGTACTCATTGAACAACCAATTTATAGATGAAAAATCGACAAGACTTGAAAAGTTTTCTTCACTAAAATGCCTTGTGTATGGCAACTTTCAGAAAGTTTTGTAACTTTCCGAAAGTTAGTAGAGAGAAGTAATCTAAACAAATCTAAATTAAACATACCAATTGATAATCAATGCGGGAAGCCTCATTTAAAAAGCAAAACCTCGAAAAATGGAAAGAATACGAACAGGATGGACTAAAGGTAAATCCTGATATTCTATCTGAACGCTATGTAGAACTTACCGACGACCTTTCTTATGCCCGAACTTTTTATCCAGAATCCCCTACTACTCAATACCTCAATGGCTTAACTGCGAAGTTTTTTGCTAAGATTTATGCTAATAAAAGAGAAAAAGTAAATCGTTTTTTTACCTTCTGGAAATACGAATTGCCTTTTTTGTTTTATCAGTCTCAACCGCAATTATTATATTCTTTTCTAATGTTCACGATAGCTGCTTTAGTTGGGGCAGTGTCGGTGGCTTATGATGATACTTTCGCTCGCTTAATTTTGGGCGATGGTTATGTAGAAATGACTTTAGAAAATATCCGTAAAGGCGACCCACTGGCTGTTTATGGTAGCGAAGATGAAATCAAAATGTTTTTTATGATTACCATCAACAACATTCGTGTTTCGTTTATCACTTTTGTAATGGGTATTTTTTTCTCGATAGGTACTGGATATTTTTTGATTTATAACGGTATCATGGTAGGTGTTTTTCAATACTTTTGTTATCAACACGGATTTCTTGAGACTTCCCTCCTAACCGTATGGCTACATGGAACACTCGAAATTTCATCTATCATCATTGCAGGCTGTGCAGGAATGGTAATGGGCAATAGTCTTATCTTTCCGAAAACTTATACTCGATTAGTTTCATTTAAAAAAGGAGCTAAACAAGGCTTGAAAATTATCATTGGCTTAGTGCCATTGTTCATTACGGCAGGTTTTATCGAAAGTTTTCTTACTCGAAAGCATCTGTCTGTATTACCAAGCTTGTTGATTATTATTCCGTCGGCAATCTTTATTATTTGGTACTTTGTAGTTTATCCTATTCAATTAAACCGAACTAAAAATGCGTAATTCGATTAAAATAAACTTTCAAAAAGAACGTGATTTCAGCGATATTATCAATATTACGTTTCAATTTGTTGGCGAAAATTTCAAAGCACTTCTTTTCTCATTGCTTTATTTGGCTGGGCCTTTGATATTACTGAGCGGTATTTTTGCAGGGCTTTTACAAATAAAGGCTTTATCCGTTATCAATAATACAACGCCTACCACCGAGGATACTCCTGCCGAAGTTTTTGGAGAATTACTGGGTAAAAGAACTGCCTTTATTTTTTCTTATGAATACTTGGCGGCCTCAGTATTTAGTTTTTTAGCCACGGTGATGGTAGTGACCATTGTTTATGCTTTTATTATTGAGTATCAAGAAAGCGATGACTCAAAAAAAATAAGCATCGCCCAGATTTGGGAACGAGTAAAGAGCCTTTTTATCACTACTTTACTAAGTTTTCTAAGTATTTCGATTGTATTTTTTGGCATACTGTCTGTTTTTGGTGGATTCATTTTCTTTCTGGTAAGTACAGGCTCGAATGTTGCCGTAAATTTAGCAATATCACTCACAATTATTTTGGCTTGTTTTACAACGGTTTATTTGGGTATTATTTTCTTACTGAATACGCCTATCGTCACTTTTGAATACACGGGTATTTGGCAAGCTTTCGGTAGAGCCAATTATTTGATTCAAAAAAAATGGTGGCAGACTTTCAGTGTGTTAATAATTTTTATGGTCATCAATTATTTTATTTCTTTGGTTTTTTCGTTTCCAGAAATCATACTTACAGCAGTAAATGCCGTTGGACTTAAATATGATTTTGAAATTGGTCAAACCATTTCTGTAATTGCAACTACCGTTTTATCGGCTTTAGGCAGAATTGTCGTTTCTTCATTAACTTACTTAGCTATTACTTTTCAGTATTTTAGTTTAGTAGAAGGCAAAGAAGGAAATTCATTGAAATCACAAATTTCAGCCATTGGTCAAAAAAACAGACCACAAAATGATGATGAAGAATCGTTTTAAACATAGTTCATTTCGCATTTTTTATTGGGTTCTGTTGTTAGTGGTAATAAGAGGCTTTTCGTTGGTAGCACAAGACACAACTGCGATACAAGTACGAAAACCCAATAAAAGTGAGATTGTGGCATTCCAAAAATCAATAGATTATCAGTACGAAACCGTTCAGAATAATCATATCGAAACTTGGTGGGAACGTCAGTTAAGAGCCTTCGCAAAGTGGTTTAGCGAAGCATTTTCTGGCGTTGGGAATCCTACTTTTTGGAAAATATTTGCCTATTGTTTTGTGGCGGCGGTAATAGTATTCGTGACCTTAAAATTAATGGGCGTTGATATTGAAAGCTTTTTCAGCAAGCAGGCAAGTACAAACATTCCTTATGAAACACTCGTTGAAAACATACATCAAATCAATTTTACCGAAGCCATTACCGAAGCCATTCAACAAAAAGATTATCGCCTCGCTGTGCGGCTTCATTATTTGAAAACCCTAAAAGAATTGAGTGATAATGGATTGATTGACTGGCAAATCAATAAAACGAACCAATCTTACGTTTACGAAATACAAGATTCACAGCTTAAAAAGACTTTTGAGCGAGTTACTCGTCAGTTTGAGTATATTTGGTATGGCGATTTCCCGATAGATGAGCAAGCCTTTTTACAAGTTCGAGAAGAATTCTTAATCTTTAGTAATCAAATCATTTAATTACGAATTTTCTAAATCGTAAAAATCAATATGAAACTATTCAGTACACTCAGTTTATTATCCCTGTTATTTGTGATTGCTTTTTCTTCCTTCAAACCTCAGCAAAAACATCACATCAAGCATGAAATAGATGAATATGACACGCTCAACTATCATTCAATGGTAGTTTCTGGTGTAAAATTGGGAAGCAATTACGGCACAATTTTAGAAAAATTAGGCTCGCCCGATTCTGTCGAAAAAGAAGAAACGCCCGACGCTAATTTATCTAATCAATTAGAAGTGTATTATTATGGGAAAGATGTCTTTTTGATTATGGATGAAACCGTTTCGGGTTTTGAATTGAATACAGACCGCTATAAAATTGAAAACCTCGGTGATTTGAAAGTAGGCGACAGTATGGCAAAAGTAAAAAAACGCTTCCCGAACTCTTATAAATTACGTGACATTGATAATTCGGTAGAAGATTGGATTACCACCGTCAGCGTTCAATTTGGTACGAGTGATTCATTTCTGGAAATTTCGCTTCAAAACGATAAAATCATTAAACTGGAAACTGTCACCGACGACGGAACTGAAGAGTAAGTATGAAACAGCATCGAATCTACCTTCTGATTCTTTTTTGTACAATTGCAGGTTTTGTGTTGGTGCAAATCTATAAAGACAAACCTCTCGACTGGACGGCAACTTATTCTAATAAGGATAAAATCCCGAATGGTTCAGAGGTTTTGTATAAACTCTTGCCACGGGTATTCAGAAATCAGAAAATTTCAGACCAGAAAGTACCTTTTCTTCGGACTAATGCCTCCGCAAATTTGCCTGCGGAAAGTAACTATATTTATATCTATCAGTATTTCAGAAAAGATAGCCTGAGCCTCAATCGCTTGCTGGCTTATGTCGCTAAGGGAAACAATGCCTTTATTTCCTCAGAAGAATTTTACGACCTTGAAGATACCCTCCATTTTGCCGTTGATTATTCTTACGAACAAACAACGAAAGATAGCCTGAGTATCAATTTTACTAATCCAGCATTAAAGACAAAAAAGGGTTATACTTATCATAAGTTTGCCGTGAATACCTATTTTGTTTTTGATTCTTTGACAGAAAAAACTTTCAAACAGTCCAAAGGCGAAGTATTGGGAGTAAACAATGCTGGTGTTCCGAATTTTATCAAAATTCCGTTCGGAAAAGGGTATTTTTTCCTTCATGCCGTGCCTCAAGCTTTTAGCAATTATTATTTATTAAAAAACAATGCTGATTATGCTTTTACGGCTCTTTCGTACTTGCCCGAAAAACCCGTTTTTTGGGATGAATATGTAACTATTTTTACACTTGATGATAAACCCAGAAGTATCTCGAAGTCTAAAGAGTCGCAAAAGGAATTACAGTATTATGCAAATTCACCTTTTAGATACATTGTCAGTCAGCCAGCCTTGAAATGGGCTTATTTTATTACTTTGCTTAGTTTACTTTTATACTTGATTTTTGAAGGCAAAAGAGTACAAAGAATAATTCCCGTAATTGAAACACCCAAAAATACTTCTTTGGAATTTGTAGAAACGATTGGGGCTTTGTACTTCAATCATAAAGACCATAAAGCCATTGCTGATAAGAAAATCCTTTATTTATTAGCATATATTCGGAATAAATTTTTCCTAAAAACTACGGTTATCGACCAAGCTTTCAAAGAAGAATTAAGTCTAAAATCAGGCATTGGATTATCAAAAATTAATGAAATGTTTGCTTATGCCGAAACACTGAGTAAAAGCGAAGAAGTGACAGAAAACCAATTGATTAAGCTGAACCAGTACGTAGAAGATTTTTATAAAAATACCTAAGAAATCACTAACTCATTATTATTTACCACAATTGTAATATGGATTTTGAATCAAGAATTGACCTTAGCGAATTACAAGAAGCCGTAGCCAATATCAGAGCTGAAATTGGCAAAATTATTATTGGTCAACAAAATACGATAGATTTATTACTTACCGCCATTTTTGCGGATGGTCACGTACTCTTGGAAGGTGTGCCGGGTGTAGCCAAAACATTAACGGCAAAATTATTAGCCAAAACGATTTCTACGGATTTTAGTCGTATTCAATTTACGCCCGATATGATGCCTTCGGACGTATTAGGCACTGCCATTTACAATCCTAAAACTTCTGATTTTGACTTCAAACAAGGCCCTATTTTTTCAAATATTATTTTAATTGACGAAATCAACCGCTCGCCAGCCAAAACGCAAGCCGCTTTGTTTGAAGTAATGGAAGAACGCCAGATTACCAATTCGGGCATTACTTATCCGATGTCATTTCCATTTTTGGTAATTGCAACGCAAAACCCAATCGAACAAGAAGGAACGTATCGTTTGCCCGAAGCTCAGTTGGATCGTTTTCTTTTCAAAATCGTGATAAAATACCCTTCTTATCAAGAAGAAGTAGAAATTTTACAAGGCAATCACAGTCGTTCGAGTATCGAAGCCAACAAACCTGTTGATTTGATTTCGCCCATTTTATCGCCTGTTCAATTAACAAGCCTTCGTGAAATTGTCAGAAAAGTAATTGTAGATATAAAAGTATTGGAGTACATCGCCAAGATTATTCATGAAACACGTCATTCAAAATTTTTGTATTTAGGGGCTTCGCCTCGTGCTTCGGTGGCTCTGTTAAATGCCTCAAAAGCATTGGCAGCCATCCGAGGAAGAGATTTTGTAAAACCCGAAGACATACAAGAATTAGCTCCTTCTGTACTTCGCCACAGAATTATCTTGACACCCGAAAAAGAAATGGAAGGCTCAAGTACCGAAGATGTAATTCAGCAAATTCTCCAGAAAATTGAAGTACCAAGATAAGAGTTGAGCTATAAGCTATAAGCTGTAAGCTATGAGCGACGAGCTTTGAGCTTACAGCTTTTTTTTAGCTGTGAGCGGTAAGTTATGAGCTTTGAGTTTTTATATTTTGGGTAATCTAAAGTCAAATTTGACGTAAGCTATGAGCAGTGAGCTTTGAGTTTTAAGTTTTATATTTTTGGTAATCTAAAGTCATTAGTTTTAAGAAAATTCTTGCGTCTTGTATCTTGTTTCTAAAGTCTTCAAGTCCAAAGTCTTGTAATTATTACATTTCCTATCTACCTTTGCAGTACAATCACAAAAAGGGGTGCCTTAATATAACGGGCTGAGATTATACCCATTGAACCTGATGCGGGTAATTCCGTCGAAGGGATTTTGTAAATTTGCTTTTCTGTAAACAAAAAGAAAACAAGTTTAAAATCAATCAATTACATAGGGTTTCACATTGTTAAATCTAACAGGATTTGACTCCTTTACCTGTTGTTAATCTTTTCAAAAATGAAAAATTTAACGACTACCATCAGTTCTCAAAAATCATTTTTTGAAAAACTGAATTCCTTTATGGCTTCATTTAATCCAAAAACGAAGACCAACCATTACTTCCAGCGAGCGGTACTTTTCGTATTTTTTGCTCAATTTCTTTTTACAAATACTTTTGCTCAGTTGTCAATTTCAGGTAAAATCGTTGATACTGACGGTAAAACGCCACTTTCTGGAGCAAACGTTGTACTTGTAGGTGCTGTGCGTGGTACACAAAGTAATGCACAAGGTGTTTACAAAATTAGCAATCTGAAAAAAGGTACTTATACCATCAAAGTAAGTTTTGTAGGCTTTGAAAAAGAAGAACAAGTAATTGAGTTACAGAAAAACACAGTACTTAATTTTTCGCTCAACAAATCAACTTTTGCGGCAGATGAAGTAGTAGTAAACGCCACTCGTGCGAATGCTAAATCAGCGATTGCCTTTACAGACGTTTCAAAAGAAGATTTACAAAAACAAAATCTTGGGCAAGACATCCCTCAATTATTGAACTTCACGCCATCTTTGGTTTCTACTTCCGACGCTGGTGCGGGCATAGGTTATACAGGCGTTCGTATTAGAGGAACAGATGCAACCAGAATCAACGTGACGATTAACGGGATTCCCTTGAACGATGCCGAATCGCAAGGTACTTATTGGGTAAATACACCCGATTTGTCGAGTTCGGTGAGTTCAGTACAAATTCAGCGTGGTGTGGGTACTTCTACGAACGGAGCAGGAGCTTTTGGGGCATCAATCAACATTTCTACGAACGAATTCAGAAAACAGGCTTATGCCGAAATTAATTCTTCTTATGGTTCATTCAATACATTAAAAAATACCGTTTTAGTAGGTTCGGGCTTGATAAACGACAAATTTACTTTTGATGCTCGTTTATCAAAAATTACTTCGGATGGCTATGTCGATAGAGCAAGTTCTGATTTGAAATCCTTCTATCTTTCGGGTGCGTATTTTGGAAAAAAATCTTTCGTTCGTTTGAATGTTTTTTCTGGAAAAGAAAAAACCTATCAATCTTGGTGGGGAGTGCCAGAATACTTAGTGCCAACCAACCGTACTTATAATTATTATACTTATCCAAACCAAACTGATAATTATCAACAAGACCATTATCAGTTACTTTCTTCGCATCGTTTATCAAATGCTTGGACTTTCAATTTGAATTTCCACTATACTTATGGTCGTGGGTATTATGAAGAGTATAAAGAGCAAGCTTCTTTGGCCAACTATGGTTTAGATAGCATTGTGATTGGCACAAAAAGTATCAAAAAAACGGATTTAGTTCGTAGAAAATGGTTAGATAATGATTTTTATGGTACAACTTTTTCTTTTGATTATCAAGGAAGTAAGAAGCTAACAGCCAATATTGGCGGAGCTTTGAACCAATATGATGGACGTAATTTTGGAGAAGTAATTTGGGCTACTTATGCTTCAAATGGCAAACTCGGCGACCGTTATTACAATGGAAATTCAAAGAAAATCGACTTTAATTTATACGGAAAAGTATTTTATCAATTAACAGAAAAGTTAAATGCTTTTGCAGATTTACAAGTAAGAACGATTAATTACGAAATAAAAGGAACAGACGATAATCGTTTGAATATTGGTCAGAAAGTTGATTATCAATTCTTTAATCCAAAATTAGGTTTTAGTTACCAAATTTCTTCTAATAGTTCAGCTTATGCTTCTTACAGCGTTGGCAATAAAGAACCAAGCCGTTCGGACTTTGTGGATAATGTGGGGAAAACGCCAAAATCTGAAAAACTCAATGATTTTGAAGTAGGTTATAAAACCCAAAAAGGAAAAGCAGCCATTTCTTTCAACGGTTACTTTATGAATTACCAAAACCAATTGGTGTTGACAGGAAAATTGAACGATGTTGGAACGCCGATTAGAGTAAATGTACCAGAAAGTTATCGTTTAGGTATTGAAATTCAAGCAGGAGTACAGTTGAACAAAGCTTTGAAAGTAAATGCCAATGCTACTTTCTCGCAGAATAAAATCAACAATTTTACTGAGTCTATTTTTAATTATGATACTTATACAGAAGAATTAAAACCAACGCTTAGTAAAACCGATATTGCTTTTTCACCGAATGTAATTGTAGGTTCACAAATTTTATTTACTCCTTTGAAAAATTTAGAATTTGCTTTGCTGACCAAACACGTAGGAAAACAATATTTGGATAATACTTCTAATGAAAACAGAAAATTAGATGGATATTTTACCAACGATATTAGAGCGATTTATACACTAAAAACGAAAGCTTTAAGAGAAATCAACTTTAGCCTTTTGGTTAATAATGTCTTCAATACGCTGTATTCTTCAAATGGCTATACTTTTAGCTATATTTCAGAAGGCACAGCTTATACCGAAAACTATTATTATCCGCAGGCGGGAACAAATCTTTTAGCAGGTATTAGCTTGAAATTTTAATAAAAATGCCCTGTAAGACTCAACTTACAGGGCGTTTTTTATTGTTCCAATTTATTTTTGATGCGATTAAGAATCGGACGTTTTCTTTGTTTTTTCTCGTCTAAGCCTTTGATAAGGCTTGAGTCAAAAGGAATTGGTTTGATTTTAATACTTGTTGGTTTTCCATTGTCATTTTCTATCAGATGAATCTCTTCTGCATTTTTATCAATCAAACGATTGCCTTCTTGAACGATTTGGTTATAAATCTTTGTGGTATCAGAAGGAGCAGCAGAAATTTTTGTGGTGTCAGTAAAGTGAATAATTTTATTTAGTAAAGACAGTAAACCTTTATAAGTTGACTTATTATTACTCTTGATTGAATCTGCTTGAACAGTGGTTTTTTCAGCCGAAGTACTGGCACTATTATTTACAGAATCATTTGTTTGAATACTTTCAATGATATTTTTCGTAACTACTAAGCTTTTATACAAATTGTTTCTCTCTTCTTTTACTTTCAAAGCAAAATAAACCGTAGTGCCAGCAGTAATGACCGCAATCACAAAAAAAACAGCCGCAATCATCGACCTAATTTCTGCTTTGCGTTTCATTACTAAGAATTTAGCGGCTTGCTCGTCTGCTTTTTGCTTTTCAGTTTGTGCAATTTCTGTCAATTCCTGAGCGATTCTGGCTTGTTCATCAGCTTTTTCTTTTTCTTCTTGCGATTTCAACGCTTCCTCTCTTGCCTTTTCTGCTTCTTCCCAAGCTCTAATTTGCTCTTCACGTTCTTCTCTGATTTTGGCTGCTTTACTGATAGGTTCTACCAAAGTATCATGTCCGAGTTCGTACATAAAACGTTTTTGAGAATCCTGCTCTACTTTCAACAAAGAAGCTTCACGCAGAATATCCAAAATTTTTCTGGCAACTTTTCGGTCTGGCAAACCTAATTGTTCAACCATAATCACTGAAGTCAAGTAATTGTACTCAAAAGGAATTCTTTGTCCATTTTGCACCATTACTTCTTCTACCAAACGATAAGTAGCGTCTTTGAACTGTGGATAAATCTTGTTTTCAATCGTGTCTTTGTAATAATTATTAAAAACACTTTCAATATCGTCTTTGATTTCCCCGTCTCCGTCAACGTCAATATGTTCCAACGTAAGTACAAACTTTTCGTCTTCTTGAATCCAATTCTGAACAAATTTGTCTTCTACTTGCCAGCAAATAATTTGAAGCGTAGAAGTTTCCACACGCCCGTTTTTATCTTGAAGTTCGGCTACTAATTTTTCAGCCAAATCTTGTTGGATTTCAAAAGCAGCCGTTTTGAAAGTACCTTTTGGTTCGTCAGGAATGGTAGCAGGTTCAAGAACCGCCGCTAAAGCACCTTGCTTGTCTAAACCTTTTAGTTCGTAGCAATCCTTTAGAATCGTTGGATGATAATCTTTCAATTCCTCCAACTGCCCCAACCTGTCTGAACGAATAGCGAATACAACTTTTATTTCAGGTTTCTGGTAAAAATTAAGCCTAAATTCTTCTGAAACGTCTTCTTCGTCCAACAAATCTTCTTGATTTCTAAAAAAAGTAGGCACAGTCGTATAAAGAACGTCGGCTAACTGCTGCTTAAATTCCAGAATTAAGTCTTCTGGATAAGTAAAAAGTTCTTCAAACTGGTCGAAGAAAAAGATGATTTCGTTGGCTTCGTGCGAGATTTGATAGTTTTTGAGTTTATGCCAAAAAGAGCCGTCGGTCTGAAAGTACTTTTCTAAAACCAAGCTTGATTTCTCGCTTGATTTTTCTTTAATCACAGCCTTCACTTTTTCAATTGGCGAAAACCTATCTGAATCGGCAATGTATGGCCCAAACTTTACTTCAAAATAATGAACCTGTTTATTTTTTTCGGCTAATAACGGAATGATTCCCGCATTAATTAAAGAACTTTTTCCGTAGCCACTTTTGCCAAAAAGTACTACGCTTTGGTGCAAGAAAATGTATTTATAAAATTCCGCAATATCAGTTTCTCTACCAAAGAATATGTCTTTCTCATCGGTTCTAAATGGTTTAGGCCCGGGATAACGATTTTTACTGGTCATATTGCTCTTTCAGATTTAATCAATGTTACTAAACGTTTTACTTCCTCATAAACACTCTGGTAGGCTTCGTCTTGGTCTTTGAAACTGGCGATAGATTTATTATCTCTCGGCACTACTTGTCGGGTTGCGATAAAAGGAAAATCCATCCATGCACAAGATTTTAGTAAAATGGGCAATACATACTTTTGCTGAGTAATGGCGGTGGAAATTTCGCTTTCGCAATAACTGGAGTTCAGATAATTTTTACTTACCAAACAAATCAGTAATTCCGACTGAGCCAATTGACTTTTGATGGCGGTTTCCCATTCTGTACCTGCCGTAATTTGTCGGTCTTCCCAAATTTCAATTTCTTTTACTTGCTTGATTAAGGGCGATAGATTGATAAGAAGTTCTTTCTTAAATTCTTCGTCCACATGAGCGTAGGAAAGAAATACTCTCACAGGGTCATTTTTTGCAATGACAGGTTTTACTTCAACAGGTTTCTGTGGTGTAATTTCTTCCTGTTTTTTTGAAGATTTTTCATAAGTACTTGCCAATTTTTCCAAAAAAGCAATAGGCGTACAATCCATCATTTCTAATGATAAACGGCTCATGATAAAAGTACGGGAAGCTTCAGGAATTTGGGCATCAATCGCCAACACATTTTTATCGGATGCCAGTAATTTCAATAATAAGTGCATATACCATTTATTGAAATTTACGCCCAAGAAAATAAAACGCTCTGCATTTTTCAGAGCAATTTGTAAAGCCTGTGGCAAACGATTATCGCCAAGAATACTGAAAATGTATTCAAACAAATCGTCGTAAGTAAAAACCAAAGATTCGGGCTGACTCAAAACGCCCAACAGGTTATACATCGTCGGACTTTCGGAGCTAAACTGAGGCAATACTTCTTTTTCAGAAGTTTTATTTTTATGATAATACCGAACGGGATTTTCTAAAATTCGAGAAAAAGTAGCTTCCTCGGGCATTAATGAAAGGATTAACTCAGAAGGGAGTTTTTTCAACAAAAGAGCGATTGCGTCTAATTTTGCTTGATTTTGTTCAATCACTCTTTGCATAGCCTTTCCGATGTGGCGAATACCATCATTTTTCTCGGCTTTTGCACGAATTGGATTTGAAATCTTAATCTGAAATAATTGTTCTTCAACAAAAGATTGACTGATATACTTGTTTTCTTTGAGTTCGTTAGAAACTGCTCCAAAAAAACTATCAAAACCCTCATATTCGAGAATATCTGGGCCAACGATGACGATACATTTTTGGTTGTGTATGTCTTCAATAATCAAATCCCAATCTTCAAAATCGGCAATGTCTCCCATACTTATTGAGCTTTTAAAATACCACTTAGTAACAAAAAAGAAAGATACCAAAATGGATAAGTACTTCAAAAAAAAAGGCTCAAAACTTATCTAACGGTAAAATTTATGAAATATCAATAAAGGAGTATAAAATAACAGAGGCCTATCCGAAAAAATATTTTTTCCTCCTCATTATCAAATCATTACATTTTTTTCTATCTTTGCACCCCCGTTCAGCAAGACTTTATCGGGATTTCACTTAATTTCTTCGCCTTTTGCCCGTGGCGATGATGTATAAAGGGCTTTTAATCAAACACATGGCTAACCAATTAGCAGATTTCGACTGGGATTTAGTCGGCACAAAAGGTATCGGTGGAGGTTATTCTGCTGAGCAAAGAGCTCAAATGGAAGCTCTAATCGAGGAAACTTTAAATCAAGTTACTGAGAAACAAGTAGTAAAAGGAACAGTCGTAGGGATTACTGACCGTGAAATTATCTTGAATATTGGTTTCAAATCAGATGGTCTTGTACCAACTTCTGAATTCAGAGATATGCCTGATTTGAAAGTAGGTGATGTAGTAGATGTTTACGTAGAAAACCAAGAAGACAAATCAGGTCAATTGATTCTTTCTCGTAAATTAGCTAAAGTAATGACTGCTTGGAAAAACATCGAAGATGCTCTTGAACAAGACATCGTTATTGATGGTTTTGTGAAACGTCGTACTAAAGGTGGTTTAATCGTGGATATTTATGGTGTAGAAGCATTCTTACCAGGTTCACAAATTGATGTGAAACCAATCCGTGATTTCGATATCTTTGTAGGTAAGAAAATGGAAGTGAAAGTGGTTAAAATCAACCACGCTAACGATAACGTAGTTGTATCTCATAAAGTGTTAATCGAGAAAGACCTTGAGCAACAACGCCAGTCTATCTTGACTAACCTTGAAAAAGGACAAGTACTTGAAGGTGTAATCAAAAACATGACTAACTTCGGTGTGTTCATCGACTTAGGTGGTGTAGATGGTTTACTTCACATTACAGACATTTCATGGGGTCGTATCAACCACCCACAAGAAATGCTTAAACTTGACCAAAAAATCCAAGTGGTTGTTTTGGACTTCGATGAAAACAAAAAACGTATTTCATTGGGTATGAAACAATTGCAAGCTCACCCTTGGGATGCTTTAGCAGAAACAACTGAAGTTGGTTCTAAAGTAAAAGGTAAAGTTGTAAACGTTGCTGATTACGGTGCATTCTTAGAAATCACTCAAGGTGTTGAAGGTTTGATTCACGTTTCAGAAATGTCTTGGTCACAACACTTACGTAATCCACAAGACTTCTTGAAGGTGGGTGATACTATCGAGGCAGTTGTGTTAACACTTGACCGTGCTGAACGCAAAATGTCTTTAGGTATCAAACAATTAACTGAAGATCCTTGGACTAAACAAGATTTGTTAGCTCGTTATGCTATCGGTTCTAAACACACTGGTACTGTTCGTAACTTAACAAACTTCGGTTTATTCCTTGAATTAGAAGAAGGTATTGATGGTTTAGTTCACGTTTCTGACTTATCTTGGACTAAGAAAATCAAACATCCATCTGAATTCGTTAAAGTTGGCGAAAAATTAGATGTTGTTGTACTTGAATTAGACGCTGAAAACCGTCGTTTAGCTTTAGGACACAAACAATTAGAAGAAAATCCTTGGGATACCTTCGAATCAATCTTCACAGTAGGTTCAGTACACAAATCTACAATCGTTGCGAAGAATGACAAAGGAGCTACTTTAGAA
Organism: Arcicella rigui; assembly: GCF_034929435.1. NCBI lineage: Bacteria > Pseudomonadati > Bacteroidota > Cytophagia > Cytophagales > Flectobacillaceae > Arcicella > Arcicella rigui. Next base: position 32,886 of record NZ_JAYFUM010000015.1, read on the forward strand.
TTGCCTTACGGAATCGAAGGATTTGCTCCATTGAAGCAATTAGCTAAAGAAGATGGTTCAGTAGCTGAAATCGGTGAACAATTAGACTTCAAGGTAATTGAATTCCAAAAAGACGATCGTAAAATTGTTCTTTCTCACGTAAGAGTATATAATGATGCTAAAGAAGAAGCAATCGTTGAAGAGAAAAAGAAAACAGCTAAAGACGTACAGAAATTAGCTGATTCTACTGAAAAATCTACTTTAGGTGATTTAGATGCTCTTTCAGCATTGAAAGCTCAAATGGAAGATTCAGCTCGTGAACAAGCGAAGAAAAAGTTAGATAAAAAAGCAAACTCTGCTGAGTAATCTTAATTTTCAAATAAAAGGAAGCCATTCTGTAAGTCATTGATTTTCAGAATGGCTTTTCTTATTTTTAAGGGTTTCAAGATTGTTGTCAAAACATTTTTTCGCAACAGTATCAATAATTATTAGAATAGCCTTTGTTTTGAATAATTATTGTATTAATTTTGCACTCCAAACAAAATGGTCTTGTGGCCGAGTGGCTAGGCAGAGCTCTGCAAAAGCTTGTACAGCGGTTCGAATCCGCTCGAGACCTCCAAAATATTACCTTAAAGCCTTGATTTTCAAGGCTTTTTTTGGTTTTATACCCGTCATTTCGCTTATTTTTCTCATTGATTTCCTACATTTCCACTCAATCAATGATAGTAAAATCATTGGTTTCGTAGTAACTTTCACATATCAAGCATTAATTTGGGCAAAGTATTAAATATTTTATTGACAGAATGAAATTCCGTTTTACAGATACAATGGCAAAGATGAATTTTTGTCCACAATGTGGAAAAAGCTTAGTAACCAAATGGAAAGACGACCGAGAAAGAATACTTTGTGCAGATGAGGAAACGTGCGGTTTTGTACATTGGAACAACCCCACCCCCGTAGTTGCTGCCATTGTCGAACATGAAGGCGATATTATTTTAGCCCGCAACACCGCTTGGCCGGTTGGCTGGTTTGCCTTAATCACAGGTTTTCTGGAAGCAGGCGAAACACCCGAAGAAGGTGTATTGAGAGAAGTAAAAGAAGAATTAAACCTTGATGGCGAAATTGTAGAATTGATAGGTTTGTACGAATTCCACAGAATGAACCAATTGTTAATCACTTATCATGTACGAGCAAAGGGAACGATACAACTAAGTCCAGAATTGGTAGAATATCAACGCAAGAAAGACCATGAAATCCATCCTTGGCCATCAGGCACAGGCAAAGCCGTAAAAGACTGGCAAGCGAAAAGAGGGATTTTTAATGAAGTAATTGCTTTTAAATGATTTTGGGTTTGTGATGTCGGATTTCGGTGGTTGGCTTTTAGCTTTTGGATAAGATATTGTGAGATGAAAAGCTGTGTCAGAGCCTTAACTTGGATGGATTAATTAAGCTTTTTAAGGCTCTGACAGGCTTTCAGTCATCAAACCCTACCATTTCTGATAACCGATGACCGAAAGCTGATAGCTAAGGAATTACTTTTTAGACTTCCAAGGCTTGAGGGTGAACTCTAAGTCCAGCCCAGCGATGTGATAATTATGGACGTGTTTTTTGGAATAATCTGGTTGCCAGATATAAAATAGATTTACTTTGAAATCTTTGAATACTTCATACTTCAAACCTGCCGAATTACGAAATTTATCTAATGCTTGTCCATTTTCTAATTTAATAAAAGGTTCTGTATAAGCATATAGATCTAATTTCCTTGTGAGCTTGTACTTACCCGTCAGTCGGGTTCTGAGGTAGGTATCGCTGTCTGTTTGTTCATCATCCCCTTCAAAGGTTTGACTTTGATACTGTATCATCGGGCGTAAAGTAAAGCTGAAGTTTTTAATCGCTTTTTTTGCCTCTATACCAAAAGCATATCGCTGAAAAGTACCTTCATCGACCATCGCAAGGCGGTAACTTCCCTTTAGCGAAAATGTATTATTGAGTCCTTTATCTACTTCACCATACAAGTACGAACCTCTGTAATAACTGGCATCGTCAATCAAACGCATACGATACTGTGCCGTAACGGCCCATTGATGAGCCAAATCCAACTTCACTGATGCTCCGTACCAAGTTTGGAAATCGGTATAATCTTTGGTTGTTTGCCCAAAGCTAAGGCAACTTATCAGACAGAAGCTGAGTATATACAATTGTGTTTTTTTCATAGCAATTTAGTCGAAATAATAAATAATGATTCTTGTAGCATCTTTCAGAAAATCTATGGATTGAATCTCTACTCGGTGAACATTTAGCCCTGTACGTAAGTGTAAATCTTCAATTAATTCCTTTCGTTTTTCTGCATGAATCAAATCAATATTTTCGTACAACACTTCTTTTGAATGTTCTTTTTTGATAAGCCATTTACTTTCTAAAAGTGCCGTTACGCTCAGTAAAATAAAATTCAGTGCCGAAAGTTCGTCCCAACCTCCTTTACTGACTGCCGATAATAAGCCGATGGCAATGACCAAAAACAGGTAAGTCATATCACGAGTAGAAATACTTTCCGTTCGGTAACGAAGCATCGAAAACACAGCAAACAAACCAAAGGCTGCTCCCATCGACATTTCTACGTGATTCAATAAGTACGTGATAAGGAAAATGGTAATGTTAAAGGTAAAAAAGGTAAAGAATTGCTCTGATTTTTGGTAGGTTTTATAATAAATCAGGCGGACTAAGATAGTGGTTGAAATTAAATCTATGGCTAATCTAACAAAAAACTTTGTGGATAATTTATCGAATAATTGAAAGCCCGATGCTTGGATAGTTTGTAAGGTATCAAGATTGGTAACTTGCTGCAAAATTGTCATGTTGTCGGATGATTTTAGTAATTTTAAGTAAATGTGGTTTAAAGCGATTTTGTTTGATATTGTCGAACAAACTAACGATTCCGAAACAATACTTACTGATAGAACCCTGTCTGATTCGCCATTTTCGCATAATATCAATGAAATGAGATGCTCCCATTTTTTCTTGTTTTACTTCTGCAATAACGATTTTAGGGTATTTTTTTTCCTGACCTTCTTTCTGAAAACTAAGTTCAAGGTCTATCGTAAGCCTTTCCAAATTATGCTTACTCACGAGGGTTATGCGTTTGTAATAAACCCATAAAATCCCTCGTAGTGCATCTGGTTGTAAAGGGCTATGTTTTGTTAGGAAATCACTTTCGCTGGCTTTTATCTCGGGTTGGTCGTATAAATTGGTACGTATTCGTTTCTTGAGGGTGCGTCCTTTATTGTTTTTGAATTTTACTTCAAAAAACTGCAAATTAGACCCTACATAATTTCGAGTACGTACTTTATAGCGATTCAAAAAGCCTGAATGATGCTTTTGATAAAGCGTCATATCGTTGTTCACATCAAAGTACTGTGTTTCGTAGGCACAAATACGTTCTTGATTAATTTCTACCACACGGTAGTTTTCACGAGCTTCTGCCAAAACTTGGGCCAAATGGCTAAGAGGAATCAGGTATTTTACATCGACTCTGTCCATGAGCTTTACCTTATCCATTTCGGCTAAAGAAATAGACTCAAAGGAGTCTATTTCTTTTTGAATAGAGGTTAAAAAAGCATCAATATCCATAAACATATTTCTTGATTTGGAGGAGTTTTCCTTGTGGGTCGAAAGTCTTTTTCTCTGTTTTAAGCCCTTTGTTATCAAACAAATAAGTTGATTTGCTTTCTAACTGATTGGCTTCGTTGTAGTGCAATTCTTCAGATTTTTCGCCGTTTACATCGTACTTATATACTTCACGGCTCATTTGCTTTCCACTGGCATCAAAGACTGTTTCTTCAATTTTGTCGTTATCGACATTGTATTTAGAAACCGTTTTGGTCTGAATATTTCCCTTTTTGTCGAAATTGACTTCCTCAGTAATGTTGCCACTTTTATCAAACTTTTTCTGAGAATCATAACGTTTGCTTTCTTTTCCTCCGCTAAAGTCGCTGATTACTTCTGTCGTACTTTTGATACGATACTTTTTTACCTCTTTTTTACTCTGGGCGAATACTCCGACACTAAAAAAACAGCAACACAAAACAAGAATGGGAATTTTCATATTGGTATTGGTTATGGGGTAATTTTTACTTTAGAAAATCTTTTACAGCGGCATTTCTTGTTACGATATGTGCCTTCAAAGCAGTAATGGCATTAGTAAAATCTGATGAACTTGATAAATATGTATAACCTTTTTGCTCAGGTTCTGTACCGATTACATAAGGTGCTATCAAGTTATAATTTTTATCAATCATTGCATTTACTTTATCTACTGTAAATTGATTTTCCGTGAATTCTTTCACATAAGACTTGTATTTCGTGTAGTAGGTTGCATCATCTGCGATATATCTCAACAATGGCCAACTACTTGTTACTTCCGACATCGACAAGCTGACGCCTCGCATACTTGCTCCGCCACCGACTTGAGTACTATTGCTTGATGCAGTCATGGAAAGATTGAAGTCCCACGGAATCCACATCATTTTTTTAGAAGAATGGTTATAAAGATAATAATTATGTGCCATAGAGCCATAAGCATCCCAATTGACGATGACATTATTGACCGCCTGTACTTTCACGAAATGGTCAACGTTGAATACACTTTCGAGGTTGCTTCGCCATTGCGTTGCATTACTGGTGCGAGTACTGGCGTTGAGATAAGTAATGATACTCTGAACGTCCGACCAATTGGCTTCTGTTTCGTTATTTTTCTTTTCAAATTCACTTTGTGTAAAGCTTTGGAAAGTAGATTCTGGTTTGTAAATATTGCCATTGTCTTCGCCAAACTGATTTTCTACCATCGTATCGTCGATTACTTCTACCATTGTGTAAACACCACAGTATTTTAGACCACTTCCAAAATTGATATAGATTTTATAAAAAGCTGTTTTTGCCGCAGGAACGCCTGCATTTCTAAATAAATCACTGGCTAATTTATCTCGCATGAGTGAATTATCATCATAGCCCGGCGACATTGAAAACTCTTTGAAACCATAAAATCGCTGATTTTTGATTTCTGGATAATCATCTTCAAATTCATCAAAATTAAGTTTGAAAGGTAATTTATAAATACCTTCTCGCCATGCACCCGAAAGGCTTGAGTTTCCTTTCAGACGAAAACCCACATGATACCATTCTTTACCATTGAATTTCACAGAAGTGGCTACATAAATTGGGTCGCCAGAAATAATATCTAAAGCTCCACCGCCAGCATTGCCTCCGCCTGCTGCTGCCCCACCGCCAGCCGCTCCGCCGCCTGTTGGAGGTGTTCCACCGGGTACTCCACCACCCATGAAAGTACTGTCTGTGGGAATTGTTCCTCCGCCACCAGCCTGACCGCCACCGCCCGGCGTAGTAGAAGTACCAGCACCAGACCCAAAAGCAAAACCCGCTTTGGTAAGCATATCGGCTTGGATGTTCTCCCAGTCGGTTGTAGTCATCGTGATTTCAAGCGTATTTACTTTGTCTTGAGGAAATACCACATCATAATTGGGGTCGGCATTTTTACTGTGAGTGGCTTCTGTCCAGTCGGGCGTTAAGGCTAAATTACTTCCGCCCGTTTCGTCGGGGTCAACATCTTCTTTTACTTTACAAGCATAAAGAAAAACGCATCCTGCCAGAAGGAAGTACTTTACATTGTTGATTTTCATATCGGTTTTTTAAGTTTTGGGTAATAATTATTTGTTTGTAAGTGGAAGACCAAGTCGTTTTTTCAAGCGTTGCGTCGGTGTCGATAGATACTTATTTTGTGTAGATACTCAAGGATTTTGTGTTTTCAGATAGCTTTCTACGGCTTTTTGCCTTGCTACAAGATGTTTTTGTAGGTCTTCAAAAGCTTTGGTAAAGTCTTTTGTTGAATTCAAATGTGAATATGGCTTCTGCTCTTTTGAAGCAAGGGGTTTTAAAATTTCATAGTTCCGCTCAACGATGGTTTGGCTTTTTCCCGAAGCCAGCAATTGTGCTGTTACTTCTGCCACGTACTTTTTGTATTGTTGTGCGTACAGGGCATCATCCAACAAAAAGCGAATCAATACCCATTGCTTGCCCACTTCCTGATGCGAAAGCGAAGCTTTACGGTTTCCCATCATCGGTGGCATTCCTTCTGCCATCTTTGGCAGATTGCTTATATTACTTGGTGGAGGAAAGCCGCCACTTCCCTCCTTATCCGTTTTTAAGGATTCATTATTATCCCACGGAATCCAAATAAACTGCTGGGTGTGTGAGTGGTAGAGGTAAGAATTATGTGCCATAGCTCCGTAAGTATCCCAATTGACAAATATGGAATTGACTGCCAACCATTTTAAAAAATGATTTACATTAAAAACTTGCTCTAAATCGTATCGCCATTCTGCTGAGTTAGTATTACGCTTTGGGCTGTTGATGGTACTAATAAGGTTTTTTACGTCGCTCCAATCAGCCTGTTTTTTATGATTTTTTTTCTCGAATTGAGTACTATCAAAGCGAGCAAAGGTTGATTCTGGTTTGTAAATATTTCCTTCTTTTTCTTCAAATTGATTTTCAATCATGGTATCGTCCACTACTTCTACCATTGTGTAAATGCCACAATATTGCTCGCCTTCGCCAAAATCAATAAATACTTGGTAATAGGCTGTTTGTGGTGCATAAACGCCCGACGCTCTGAAAATATCAGCCATTATTTTTTCTCGCATCAAAGAGTTATCGTTCATGGCTGGCGACATCGAGAGTTCTTTGAAACCATAAAAATCATTTTTTTTCTTCTCGGTAGAACGTCCGAAATTAAGCCTAAAAGGAAGCTTATAAATCCCAGCCGACCAGCTCATCATCAAACTTGAATTACCTTTTAGTCTAAAAGAGACATCATGCCAAGTGCTATCTTGAAAACTGAGATTTACGCCAATGTACTTAGGGTCTTGCTGACTCATTTTCATCATGGGAGGGCGAAAGCCTTCGCCTTTTTTATCTCGTAAACTATCAAGAATCATCCCTTTCTGAGGCATCAGAGGGAACATTCCTTTTTCGCCTTTTCTTTGACCAAAATCTATTTTGTAAATACTTTTCATATCTTGCTGAACCGCCTGCCAATCTTCTTTTTTGATATTAATTTTTAAAGTATTTACTTTTCCTTGTGGAAAAACGACTTCATAATTGGGGGAGTGCTTCTGCCCCAATATCTTCGTTGAACATACACTCAATAAGAGTATTGAAAAAAATATATGCCTGTTAAACATTGCTGATAGAGTTTTTTGTGAATTATCAGTGAAATAACGGGACAGACGAAGCTTTCTGTTGGATGTGTAGAATACTAAAATATTTGTGTAGATGGTGTAAAATAAGTCTGCACAAAAGCTAAATTGATAGGCACATTCAACAGGAAAGCCAAGCAATGCTCGTTATAAGTGTATCTTGTATCATTATTGCTTAAAATGTATTGAAAAAAGAAGCTTGAGAATTGCTAATCCATGAAATTTATTGAACGTTACTCATTTTTAGTACATATTTTAGGGTGGCTTGCTTTTTCTTTAGCTCCGTTTTCTTTTTTCCCTTTTTCGTTCAAAGAAAGTATTCATAACTACCCTATTTTACTACCCAACATCATTAATAATTTATTACTGATGGCTATTTTCTATTTGAACTTGCATTGGCTTACGCCCAATATGCTCAAAAAAGGAAATTTGGGTCGTTTTTACAGTGTTTTAGCAGGAGCATTAATATTCGTTTTTTTAGTGGATATTATCGTGTTTCAACACGTTTTCAGATTTGCCCCAACGTATTTACCTAACCCTGATAGGCATTTACCTCCTCCTCCTACTATGGGAGGAGGGCAAATGCCACCTCCGCCACAGTCGTCTCCGCAAGGAAATCCATTTCCTCAGCCACAATCTTCTATTTTCGGAATGATGAATACGCCACACATTAGCGGAATGATGATTTCCTTTGTGCTGGTAGTAGTATTTAGTAGTATGATGGCTTTGATAAAAGAAAGAGCAGCGAATAAAGCCATTCAACAACAAATCATTTACGAGAAACTGGCTGCTGAATTGGCGGTGCTGAAACTACAAGTGAGTCCACATTTTTTGTTTAATACACTTAATAATATTCGTTGGTTGGCTCGCCAAAAATCCGACAAAACAGAAGGCTATATTTTACAGCTTTCAGATTTACTTCGGTACATGATTTACCATGCCAATCATGAAAGAGTGGCTCTTCAACGTGAGATAATGTACCTCAAGAATTATATTGATTTACAGCGAATGCGGTTAGTAAATCCATCTATTGCTCATTTTAATGCCGAGGGTATCAGCGACGAACTTTTGATTGAACCCATGCTATTTATTCCTTTTGTAGAAAATGCTTTTAAATACGGTTTACATAGCCAATCCGAGTCGATGATTGATATTTCGCTGACTGTCCGTGAGGGTACTTTATATTTCTTTTCACAAAACGATATATTCAAAGACAATACTCCTTCGTTAGTAGAGGACTCGGGTATTGGTATCCAAAATGTCAGGAAGAGATTGGCACTCAATTACCCCAACCAGCATCAGCTTGAGATTAGTGATGATGGAGGAAAATTTACAGTAAACCTAAGCATTCAATTACAGCCATGAATCTTCGTTGTATTGCCATTGATGATGAGCCTTTTGCCTTGGAAATTTTAGCAGACGATTTACGCAAAATTCCATATCTTACTTTAGTGAAGGCAAGTACCAATCCATTAGAAGTATTTGATATGCTTAAAAAGGAATCTATTGACTTACTTTTGGTAGATATTCAAATGCCAAGCCTTACGGGAATTCAGTTGATAAAAAGTTTAGCCGAGTCTCCGATGGTGATTTTTACTACTGCTTTTGAACAATATGCCCTTCAAAGTTATGACCTCAACGTGGTAGATTATTTACTAAAACCCATTGCTTTTGACCGACTCTTGAAAGCCACCAACAAAGCCAATGAGTTGTTTTCATTACGCCAAAAAGGGAAAGAGCAAAGTGTAGTGGCAGAAAAAAGCCAAAATTTCTGCTTTATCCACGCCGAGTACAAAGAAATAAAATTGATGTTTGACGATATTTTGTATGTAGAAGGCTTGAAAGATTATGTGAAGGTTTACACCACGAAGTCGCCAGTAAAGCCCATCCTCACACGCCTGAATCTAAAGGCAATGGAAGCCAAACTTTTCAGCCATGAGTTTTGTAGAATCCACAATTCTTACATTGTCAATCTCAGTAAAATCACCCATTTTCAGAAAATAAAAGTGATTATCGCCAACCGAGAAATCCCGATTGGTAATAAGTATTTAGAGGCTTTTGAGGAGAAATATAGAAGCTAAATAAGAGTTGGGAGTTGGGATTTTGGATGTCGGATTTTGGATTTCAGGTATCGGGTGTCAGATTTCAGGTATCGGATTTCGGATTTCAGATTTGTAAAACGTTTTTTATTACTAATTATAATATTTTCCGAAATCAGAAATCCAAAATCCGACATCCGAAACCCGAAATCAATAATTGACATATTTTTCTTCAAAACTACCGTCGGCATACAAATCTAAAACGCCATAACCCGGGGCTGTTTGGCGGTTGTTACCATTCCACCAAGCACCACTTACCGCTCCGTTGCAGATATAAGTAACATTGTTGTACTGTACTTTATCACGTAGGTGAACGTGTCCGCTTAAACAGATTTTCACGTTGGGATATTGGTAAAATAAATCAATAATTTTAGCCGTATCGGTGTGCATATCTCCACGAGACATCTGCCATTTATTCACAATATTGTCTTTAATCATCAGCGTAGCCGTAAGAATAGGCACGTGCGAAAGTACCAAAACTGGCATCGAAGGGTCTGTATTTTTCAATTCATTTGCAAGCCAAGCGAACTGTTCGTCGCCCAACTTTCCGATAAACCAAGTATTGTCCACATCCAACTGAATGCTATCTAAAATGATAAACTTCCAGCCTTTTTGCGTAAAACTGTAATACGATTTCGTAAGGTTGAGTTTTTCCAAAGAGTACTTCTTACCATAATCCGTTTGTCCTTTGCTGTCTTCACTCCACCAAACATCATGATTACCCAAGCAATAATGAATAGGCAAACTACATTCCGACTTCAAAATGCCATTCAATAAATTCCATTGGTCGTTGATAGCCGAAAGATTGGCTTTGTTCATATCAAAAACAATATCGCCCCCATTCAGAATAAAATCCACCTTAGGATTTTGTTGCTGAACATGATGCAGACATTTGGCAAACTTCGTGGGAGCTTCTAACTCATTTTTCATGTGTACATCCGTAAGATGAGCTACACGCAAAACAGGCTTTTTCCCTTTTGACGAAGCAAGCAAAGAGGGCGTTAGGAACAAACCACCGATATTTTTAATGACAGACCTTCTTTCCATAGTATTTTTTGGGTTTTATGTTTGATAAAGCAAAAGTAAATTGAAAATCAGAACTTTGCTTGCCCATACTGTTATGGATTCATTAAAAAAGGGGAGGAATTTGGTTGGGGGAAGTAGGTGTTAAAGGGGAATTTTAATTTGAAGCAATTATTCAAATAGTACTGAGAGGGTTAATTGCTTATAGAACCAAGATATTGTTTTTGCTCACTGTCAACAATAAAGTCAACATAAAATTATTATTTGAAAAATTCACATCAAAGGTATGTTTAATGTGAATTTTCTAATTTATGGTCTCAAATTGTTAAGTCCTTGATTAAATATTTCTTTCACCATTCCAAAAAGCATTGAGTTAAAATCTTCTTTAGCTTCTTTATTATCTGTAATTAATTTATAGAAATCAAAATTGGTCATTACGTGTTTTAATAGTTCTTTCTGTCCTACTGAATCGCTGGTTATTCTTGCATTTTGTTCATCAGAGTATTTTAGAGAATTGGCTAAATCTTCATTTCTTGCCACATCATAAGCAATACTTTCAACCATCTTTCTTACTTTATCCGCATCTTCAAATTTTGTTCCAAAGCGGTCATTAAAACTTTGTAGAATATTTGACAACCTATCTATTTCTGGTTGATTTTTCCCACCTCTCATATCTGTTGGAATAGGCTTTAAATCGTCTCCTTGCTCCATAGCAATATTGGTCGTTGCTTCTAACTGCAAACGATAACTATCCATATCAATATTATCTAAAATGCCTTGGGCAAAATCAGGGATGATTTCTCCCCCTAATTTGTTTTGCAAGTGATTCAAAAAAATATAAAGTCTTTCTAAATACGGATTTTCAAAAGGTACAATCTGAGAAAGGAAAATATACAAACGCACATAGGTTTTAACCTTTGCTCTAAAGTCTATCTGTTGCTCTTCGTCTAAATCATTTTTGAATAGGTAAGATGACCTGTCAAGAATGGCATGAAGCTGGTCGATAGCTCCATTGGTCAAAATCATTTCAGAAAACTCATATACTTGCTCTTGGGTATAAACTTGGTAATTATCTAAAACATCTTGTAAATCAAATAATTTATTGGGGTCTGTCCCTTCGCCTAAAACGGTACTTTCGTAATATGGTTTAAATGCGTTCTCTATTTCTTCTGCTGAGTTGGCAAAATCTAACACAAAGGTATCATGCTTTAAGGGATGACTTCTATTGAGTCTTGATAGCGTTTGAACAGCATTTACTCCTCCCAATTTCTTATCTACATACATGGTATGCAAAAGTGGCTGGTCGAAACCAGTTTGAAATTTATTTGCTACCAATAAAAAACGATACTCGTTTTTCTTGAACTCGGAAGGAATAGCATTACTTGCAAATCCGTTTAAACTTGCCTCTGTTTGCCCGTCTATCTCTCCTGAAAATGCTACTACTGCTTTAAAAGGACTGTTTATTTTAAGTAAATAATCATCAAATGCTTTTTTATATTTTACGGCATTGGCTCTCGAACTTGTTACTAGCATTGCCTTTGCAAGTCCTCCCATTCTTTTTTTACGGATTACGTTTTCCATAAAATGTTCAACCATTAAAATTGTTTTCTTTTTAATAGCGTGTTCATGGCTTTCTACATAAGCTTTTAACTTTTTCTGTGCTTTTGTTTTATCATATTCAGGGTCATCTTCTACCTTCTTAAGTAATGCGTAATAGCTTTGATAGGTAGTATAATTTTGTAAAACATCCATAATAAAACGTTCTTCTATGGCTTGTTTCATCGAATACAAATGGAATGCTCTGTACTTTGTCTTATCTCCTTCTTCAAAAGGCACACCGAACAATTCTAAAGTTTTATTTTTGGGCGTTGCTGTAAAAGCAAAATAACTGGCATTGGGCAACAGCTTTCTTGACTTTATTAAATCTGTAATTAAGTCTTCACCTGTTACGGTATCATGGTCTTCGGTTTCTATTTCATCATCATCATTTGGTTTTGATAATGCCTCATTTAGCTTTCTTGCCATTTGTCCACTTAAACTACTGTGGGCCTCATCAATAATAACGGCAAAGTTTACACTGGGCAATTCACCTATTTCGGCTACAACGTGTGGAAATTTCTGAATGGTAGTAATGATTAATTTTTTACCTTCTTCCAAAGCTCCCTTCAATTGTTTACTTCCTTCGGTGATGGCTTCAACTACTTTATCTACTTGTTGAAATTGTTTAATGTTTTCTCTGATTTGGGCATCTAAAACCCGACGGTCAGTTACTACAATGACTGTATCGAAGATGTTGTTTTTGCCTATTTTATCATGCAAGCCTACCAATTGATGTGCTAACCAAGCAATAGAATTTGATTTGCCCGAACCTGCCGAATGTTGGATTAAATATTTTTGTCCAGAACCTTTCTCTTGTGCATCAGCCAACAGACTACGTACTGCCATTAACTGATGGTAGCGAGGAAAAATAAGTTTTCGCTCTTTACTAATTACAATCTTCCCTTTATCATCTAAGCTTTCTTTGTCTTCTACGATGAGTTGACAGAAATTCTGAATGATGTCGGTAAGATTATTTTTTGTCAAAACTTCTTTCCATAAATAATCGGTTTTTATACCTTCTTTCGGCGGATTTCCTGCACCGTTGTTATGTCCTTGATTAAAGGGTAGAAAATACGTTTTATCTTTTTTGAGTTGAGTACACATCCAAACTTCCTCCGTATCTACCGCAAAATTTACCATCAATCTCCCTAACCTAAAAAGCTCTTCTTTGGGGTCTCTGTCGTTTTTATATTGCTTTATGGCATGATGTACGTTTTGTTTGGTAAGCTCATTTTTTAATTCAAAAGATATAACTGGAATACCATTAATGAATATCATCATGTCCAAGGATTTTTTGTCGTTGGGTGAATAATAGACTTGTCGCATCACCGAAAACAAATTGGTTTGGTATAATGTATTTGCTTCTGTATTGTAGGTAGAAACTGGCTTATCGTAAAACAAGTGTAGTTTGGTATTGGTAAAACCCTCTGTTATTCCTTTGCGGAGCAAGTTGATAAGCCCTCCCAAAGGCATATTTTTGGCAAGGGTTTGGTCTGTTATTTTTTTATTTATCAACGACACCACTACTTTTTGCCATTGTTCTTTATGGTGTTTTTTTATTTTATCTATCGCTTTGGCTTGTGTAGTTTCTAAAAATTGAAAAAGCAAGTCCGTATCAAGGCACAACACATTGTTATATGCCTTGTTGTCTCGTAATAGATACTTATTTTCTTCAACTAAATATTGAGCGATGTGGGCTTCTAAGCCTTTTTCAGTGGTGTCGGTGTAAAGCATAGTTTTTAATTAATTAATTTTTGATAAAATGCCACTTCTACAAAATAAAAAGGTTCTAATTCATTATTTGAATCAGGTAATGCTTTTTGAACAATTAGTTTATCTATGGATTTCCTTAACAAAACAGGGTCTTCCAAGAGGTAATTCATATTCTCCGTAAAATAGCGTTCAACATTATTCCACTTATTCTTTCTGCGGTCTTTTAGTGAAGAACAATTTAAGTTCAGTACTTCTATCGAATTTTCTATTATTAAATCGTCTGCATTGTTAATTATATCAAAATCAATATCCCCTTCATTTGAAAATTGTAATCGATTTATAATCGGAATATGGGCATTAAGGCATGGATTAATTATGTTTTTGATAGTAGTATTACCATCAAAAACGCTCTTACTGTCGTCACAATGTGGGGGAATTGGGATTTTTATCTCATCTCCAACATTAACAGCTTCACCTATCCCTGTATTATGTTCTAAGATATTGGTCTCTGAAATATCTGTAATTTCGGCAAGGTCAGCAATTGAGTTGATAAGTTTGCCTTTATATCGCTTCCCGATTTCAACCTTTTTAACTTTACTGCTTTCTTTGCAGGTGAGCATTAGATTATTGTAATTAAAAATTAAATCTTTACGACGGTTTTTGGGAAGAAAGTGTTCGATAGCGTAATTTGAGTATTTCCAACATTGATTTTCTTCATCCCAATTTCGCTCAATTTTATCCGCACAGTAGCAACACAAGCCATTTTGCTCGTCATATAAGGCATCTAACAGTTTATTTCTAACTTCAATATCACTAATTTCAGTTAGGGTTGTAATACCAAAAGTTTTACCAAATTCAGCCCAAATTGTACTGCCTTTTCTTGTGCTTGCAATCCATTCGTTAATAACAGCCTCATTTTGATTTAGCCATTGGGTAAAAATTGTAGGATAATCCTCTTCTTGTTTTTTCTTAAAATATCTCATTTCGCTAAAATTTCTTTAGTTCTAATAAGCATTTTCATTCTTAATAACTCAGAATCATTGGTATCTATATCTGAAAAACTATTTGAAATAAACTTTTTAGCCTCCTCTAATTCGTTGTCATTGACTAATTTAGAAAGTTCAGTAAATCTTTCTTGGACTTTTGATACAAATCGTCCATTTACTCCAAAAAGTTTATCTGATAACTTATCAATATTAGCACCATACGCATTAAATTCTTCAAAAGGTTCAATATCAAAACCCTCGTTATTCTTCAAACAAGTATAAATTTTTATTTTATTACTTGGAATACTTCCTACGATGTAAGGTGAATGAGTTGTTACTACAAATTGAACATTAGGAAATCTTCTAACCAAAACCTCTAAAATTTTGGTTTGCCAAAGTGGATGTAAGTAGGTATCTATTTCGTCTATCAATACAATAGCTGGTGTTTTTGTAAAATCAGTTTCGCTTGATGGCGTAACTTCTTTTAGCCGCTTCATAAAATAGCCAATCCATCCAAACACATTGTTATATCCCTGACTGATTAGGTCAAATAAAATGGGAGAATTATCTGTGCCTAATTTAACCCAAATAGGGTGTTTACCATTTTCGTTTACTACAATTCTGTCTAAAGTGATTGTTTCACCTGTTACTTCCGAAATAATTTCAAATACTTCCTTTAACAATACTCTCTCTAAAGGGGTAGCTTCTCCTTTCGCTTGTTTATCGTTGGCTAAATTATTTAATCCTCTTAGCCAATCGGCAAATGCTCCAAATCTATTATCTGGTTTATTGTTGAGCATTGAAATGGCATCGCTTATGTGAGGAAAAACTTTATTTTGAGCAGCATTCTTTTCCTTCTCCTCTTCTTGAAGTTGGGGAAAAGCTAAAAATAAACTTTTGTATTTATCATCACTGATATTTCTGAAATCACTTTCACTATCATCACTAACTTGAGGGTCATTATTTTCTGAGGATAAAATAACCTTGTTATAATAAAGTGTTGCATCATCGCTTTGCAAAGTAGATTCTACTCGGTAATATATTTCTGAAAATCCTTTTTCAGCATATTTAGGTGCTCCTGAGTCTGTTACGCCTTTGATATGCAGTAAATTTCTTAAACGTGAAGTAAGCAACTCAGAATCTTCAATTCCCATTGTTTCATTTTGCTCATAACCCGTGAAAGCTAAAACTAAGGCTCTCAAAATGGACGTTTTACCAGTTCCGTTTAAGCCTATAAAGCACGTTAAGTTTTCGTGGAAATGAATTTTATTAGGATTTGAGAATAATGAAATATTATTGATTTGTAGTGAGTCGAGGGTAATAGACTTTACCTCATCATAATCAACTTTAAATTCATAATCCTTTTTTATTTTCTTTCTTTGAGCATCAATACGTCTCTTATTTTTTTTGAACTCTTCCTCTGAAATCGGTGCAAATAATTTACCTAAATTGCTAATTTGAATGAAAGCATCAATAATTTTCTTATCCCTTCTTAAGAAGTCATCTAAGGCCAAAATGTAATCGTTACCTTTATAGTTTTTTACCCAATGCTCAAAGGTATCGCCTGATTTTGCTCTTGTTTTTTGTTGCATACCGAGAGCTTCCGCAACACTGGTAAAGAATTCTATTTTTACTTTATCATCATAAGAAACAAATTCTAAGCGGCTATCTCCTTCTTTTGAAATAGAAAAGTAAATATTGGGTGTTTTATTTCTCCAATCTAAACCAGACCAAAATGAAAATACCAAATAATTCTCATTACCACTAAACCAATAGCCTTTATCTATTCTATCTGCTCTGTTTTTGGCTCTGAGGGTAAATCTCAATTTCTGGTCACTAAGGGTTTCGGTCAAATGACTAAATACCTTTTCGTGAATTATTGAAATATTATTTTCCATTGTTTTACTGATTATTTTGCCAATACTTTTCGTGTTCAATAAAGATACTTTTTATTTATTCAATTCCATACTCAACTTCATCCTCTGCCGCCAAACTCATTTCATCTTCCAATTCCTCATATAAGTCAACGATAGGCATTTCTGTAATTTCATAATCCCTCACATCTATCTTCCCCGTTACGGCTTCGGCTATTAAGGCAGTACGGTATTCCTGTACTAAAGTTATTTCTTTTTCAATGGTTTGAATAATGGTATTAATTTGAGCCGTTTCTTGCTCTATGTATTCTACTATGTTTTTTTGTTCGGTAATGGGTGGAACCCCCACAATAATTTCCTTAGTTTTAGCCTGATTTAGTATTGGTAATGTTGTAAAATCAGCTAATAAATCAACTTGATGTTTTGAGTTTTTCAGAAAGTAAAAACCAAATTCAGGATATATTTTTTCTCTAAATATTATTGCATTGATTTGTTGATTCGCTGAGGCACTCAAATAAGACATTCCGATTTTGCCAATTGTACCGCCAATTCCGATTAAATAGACCGTATTTTCAGGAAATATTTCAACTTGATTACTTTCAATAGCAAATTCATTTACCTTCCTTTTGGAATCCTTTAAAATACCATCATATTTAAAATCCCCAGGAGTAAACCAATTGATTTCGGCATTTTCAAAAAAATCAATTAAAGAACTTTCAATTTTAGGAGTCCTACCTGTTTTAATTTTAGCCAGATACTTCAACCTCCTAACCTCCCAATGCTCAGGAATATCGCCCAACCATTCAATACCCGAAGGTTTCATTTTTACATTTGGGTTTAAACCTTTGGTAACGGCATCGTTAATAATGGCTGATTTTTGTTCATTCAACAACTTTATCAATTGCTTTTTCTTGGCTATAAAACGGTCTATTTTAGCTGTTTTGTAGTCGAGGAAGTTAGCAATGGCGGTTTGTTCGGAAAGGGGAGGTAATGTAATTCTCTCTTTCCCTAATTCAGAAAAACCGACAGATTGCCTTACTCCACCACCTCCATTGTAAAAGTGTTTAATCAAATCCAAATGATTAAGAAGAGCATAGAAATATTTTGACGAATAATTATTTTTAACTTTAAGTCCAATGTAGGCACTTGTAATTATTCCTCTTTCATTTACAAAACCAACCCTTAAACTTGTTTTGTCATTTTGTAAATCCAACATTCTTAAAATGATGTCTCCTTTTTCTACAATTTGATAATTTGAAAAAGAGGCTGGCAATAATCCATTTGCAGAATTTATATCTTTTCTTTTGATTTTACCATAGCTCAAAGTCAAAAGATTATTTTCTCTTAAATCTTCATTCTTGGTTTTATTATCTAAAAATAACTTATTTAGGTAAGTTTGCTCCCAATGCTCAGGAATATCCCCCAGCCAAGCAATGTGAGAAGGTTTGTAATTTTTATAGGGTTTTAGTTTATTCATTTTCTTGGTCAAGGTTTAAACTATTTAATATTTCGTTCCATTTAGCTTGTAATAGGGCTTTATTGGGCAATTTAGTTTGGTAATCTATTATCCCTTGTGGCAAAACTCTCACCAGTGGTGAGAGTTTTGCGTTTCCAAGCATAACCCGCTCAAAATAAGATGAATTGATTTGTCTTTCAAGTTCTTGATAAGACCATCTTTCTTTAACTGTTAGGTGTACATAAAACGCTATTTCTTCGGGTGTGTTACACGCCATAATTAAGCGTTGATGCGACCAGCTAATTTCTCTACACAGTGTGGAGAGTTTTTCATTATACTTGTAGGTTTCATAAAATTGCTTCATTCGCCAAATATTTTGGGATGAAAATCCCTTTACATTTGGTTCGGATTGCTGAATAAAATCAGCAAGTTCTTTCACTACCGACTTGCCCCACGCTTTGGCTTTTACTTGCTCGCTTACATACTCGCCTATGTGCCAGTAGAGCGTAACTAATTCTCTATTCACTGCCTGATAAGCTCTTTCTTTGGCTTTGGCAATGAGTTGAGAGATATATAAAAATTGTTCTTGTAGTTCCATTATTAGTTCGACCTTCACAAAATTTGTGCAACGCTGGGTTGCACTATTCAGACAATTTACGCAATAATTTCTTTTAAAAGTCCGTCTGTTTCTTGTTCCAATTTCAAAATATCCGCTGCTATTTCGCTTAGTGGGCGTAAGCCTTGGTACTGATAAAAATACTTATTAAAAGCGATTTCATAGCCTATTTTCATTTTGGTCTTATCATACCAAGCATCAGGAGCAAAAGGCAATACTTCTTTTTTGAAATAGTCTTCAATCAATACTTCGTGCGATACTCCTTTTTGCATGGGTACATTTTCAATATCCTTTAAACTACTATCAGATTTTTTCTTGCCTTTACTATCCAAAATAAGTTTGCCTTCTTCATCTTTTTCAGGTTGATGTACCGATATTTGATAAAACCCAAAGTCTTCATTATCAAATATTTTACTGTAAGTATTGTCTTCAAAAGCAAAATACAATTCTTGAATGGCTTCAATGTGTCCCGTTGTTAATTCATTTCTTTTACTTCCCAACGATTTACGCATTTTTTGGTAAAACTCAGCCGAGGACGCATTGATAAGCTGAACTTTTCCTTTACGTTTTTCTTCTTTTACATTGCTAATAAACCAAACATACGTAGCGATACCAGTATTGTAAAAAATATCATTGGGCAGTTGTACAATACATTCCAGCAAATCATTTTCGATAATGTATTGGCGAATCCCACTTTCACCGCTACCAGCATCGCCTGTGAACAAAGCAGAACCATTATGCACAGAGGCAATTCTACTACCACCGTCTTTAGGGTCTTTCATTTTAGAAAGCATGTGAAGCATAAACATTAACTGTCCGTCGTTACTTCTTGAAGTCAAACAAGTTTCCTCCAATTCACCCTTAAAGTTTTTGATTTTAAGGTTAAAGCGTTTATCTATGATGCTTACTTTCTTATCAGTACCCACGTTTAGGTTATCAATATCTTGTTTCCAAGTAGTGCCATAAGGTGGGTTTGTAAGCATGAAATTGAATTTCAAATCAGGGTCAAAACCATATTCGCTTAGGGTAGAGCCAAACTTAATTTTGTCGGGGTCTTCGCCTTTCAGCAACATATCCGATTTACAAACTGCATACATTTCACCCGTATTTTCCTGTCCGTACAAGTGAAATGTAGCCGTAGATTTGATTTCACCTTCAGGATTGGTAGCGAATGATTTAGATTGAGTAAGCATCGCCCCCGACCCCGCACAAGGGTCATATACCAAAAATGTACCTTTCTGAATTTTATCTTTTACGGGCAAATACACCAAGTGTGTCATTAATTCAATGATTTCTCTCGGTGTAAAGTGTCGCCCTGCTGCGGCATTTGTTTTTTCATTGAATCTACGAATCAAGTCTTCAAACATATAACCCATAGCCATAGGCGATATTTTTTCAGGTCTTAATTCTACTTTAGGATTACAGAATTTTTCGATGAGGGCAAAAGTAATTCCAAGTCGTTTCAAAGGTTTCTAATTGATTTCTGAATTTAAACTTACTGATAATATCTTGCACATTGGCAGAATAGCCATTGAGGTAATCTACAAAATTGGCATCAATATTTTTAGGGTCAGCCAATAGCTTTTTCATCGTAAAAGCCGAAGTATTATAAAATGCCAAGCCAGAGCCATGTTGCTCGCTACTTAGCAAACCTGATAAATCATCCATTTTACCTTTGAAAGCCTCATAAGTTTCCAAAACTTTATCTTTAGTAGGCTCAAGAGCCAAATCCAAACGACGCAAAACGGTCATTGGTAGAATTACATCTTGATACTGGTTTTCAAGGAATTTATTAATCAATACATCATCTGCAACTGTCCAGATGAAATTGATAATAGGTTGAAGCGATTGTGTATTTAAACTCATAATTGGATTATAATACTTTTTTAATTGATAAAAATTTGCCCTAAAACAAAAAGAGGACATTGTGATTACAATGTCCTCTTTTTGTTGATAATTGAAAATATTAGAGGAACTCAATAATTAAAAGGCAACTATGTTGTTCCAAACCTTATGGAACACACTTTAGATTTGTTCCAATAAAAAACCCCTCATACGTAATGTATGAGGGGTTTTTTCGATTTTTTGCTCCCCCTCCTGGGCTCGAACCAGGGACCCCATGATTAACAGTCATGTGCTCTAACCGGCTGAGCTAAGGAGGATTGTTAATCGTGATGCAAAAGTAGTCGGTTTTTGAATATTATGCAAGTGTTTCCCTTGAAAAAAATAGCAATATTTTGTTCATTTTTTTTTGTCTATTGATTTTCAGTTTATTACAATCAATATTTTTTTATCTTTTTTTTCAAAAAAAATGATTTTTATCGCATCGGAACGTGAACAACCATCTTTGTTTCAAAAAATTCTTCTTCAAAATAGTCTGACAATTCAAAAACTCTGGTCTTTTTGCCTAATTCTTTCAATTCTTCTTTCATATCGCCGCCTTTTAGGTAAAGAATACCATTTTTCAGTTTGTTGTAGTTGTTGATATTTACTTTGCCTTTTACCCAACCATAAAATGGCAAAAGACGAGTAACGGCACGGCTAACGATAAAATCATATTCGCCATCAATCTGCTCGGCCCTGATTTGTTCGGCTTTTACGTTTTCTAAACCTAAAGCTTTGGCTACTTCATTTACCACTTTGATTTTCTTTCCGATACTGTCCACCAAATGAAACTGACAATGTGGAAACATAATCGCTAAAGGAATACCGGGAAAACCGCCACCTGTACCGACATCTAAAATTTCTGAAAAATCATTGAAAGTAATTACTTTGGCGATGCCCAAGGAATGAAGGATATGTTTTTCATAAAGATTGTCCATATCGGTTCTTGAAATCAAATTGATTTGGGCGTTCCAATGTGCATATAATTCTCCTAACTGAGCAAATTGCTGTTTTTGCTTTTCTGTAAGCTGTGGAAAATACTTTTCTATTAATGTATGGTTGTTTGTCATGTTCTTATATTAATTGTGATTGAGTGAATGAGTGAGTTTTGAATTGTGAATGAGTGAATTGTGAATTACTTGCAGATTTTCGGAAATTGGATAAAATCACTTTGTTTTTATCAATTACTTCTAAAAATCCGACATCTGAAATCCGAAAACAACAGTTTTTATTATCCTTCATTCAGCACTCAAAACTCATCATTCAAAACTCTCTCATTTCCATCTCATTTTTTTATTGCGAGGAATCAAGTTATTTGTTCCCATGATTACAAAATAGAGTGTAAAGATAAAATCCCAAAGTGGTAATGATGACGATGATATGGTTTTATCTAAACGCTTATTGGCTTGTGCGAAAACAATCCATTGTGAAATTAGTCTTAATCCCAACAATGCCAAAACGCCATACACCAAAACGGTATGAAGCGTTAATGGTATTAATATCAGAAATAATATCCACGAAAATATCTGCGTAGCCGCAAGGCTTCCTAATATTAATTTGTTTTCAATGCGGTAATATTTACTTATCGAAAGGTGTCGTCGTTTCTGACGATACCAAGCCGCCCAAGTACTTTTAGGAATTGAATACATAAAAGTATCTGGATTCAAACAAACGGCAGTGTTTTCGGCTGTGGCTACGTCGTTCATAAATAAATCGTCGTCGCCACCAACGATGTTGGTATGTTTGGCAAAGCCTTTATTATCAAGAAACAAAGATTTTCGGTACATCAAATTTCTTCCAACGCCCATGTAGGGTTGCCCTTTGATTGCCAAAGCAAAGTATTGTGTAGCCGTAATAAAAGTTTCGTAACGAATAAACTGATTCAAAAATGATTTCTCTGTAAAGTAAGGCGAAAAACCCAATACGATTTGCTTTTCGGGTAAAAGACATTCTGCCATTCCTCTAATCCATCCATTACTTTGTGGGCGACAGTCGGCATCGGTTAGCAATACTACGTCGTATTTTGCGGCTTTGATGCCTAAAGTTAAAGCGTATTTTTTGGAAGAAAGATGTTCGGGCGTATTCCAAACTCGGATAAATCTAACATTTTGAAATTCAGACTCTTCTGATAGAGCATAATCGTAAGTACCGTCCCAAGAACGGTCGTCAACAATAATAATTTCAAAAGTTGGATAGGCTTGCTTGCTTAACAGCGGGATTAATTCCTTTAGGTTTTCTAATTCATTCCAAGCACAAACCACAACAGAAACGCCTTCTAAAGCTTTTTCTTCGACGACCAGTGCATCATGTTTGTTGATTTTGGCAAAAACGAATAAAATAAAAAACAGTTGAAGCCCAACACAGAATATGTATATACTAATTAAAAAAGGTACCAAGGGATTCTATTTCAGTTGGTTAATCTTTTGGGAGTGCAAAGATAAGTAAAAGCCCAAAGGCTATGGACAAAAGAAGAAAGATTTGTTGAGAAAACTCGTAATTTTGTACTCTTTTCAGTAAAATAAAATTCAGAAAGGCGGAGTACTTCTATGGAAAATCCTTTTTGTTCAGCAAATGACTTTCGATATACAACACAATGACCCCAATTCTAAAGCTCGTGCAGGTGTACTTCAAACCGACCACGGACAAATAGAAACGCCAA
This sequence comes from Arcicella rigui, assembly GCF_034929435.1. NCBI lineage: Bacteria > Pseudomonadati > Bacteroidota > Cytophagia > Cytophagales > Flectobacillaceae > Arcicella > Arcicella rigui. The sequence continues at coordinate 56,039 of NZ_JAYFUM010000015.1, forward strand.
TATTTATGCCCGTCGGCACGGCTGGTTCGGTAAAAGCTGTGCATCAGCGTGAACTTAAAGATGATATTCACGCCCAAATTATTTTGGGAAATACTTATCACCTTTATTTGCGTCCGGGCTTAGATATTATCGAAAAAGCAGGAGGTTTACATAAATTCAACGGCTGGGATAAACCAATTCTGACGGATTCGGGCGGATACCAAGTATATTCTTTGGCTGGAACGGGTAGAAAAATCAAAGAAGAAGGTGTTACGTTCAAATCTCATGTAGATGGTTCAAAGCATTTTTTTAGTCCAGAAGGCGTAATGGATATTCAAAGAACCATTGGTGCAGATATTATCATGGCTTTTGATGAATGTACGCCTTATCCTTGCGAATACGGCTACGCTCGTGAATCTATGGAAATGACGCACCGTTGGCTAAAACGTTGTTGCGAACACTTCGACCGCACTGAGCCTAAGTACGGTTATAGCCAAACACTTTTCCCGATTGTACAAGGAAGTGTCTATAAAGATTTAAGAGTAAAATCGGCGGAAGTAATCGCCAGTTTTGAGCGTGAAGGAAATGCCATCGGCGGACTTTCAGTAGGCGAACCAGCCGAAATGATGTACGAAATGACAGAAATGGTAACGGATATTTTGCCAAAAGACAAACCTCGCTACTTGATGGGCGTGGGTACTCCTGCCAATATTTTAGAAAGTATTGCTTTGGGAATTGATATGTTCGACTGTGTAATGCCTACCAGAAACGCCCGAAATGGAATGTTATTCACCACAGAGGGAACAATCAATATGAAAAATGAAAAGTGGAAAGATGATTTTTCACCAATTGATACTGGACTCGACTGCTATGTGAGTAATTTTTATACGAAGGCTTATCTTCGTCACTTATTGAAAGCAGATGAGATGTTGGGAGCAATGATTGCGAGCGTACACAACCTCAGTTTTTACTTGTGGTTAGTTGGGCAAGCAAGAGAACAAATCATCGCTGGCACATTCAATTCTTGGAAAAATTCGATGGTTATAAAGCTAATGCAACGCTTATAACAAAAAAAATAGGCTCAACTCTTCCTTTTAAATGTTTTTTATCGTATTTTTAAGGAAGAGTTTTTCTATCAATCAGACAGTTATCACCTGTAAATTGTTATGTCAACGAGCCTAAAATCCCAATCATGTGGGAAAAGCTATTCCTACATACACTGCATCTTTTTCCTTTCTTGTATTTTTTGCTCAAATATTTTAGGGCAAAAAAAGATTGACGACTTTAGTGATGAACAACTAAAAGCTTTTTTCCTAAAAGCACAAGCGAACGGAATGTCGGAATCTCAAATCAGAGAAGCGATGTTGCTGAAAGGTTATTCCTCCGCACAGTTTGATACTTTGCAAGCAAGATTTACTAAAAAGTACTTTTCAAATACGAATGATGAAACCGCAACATTTCGCCAAGTAATAAAGCCTATCGTTCCCTTACAAAAAGTAGATACCGTTTTACAGAAATCTATTAAAACGCCCATTTTCGGAGCTTCTCTTTTTAGCAAACAAGGCTTAACATTTGAACCTGATTTACGCATTGCAACCCCCAAAAACTATCAATTAGGCCCCGAAGACGAACTAAACATTGATATTTTTGGCAATGCTTTGGATAATTATAAAGTAAAAATTAGTCCAGAAGGAACAATAAAAATACTCAACCTTGCTCCTATTTACGTCAACGGACTCAGTATCGAAGCCGCATCCGAAAGAATCATTAAACATCTCAGGCAACTGTATCAAGGTATTAATCTGCCTCAAAGTGGTGTTTCGGCACAAATTACTTTGTCGAATGTAAGGAGTATTAAAGTAACGCTCACGGGCGAAGTACATCGCCCCGGTACTTATACACTTTCGTCTTTGGCGAGTGTTTTCAATGCCCTTTACTTGTCGGGCGGGCCATCTGAAAATGGTTCGTTTAGAAATATTCGAGTGATTAGGAATAACAGAATCATCAGAACGATTGATTTGTACGACTTTTTACTTCGTGCCGACCAAAAAGATAATATCAGATTACAAGACCAAGATGTTATCAGAATTGCCGATTATGAAACAAGAGTAGAAATTGCTGGCGAAGTAAAACGCCCAATGATTTTTGAAGTAAAACCCAACGAAAGCCTTTACGAAGTACTGCGTTTTGCTGGCGGTTTTACCGATAAAGCCTATACTTATCTGATTTCATTAAGAAGAAATACCGCCACAGCCCTAAAACTTTTCAATATTAGCCAAGAAGAAGTGGCTCATTTTATGCCCAAAAACGGTGATAAATATACCGTCGGAACAATTTTAGACCGCTACGAAAACAGAGTACAAATAAAAGGTGCTGTGTTCAGGGCAGGCGAATATGCACTGGAAACAGGACTGAGTACAGTAAAAGAGTTAATTGCAAAAGCCGAAGGACTTAAAGAAGAAGCATTTTTGAACCGTGCAAGTATTATTCGGAAACAGGAAAACAACGAGCCACTGCTGATTGCTTTTGACTTGGGGAAATTGATAAAAGGTGAAATAGAAGATATTCCTTTACAAAAAGAAGATATTGTTGAGATTAGAACGATTCCGTCTCTTCAAGAAAAAAGGACGGTAAGTATTTATGGTGAAGTAAACAAAAATGGCGTTTACGAGTTCATAGAAGGGCAAAGCGTTGCCGACTTGATACTCCTTGCAAATGGTTTTACCACAGGAGCAAGTAATGCAGAAATTGAACTTTCCAGACGAATTACGGACGATACCAAAAAGAACGAACAAGTAAAAATACTTACGTTTAAAATCGACCGTAATCTGAAAATTTCACCTCCAGAATCAGGCTTTAAACTTCAAGCTTTTGATAGAATTTATGTACGAAAATCACCTAATTATGAAGTACAAAAATCGGTAAGTATTAGTGGAGAAGTAAAGTTTGCGGGCGTTTATACTATCAAAGACAAAAAGCAACGCATCACAGATTTGGTTCATCTTGCTGGGGGTTTGAAAAATGGAGCTTTTCCGAAAGGGGCAAAATTTGTGCGAGATAGCTCAATTTTGGCAATAGATTTAGCCTATATTTTACAAAACCCAGATAGTCCCGAAAATCTTTTATTACTCAATGGCGATTACCTCGAAATCCCAAGAGCCTTAGAAACCGTAAAATTATCAGGGGAATTTTTAAATCCTGTTTCGGTTACTTTTCGGGGAAATCTTAGCGTTAAAGATTATGTCCGCCAAGCAGGAGGTTTTACAGAAAAAGCAGACAAGCGTAAATTGTATGTAAAGTACGCCAATGGTATTTCTGATAAAATCAGAAGTTTCTTGTTTTTTCATACTTTCCCCAAAGTAGAACAAGGAGCAGAAATTATTGTACCAAGTAAACTAAACGAAAATACTCATAAACTTTCCACAGGCGAACGCATCGCTTTGGTAGGAGCAATTACCTCTGTATCATATCTTTTTGTCAATATCAGCAACAATTTAAAATAAATCTATACCATGAAGCCTAATCCTATTTTCGACCAACACAAACTCAGGCAAATTTGCCATTTACTTATCCTCAAGAAAAGGAAAATACTCCTGAGTACCTTACTTTTTACTTCATTGGGCATTTGGGTTGCTTTGAATATCCCGAATGAGTACACTTCTTTAGTTCAGATTTTGCCCGAACTGGAAATCAAAGAAGGAACAGAAAGTATGAGTAATTTTAAATCTTTAGCTGGACTCGCTGGTGTTGACCTCAGCAGTTTTGGTTCAACCGAAGCCGTCCGCCCAGATTTATACCCGAATATTTTACAAAGTACTCCTTTTTTAATGGCTCTACTTCGTCTAAAAGTGTATTCGAGCGAGCATCAAAAAGAGATGTTCTTGGCGGAATATTTAAAGGAAAGTAGAAAAAAAGAGTTGCTTACAAAACTCTTTGGCGAAGCTAAAAAACATGATTTACCCATGCTTCATTCGCCTACGATTGTTCCCGAAATCATTCGTTTGAACAAAGAAGAGGATTCACAAATCAAAGAATTGCACAAAAGAGTAGTTACGGCTTTGGACAAAAAAACGGGAGTAATTACGATGTCGGTAAAAATGCAAGATCCCCTAATTGCCGCTACCCTTGCCCGATTCACCCAAGAGTATTTGATGAAGTATGTTATCCAGTACCGAACCGAAAAGACACAAAAAGACATCGACTTTTTGTCTTCTCGTATCGAAAAAGCAAGGAAACGCTATGACAAAGCACTTTTTGCCTACTCGCATTACCAAGATATGAATAGAAATTTATTTCTGAATATCGCCAAAGACGAAGGCAAAAAACTACAACATGAAGTTGAATTGGCATACAATCTTTACACGCAATTAGCAACGCAACTGGAAGAAACTAAGATTAGAATTCACCGAGAAACGCCCGTTTTTAAAGTACTCGAACCCGCACAAGTACCTGTGAGAAAGAGTAGTCCATCAAGAGGAATAATTATCCTTGGTTTTGCTCTGTTGGGTCTTTTTCTCTCTACTGCCACTATTTTGTTCAGAAATATTCATTTTTTCAAGTAAAAAGATGATTTATGTTTACCCAAAATTTCGTTCCAGAATAGACATTGGCATCAGAATCGGAGGCATGGGCTTGGCAAATTGCCTGCTGGTTTATGCCAGAGCATTGTGCTTGGCAAAAAAACTAAATGCCCAAATGATTGCTCCAACTTGGGAGCAATTCAATGTAGGCCCATACTTACGGCGAGAATCTGACAAAAGGCATTATCGTAAGCTTTTCAAAAAAGAAGGCATAACTGGCTGGAAAAAGTATTTTTTATTGAATCGTCTAAGAAAAATTTCAGAGAATGAATTATCGAAAATTGAAGATTTGAAGTCTCAAAATCTTTTGATAGAAGTAAAAGGCGTTCAACCATATTTCAAGGATTTGATTGCTGAACGAGATTTTATTGTAGAAAATGTTCTAAAACTGGTTTACCCTTTTCGTTTGAAAGAAGTACATACTTTTTCATTTACAGGGAAAATCGGTATTCATATTCGTTTGGGCGATTATCATCCTTCGGCACAAAAAAGCTTGGCTTGGTATGTAGAAATTATTCGTCAAATTGATTTACACACGAATTGTGGTTATGAATTTTTACTTTTTTCGGATGGAAAAGCAGAAGAATTAGTTCAAATTCTTTCCTACTCATCCAGAATTAAAAACATTCATTTTGGTTCAGCAATCGCCGACCTTGTGGCTTTATCAAAATGTGCATTTATCATTGGTTCAAACTCTACTTTTTCGGCTTGGGCGAGTTTTATGGGAGATAAAATGCTACTCATTCCAGAGCCAAAAGGCTATTTGAATGATTTTACGGGTTTGAATTATTATATTTTGGATGAAGAACCCACTTTGTCGCAAGAGATTTTATCGAAAATTGCTCTTTTATAAACAAAAATGCTGAGTTAGTTCAGTACCAACTCAGCATTCACAATCAAAAAATCTTTATTCTACCACCGCAATACCTCCACCTGAATAACTTCTGTACTCTCCACGATACATCGCATCTGCCGAAACTGGCCCCATTTGGAATTTACCTTTTGAAACGGCTCTTACCAAATAATAGAACGTTTGGGTTTTGTCGGAAACATTGGTGAAGAAATTAATTCTATCGTCTCGAATGTCAAAATGCTCTGGCGTACTTTGGTCTTTTATCCACACTAAATCTCTATCAGCATTCAATCTTGGGTTTTCAATTTCCAAACCTGCTGGAAGCATATCTGTCACCACTACGTTATCCACATTCAAACCATTCGATGTGGATAAGGTAATTTTCACCACAATCAATTGATTTTGTTTGAATTTAGCCTCGCCCAAAGGTTGTCCAGAACGAGTATAGAATTGCTTACGCACTCTTAAAATATTGTCCGTTTCTTCGTATTTGCCCGAAGCACTCAAACCTTCTGCTTGAGCGAAGTAATACAAAGTACCTTTTCCTTGCGTGCGAATCTGCGACTGGTTAGCGATATTTTTGACCAATAAATCTTTTGTGGTAAAATTGCCAACCACTTTTCCGTTGGCAATCAACGAAGCCGTAATGTTGCTTGCGTTGGCTTTTTTCGCCAATTTACCCAAAGCTAAAAAGGCAAAAGATTGCTCTTGCGTCGTTAGCCAACGTTCTTGCTTGAGTACTATGGAAAGTTGTCTTGCCAAAGTCGGAATCTGAATATTATTCGGGTCGGTATCAATCAAAGTATTCAATACCAAAGCCTGATTTCTAATCGGCGAGCTGAAACTTCCGCCAGATTGCTTTTCAGTTTGTTCAAAAGCATAATTTTTCGGTAAAATGGCTGAGTAACTTCTTACATCGCCAATCAAACTATAAGCTGCTGCTAATAAATACTTTTCGTCAGTTGTTAAAATATTCGGATTGGCTTTGTAATAATTCATGACCGAACGGTTGGGTTTGCCAGCCAAAGCCAAAACGTACAAACTATAAATGGTTTCTCGGCTTGCAATTACTTTGGTAGTAAAGCTACTTCCCACATAATAATATTCGTTTTCGGTCTTTTTCGTATTAGATTGATTACTGAGGTACTCAATCAGTTTGCCCAAAGTGGTATTATTTACTTCAAAATCATTTTTCTGAGCTTCCAACAAAAAGTGCGTGGCAAAAGCAGAACCCCACCAAGATTCACGCTCGCCACCTTGCCAATACGACATTCCTCCGCTTGGCAATTGCATCGTTTCTAATTTGCGAATGGCAGTTTCTACATTAAAGCGTGGATTCAACTGATTATCGCCCGTTTTCATATAAGGCTTTTTGCCCGACTGAATTTGTTTTACCAAATCGGCAAAGTATAATTGTGGGAAAGCCGAAGCCGTAGTTTGTTCTACGCAACCATAAGGATAATCCAACAAACTTTGGAACTGGTTCGTAAACTGCACCATTGGCGATTTACTCAAAGTAATTTCAGAACTAATACTGTTTGGTAAATAATCATGCACCAAATTTACCGAAGCCGTTCCGCCTCCATTTACTTGTCCAGCAACAGCCGTTTTCATCAAAGAAGTACTTGGGCGAATGGTTAAATCTATTTTTTCAGTAAACTTTTCTTTCAAACCATTTACCGTAACATTGACTACGGCATTGCCCGTCATCGCTCCTGCTTTTACAGAGAAGTAAGTTCTACCTTCTTTTTCTGCTGGAATAACCAAATTTTGCGTTCTTTGTCCCGTAACCATCAGTCCGCCCGATAAAGTAATATTGGCACTTACCGAAGCATTTTGTTTAGTAGTATTGGTGATATTTACAGGTACTTGTATTTCATCGTTTGGCGAAACAAATCTTGGCAAAGCCGTACTTACTACCAATGGGTCGGCAACTTTCATGTTTTTGGTAGCCGAACCAAATGCTTCGTCTTTGTAGCCGACTGCCATGATGCGTAAATCGCCAGAAAACTGTGGAATATCAACTTCAAAAGTAGTTTCTCCGCCAAAACCAGTTTTCACAATACCCGACCAAATCGCTACTAATTTTACTCTGCCGTTGATTAATGGATTGACTCTTTTTTCCAAATCATAACCATCGCCACCTACCGACGAGCTTCCCGAAATAGATAATTCTGGAAAAAGGAAAGGATATAAATCAAAGCTATTTACTTCTAAAGCCTGTTTTTGGTAAAAATAATTATAAGGGTCGGGCGTTTTAAAATTTTTCAATTGCAAAATGCCTTCATCGACTACCGCAATCGTTACTTCTGTATTGGCTTTGGTTTTAATGGTGATTTTCTGTTTGGTTTTTGAACGAGATTTTTCAACTGCCACAATTTCAATCGGCAATTGATTATCAACATCTTCGACCATCACAGGAGCGTAACCATGTGCCACCGTCAGCGGTAAATTTGAATCATCCAAAGGACGAATCAGCGTAGCCGAAACATAGACATTGGGCAAATGTTCTTCCCGAATCGGGAAACTCAACTCTGCCGATTTTTTGTCGGTTTCAATTACAAAATTTTCTAACACGTGATTTCGCTCAATGGTCACAATCAGTTTTCCAGCAAAAGGCGTTTTGAAAAGTACTTTGGCTTTGTCGCCTACATTGTACTTTTCTTTATCAAATTCCATTTCTACTTGTCCTTCGTTGTTTACTTCAAAAGAACTGTTTTGCGTACTGCCAAAACCATAAGCATAAAAACTTTGTGCCGTCCAAGACTTCGCTCCTTCGCTGTGTACTCTTACTTCGTATTCTCCCGAAACTGGCGGAGCATAAGCCACAGTAGTTTTACCATTATCAAAAGATAAAGCTCTTGAATACACGACTTTCGTCTGTTTTTTTGAAGAATATTTTAACGTATTATCTGAATTTTTCTGAATAACAGTCTGATATTCAAAACGTACAATTTCTACTTTACCTTTCGCTGCCGTTAGTTTTCCATCTTTGTTCACAGCCACCAAAGGAATCTGAACGGGAACGTTGGTACTTATGTATGTATCGGGCATTCCGATTCCGTAAAAAACACTTTGTGTAAAAATGTCTAACTTCTTGAGTCTATTCACTGGGCGACCAGTTTCATCAAAAACAGTCACAAAAGTTTTGGATTCCAACACGCCCATATTGCTATAAGTAGCAGGAATTTGGAAGTTTTCTTTAAACATTCCGCTGGCATCGGTTACACCTTCACGAGCTACATCTTCAAAATTGGTATTGTCTTGAATGTCAAAAATATAGTTTTTGAAATCTTTTGCTTCAAAGCGTTTACGTTTTAGTTTAAACTGCATTTCGTAATTTCTATCAGCAGCAGGCGGCCCAAATAAATTTAAAGCTGTCGCTGAAATTTGTACTGTTTCGCCATTTCGGTAAAATTCTTTGCCCGATTTTACTTCTACTTTGATTCTATCAGGCATGAATTCCTCAATCGCAATATTTCTGGAAGCCAACAAAACATCGTTGGCATTTAAAACTTCAAGAATATAAGTACCCGTAATGGCAGAAGTATTAGTTGGAATAGATAAAGCCACTGCTCCTTGTGCATTGGTTTCTTTTCTAAAGCTTTTAAATTCTCGTCCATTAGGTAATAAAAGACGAATTTTTACAGGAATTTCGCCAACCGATTCCCAGTTTTGTTTACGAATAATGGTATTGGTATTGATGGTTTCTCCCGGACGATAAATGTCACGGTCGCCGTAAACGAAAGCTTCAAAACCAGAAGTATTATCACGTTTGCCTTCTACATCAAAACGAGAGGTTTCTACTTGCGAGCCATCCATCAATAAGTAATTGAAATCGTCGGCAGTATGTGCCGAAATCATCGCTACTTTAAAGCCAGAAGCTTTTAAATCTTTGAAAGTAACAATGCCTTTTGAATCGGTTTTAGCTGTTTGAATGGTTTGATTATTACTTGAAACCAAACGGATTTCTACATCACGAATAGGTTCAGCCGTTTTGATAGAATTGGCAAAAACCACTACTTCATTTTCAGAAGTTTTCATGATTAAACCAATGTCTGAAATACTCACCAATTTGGTAGCACTGTTGTAATACTCATCATTTGAATTCAAACTGACTAAATAAATTCCTTTAATGCTATTTTGTTCTGGCAAAGATAAATTCAAGGCTCGCACGCCTTTTACTTTGGCAAGGTTTGACGTTTCTACGGTTTTATTCACAATTACATCCGAATATTGCCCCGATTCATCCGTATCGTACATGTATGAACCTGCTTTGTATTCGCCTGTTTCTTCGTTGTAATCGTTATAGTCTTGATAACGTCCATTCTTCATAAAATGCAAAATGTTATTTTCATACACTTTGGCGATTCTAACATTTACTTTAGGCGTATTTACGATATTGACAGCAATATTTTTACTTCCTTTCGACGACAAGTATATGGCTTTTTTATTCACAAAACCAATCGAAGCAGGCATTTGTCCGAAGTACAAATCCTTCACATACTCATCCGACAAACTCGCTCCGAGTACGCCTTTGATAGTATTAGCAATCGTCAGAATATAATTATCACTTTCGTTAAAATCTCCACGAATAACAAAACCATTCTCAATCGTTTCTACTTTTGTAGTAAGTGTTGGATTATTCTTTTCTGGCGTTACAGATACAGTTTTTGTTTCGATGGGATTTCCTGTAGAATCGTATTCTACAATGGCTTCTTCAACCTTTTCTTGCTGTTTTTCGCCACCATCGCTCGTTACTGAGTACATTTCTTGCAAACGTTCTGCCGACACGCTTTGGTTGGTAATTACTTTTATAAAACCTTGATTATTCTCGAAACCATGTTGAACGTCAATAATTTCTAAGGTTTTAATATCGGGTAAAGTCGTTTCTAAGCTCAATTCTTCTGAAGTTTCAAAAGTAGAATTCGGCATCGAAAGTCCTTTTTCAATGGTTATTTTAAAAGATTTCCCACTGGCATTACTTTGGTTTTTAAGCTTAACCAACACATTCGCCAAAGCACCCGACTGTGTAATTTGAAAATCCTGTTGCTTTCCGTCTTCGTCCGTCACAACCAATACTTTGGCTAACTCTTGTGGATTGACTGGATAATTGAAATTCACTTTCAACATCGCCGAAGCTTGTCCGTCTTCTCTTGATTTTGTCCAAAACGCCTCTACGTTTTCTGCTTTCAAATAAGGCGTATGAAACTTAATTTTATCGACATCCAAGCCTAAATCTTTTTCAGCTTTCGTCAAAATACTTTTCAACACCGTTGCCGAATAATCGGTAGCTGGTTCAAAACCCACAGCAGGCGAAAACACCAATTCGTTGGTGGCTGTCCACTTAAATTTACCTTCTACTTTTGGCGAAAATTCAATCAGAGGCTCAGACGACCAAGTATTCAAATCTGATTCTTTGACCAAATCTTTACTAAAAGTAAAAACCAAATTCTGCGTAAGCTGTACTTCATCTTCAAAGTTGGTACTTTGCAGACTAACATCGCCAAATTTTGAACAGGAAACTAAAAACAGGAAAACAAAAGAGAGAAAGTAAATGCCTAATCGGGATGCACTAAAAGAGGTTTTCATAGAGCTTTGAGTCGATTTTGGAAATCGAAAAAACGTGATTAAATAGCTTTGTGATATTTCAAGAGAAGTTCAGAATTTTTGATGATTTTTCAATTCTTTTATGAGAAAATTTTACAATTCTCATCAAGAATTAAAATTAAAAAAGGCATCAGCTTTATGGCTGATACCCTTTCTATGTTTTTATGAAAGATTTTACATAATCTTGATTACTTCGTACCAAATTTCACCGTTTTGAAGTACCGCTCGGTACTGAACACCATCAACGATATAATAAGTATCGCCGTCGATTTGTAGTTTTTCATAACCCGCAGGAATACTTTCTACCAAAGCCCCAATCGGCGGTGCTACCACTATATAGTCGTTGTTGATGTATTCATAAAACGTTCCGTTATAATAATGATACGGACGGCTATAAAGCGTAAATACTCTGTGTCGTGGTGGTAAGAAATTCACACGCAAACCAATTGGCGGCGGAGCTACCACGTATGAGTTTTGGTAAGGTCTGTAATATACACCATTGTCATAACGAAAATTGATACCTCCAAACGAAACAGAAATAGAAGTATGCGGCACAACCGATACTACGCTATTGCGTCTGGGTAAAGACGCATATCGCCAATTTGGTGTGTTGTTTCTATAAACTACTGTTTGCTGATTGACAATAACAGGTCTTCTGTTGGCTTCTCCTCTACGATTGTCGTAGCCATAATTATCATTACGGTTTTGATTTCCAGCATTTCTATCCCAATGATTATCGTTTCTATTAGCAGACTCTCTGCCATTTCCACGGTTATCGTGGTTATCGCCCCTGCCACGGTTTTCATTTCTTCCTCTATTTTCTTCTCTGCCACGGTTATCGTCTCTGCCTCTATCGCCACGATGTTCCTGAGCAAGCCCTACGAACGAAGTAGTAAAACCAATACTTGTTAAAAATATCAAAGTAGCTAAAGAGAATCTATTCTTAACTTCTCCAGAAGTGTTTGGCTGAATGTGTATTGCTTTCATAATAGTATTGTTTTGAATGTTTTGTTACTTAGATTACTCAACTTTCCAATCGTTTAGTTTGCCTAATCAGCATTAACAATCATTAACATTTGAGTAAAATATGCTAAATTTCTCTTATTAGACTGTAATCTGTTTTCTATCTAACTAAAACCAATAACGATGAAAAAATATCTTATTTTAATCTTTTTAGTAAACGGTTGTTTTTTTTCAATTTTTGCTCAGAAAAAGTCGGAGAAACAAGCATGGATTAAATTATTCAATGGCAAAAATTTAGATGGCTGGGACATCAAAATTGCTGGCGAAGACCTAAATGTAAATTATAAAAATACCTTTCGAGTAGAAGACGGCATGATGCGAATTGCTTATGACCAATACAAAACCTTTGATGATAAATTTGGGCATATTTATTATAAAACGCCTTATTCTTATTATATCATCCGATTTGAATACCGTTTTCAAGGAGAACAATTGGCTGGCGGAGCATCATGGAATGTAAGAAACAGTGGCGTAATGTTGCATTCGCAGTCGGCACAAAGCCTTTCAAAAGGTCAAAGTTTCCCTGTTTCATTAGAATTACAATTATTGGGCGGTTTAGGAAAAGCAGAACGCCATACAGGAAATTTATGCACACCCGGCACAGAAGTATATATGAATGGAAAAATTGTAACAGACCATTGCACCGATTCTAATTCAAAAACCTATCATGGCGACCAATGGGTAAAAGCAGAAGCCATTGTTTATGGAGATTCATTAATTCACCATATTATTGAAGGCGATACAGTATTGACTTTTGAAAAAATGCACATTGGCGGTGGCTTCGTTAGCCAAGATTACGACTGGAAACAAGCAAAAATTGATAATAGCGAAGAATGGATTAAGAAAGACGGACAAGCCCTAAAAGAAGGTTATATCGCTATGCAAGCAGAAAGCCATGCGATTGATTTCCGAAATATTGAATTATTAAACTTGAAAGGTTGTACCGACCCAAAGGCGAGTAACTATAAATCGTACTACAAAAAATCAGATAATAGTACTTGTATCTATCGGAAGAAGTAAACCCTATTGATTCCAAATAGCTTTATATTCTTCTTCGGCTTTGAACCAGTGTTCGAGGTGTTTACCACGAGGGCGGCGTTCCTCAAGGTATATTTCATAAGCCCGTAATTTGATTTGTTCAAAACGCTGAACATCCTGCCAGAAAAAAGCACAAGTATTTTGCTCGAAATCGAACGGAAGTGTAGGGAAATAATCCTGCCTTCCTTCTATTTCGGCAGTATTTCTATAACAAAGATGCTTTTGAGGACAATGCTGTCCACGGCACATCGTAATATCATGTAAGACCATAATCAATTTTAGGTTTTAAAGAGTATTCATAAAATCAAACCTCAATAGCAATACATCCGCACAAGCCCCAAGGATTGTATCACTAAAATAATTCTATTCTTTCATATTGCAAGAATTATAGCAGATTTATGCCCTCAAGAGCATAAATATTGAAAAAACTCCTTAAAATTCTTCATAACTATTTGTATATTAAGAAGAAAGCCGTAATTTTGCAGTCCGTTTCGTGACCCAGTTGATACGAAAGCGTTGAAAAGCACTTTCAAACAACTGTGAATCAGATTGTTTCGTTACAAAACAATCGTCATGGAATAGACCGAAGATTTTCAGGTAAGGAAGCTTCCACCCTTATTGGCAGAGAATTTTCAATAACTCAAACGATTTTAAATTTTTACCATAATGGCAAAAGAAATAGCAGGCTACGTAAAGTTGCAATGCAAAGGTGGTGCCGCTAACCCATCACCCCCAATCGGTCCAGCCTTGGGTTCTAAGGGTTTGAATATCATGGAGTTCTGTAAGCAGTTCAATGCAAGAACTCAGGATAAACCAGGTGTTATTCTTCCAGTTTTAATTACTTACTACAAAGACAAATCTTTTGATTTCGTAGTTAAGACTCCTCCTGCACCAATTTTGTTGTTGGAAGCAGCGAAAGTAAAATTGGGTTCTGCTCAACCAAACTTGAAAAAAGTTGGTTCAGTAACTTGGGATCAAGTACGTACAATCGCAGAAACAAAAATGCCTGATTTAAACTGTTTCACCATCGAATCAGCAATGAGCATGGTAGCAGGAACAGCTCGCTCAATGGGCTTGAACGTAACAGGAGAAAAACCTTTCTAATTTGAAGATTAGATAATTTGAAAATTTGAAGATTGATTTTAAATCAACTTTAATTTCAATATCACTTTCAAATTAGCTCATTTTCAAATTTTCAAATTGAAAAGAATAATGGCTAAGTTAACAAAAAAGCAAAAAGAGGCTCAATCAAAATATGACGCAACGCAATCGTATTCACTTACGAAAGCGGCTGAAATTTTGAAGGAGATTTCATATACGAAATTCGATTCTTCAGTAGATATCGACGTTCGTTTGGGGGTTGACCCTCGTAAAGCTGACCAAATGGTGCGTGGTGTAGTTGCTTTGCCTCATGGAACAGGAAAAGAAGTACGTGTATTAGTACTTTGTACGCCTGATAAAGAGGAAGAAGCAAAAGCAGCAGGTGCAGATTTCGTTGGTTTGGATGAATATATCCAAAAAATTGAAAAAGGTTGGACAGAAATTGATGTTATCATCACTATGCCAACAGTAATGGCTAAGTTAGGTCGTTTAGGTCGTATTTTAGGACCTCGTGGCTTAATGCCAAATCCAAAGTCAGGTACAGTTACTTTGAACGTTGGACAAGCTGTTTCAGAAGTGAAAGCTGGTAAAATCGACTTCAAAGTTGACAAAACTGGTATCATCCACACTTCTATCGGTAAGGTTTCATTCACTCCTGAGAAATTAGCTGAAAATGCTCAGGAACTTATCAACACTTTGTTGAAATTGAAGCCATCATCAGCCAAAGGAACTTATGTGAAGTCAGTTAATTTGTCTTCTACTATGTCTCCTGGTATTAAAATTGACCAAGCAACAGTTAAAGGTTTGTAATCATGACAAAGGAAGAAAAAGGTATAATTATCCAAGAGTTGAGCGAAAAGTTCGCTGCTACTCCTTACTTCTATATTACAGATACCGGTGGTTTGACTGTTGCAGAAGTAAACGCATTTAGAAGAATGTGTTTCCAACGTGGTTTTGAGTACCGTGTCGTTAAAAACACGCTTATCGCAAAAGCATTGGAAACAACTGGAGTGGATTATTCTCCATTCAAAAATACAGTTTTCAAAGGTTTATCAGGAATCATTTTCTCTCCAGAAAATCCTAAGTCACCTGCGAAATTGATTAAAGACTTCAAGAAAGAAGCAGGTAAAGATAAAATTAAATTCAAAGGTGCTTCTATTGAAGGAGGTTTATACATCGGAGAAGATCAATTAGCTGCTCTTGAAAATGTTAAGTCTAAACAAGAGATGATTGGCGAAATCGTTGGATTGTTACAATCTCCAGCGAAAAATGTTGTTTCTGCTCTTCAAAGCAGCGGTGGCAAATTAGCTGGCATCTTAAAAACTCTTTCAGAAAGAGAAGGTTAATTTTTAAACTTGACTCTGATTTAGATAATCATTTTCAAATTTTCAAATTAGCTTATTTCCCATTTGAAATAGGCTTCCAAGTACAAAAACATATAGTAAATTAATAAAATCGTAAACAATAAAAAATCTTAATACAATGGCAGATTTAAAAGCATTCGCTGAGCAATTGGTGAACTTAACTGTAAAAGAAGTTAATGAATTAGCAGCAATTTTGAAAGATGAGTACGGTATCGAACCTGCTGCTGCTGCTCCAGTAGTAGTTGCTGGTAACGCTGGTGGCGGTGAAGCTGCTGAAGCTCCTGCTGAACAAACAGCATTTGATGTAATCTTGAAATCTGCTGGTGCAAGCAAATTAGCAGTAGTTAAATTGGTGAAAGACTTAACTGGTCTTGGCTTGAAAGAAGCTAAAGATTTAGTTGACGGTGCTCCAAAAGCTATCAAAGAAGGCGTTTCTAAAGACGAAGCTGAAGGTTTGAAAAAATCTTTAGTTGAAGCTGGTGCTGAAGTTGAAATCAAATAATTTGATTGATATTCTTTAAAGAAAAGGCTACGACGAAAGTTGTAGCCTTTCTTTTTTGCCGAAAATTACCTAATAAAAAAAGTCCCAAATGAAATTTCATCTGGGACTTTTTTATTTTTGTAAAGAATTGATAATTAAAACATTGAAAATCTAATCACCAATCTCTAATTACTAATCACTATTTTTAAGACCTAAACATATAATGGAAATGCTTCCATCCATTTGTTTACTTCTGTTTTCACAGAACGAAGATAAGTATCGTTATCGTGATTCATCAATACGCTGTCGATTAATTCTACGATATGTAACATTTCTGCTTCTTTCATACCACGAGTAGTCATCGCTGCTGTACCAACACGCATACCTGAAGTAACAAATGGAGATTTGTCATCAAAAGGAACCATGTTTTTGTTGATAGTAATATCAGCTTTAATCAAAGTATTTTCTGCCAATTTACCAGTCAAACCTTTTGGACGTAGGTCGATAAGCATTAAATGGTTATCAGTACCGCCAGAAATAATTTTATAACCTTTATCAACAAAAGCCTGAGCCATTACTTTAGCATTTTTCTGCAATTGTTCGGCATAAGCTTGGAATTCGTCAGTAAGGGCTTCTCCGAAAGCGATTGCTTTAGCAGCAATTACGTGTTCTAATGGACCACCTTGTGTACCTGGGAAAACACCGCCATCTAATAAAGCTGACATGGTTTTTAATTCACCTTTCAAAGTTTTGAAACCGAATGGATTTTCAAAATCTTGTCCCATCATAATCAAACCACCACGAGGCCCTCTTAGTGTCTTGTGAGTAGTTGTCGTTACGATATGGCAATGTTGCATTGGGTTGTTTAATAAACCTTTAGCAATCAAAGCTGATGGGTGAGAAATATCTGCTAATAAAATTGCTCCTACTTGGTCAGCAATAGCACGTAAACGTACATAGTCCCAGTCACGAGAGTAAGCTGAAGCACCACAGATAATCAATTTTGGTTGTTCTTTCAAAGCTGTTGCTTCTACTTTGTCCCAATCAATCAAACCAGTTTCTTCTTCTACACCATAGAAAAATGCTTGGAAGTATTTACCAGAAAAGTTTACAGGAGAACCATGTGATAAGTGACCACCGTGCGAAAGGTTGAAACCTAAAATTTTATCTCCCGGATTCAAGAAAGATAAGAAAACCGCAGCATTTGCCTGAGCACCTGAGTGAGGTTGAACGTTTGCCCAAGTAGCACCGAACAATGCTTTTGCACGCTCGATTGCAATTGTTTCAACTTGGTCAACTACTTCGCATCCGCCATAATAACGTTTGCCTGGTAGTCCTTCTGCATACTTGTTTGTCAAAACTGAGCCTTGAGCTTCCATTACTTGCTTAGAAGTAAAGTTTTCAGAAGCAATCAATTCGATACCGTACTCCTGACGGTGAGCTTCTTGATTAATCAAGTTGAAAATTTCGGTATCTCTTTCGAGCGTGAAAGTTGCTGTTGCCATTGTATTAGATGATAACATGGTTTGTGAAGCCATGTATTTTTGTTTCTGTGAAAGAAAATCAAGGAATTATTATAATTGTGTCAACAATTCAATAATTTTTTTGTAAAAATACTGCTTAAAAATGGATTGTAAAAACATTTTTCTAAATGTCGGCTTGCTTACTTCTAAAGAAAGTAAAATCTATGAAATTTGTCTGTAAATTTTATCTAAAGTATAAAAAATCATGAAAAAACTATTCACAATTCTTCTAACAATCAGTAGTTTAAGTATTTTGGCACAGGACACGCCCAGAGCTTTGAATATTGGCGACAAAGCACCCATTTTTACAGCAACCGACCATGCAGGCAAGAGCGTAAATTTGAAGGAATTAACGAAAAAAGGTAAAGTTGTGTTGATGTTTTACCGTGGGGCATGGTGTCCGTACTGTAATAAATACATGAGCGAAATAGAAAAAGCTTTACCTGATTTTTCAGCGAAAAATGCCACCGTCATTGCCATCACACCCGAACCCGAAGAATCAATCAGCAAAGCCGTAGAAAAAACCAAAGCTACCTTCTCTATCATTTACGATAAAGAAAGAAGTATTATGAAGCAATGGAAAGTAGCTTATGAAATGTCGCCCGATTTACAAACCAAGTACAAAGGCTATGGTTTAGACCTTGAAAAACAACAAGGTGATTGGATGTTGCCAGTACCAGCTACTTATATTATTGGTAAAAATGGTAAAATTGAATTTGTACATTTTGACGAAAACTATCAAAAAAGAGCAGATATAAAAGAACTTCTCAAAACGCTTTAGTACCAAATTTGTCTTTAGGTTATTGCTGAGTAATTACTTATTTTTATCCGAAAATAAAACCATCAGAAGAACCATGCCTAAAGACAATTTTTCCACTCAAGCTGCTTTGTATGCCAAATTTCGTCCAAAATATCCTGCTGAATTATATGATTTTGTACTCGAAAAAGTAAAAAACTTCAACACCGCTTGGGACTGTGCCACAGGAAACGGACAAGTGGCTTCTCGTTTGGCTGAAACTTTTGAGCAGGTTTTTGCTACGGATATTTCGCAAAAACAATTAGACAATGCTCATCAGGCTGAAAACATTCATTATTCAATTGCACAGGCTGAGAAGACAGCTTTTCCAGATAATACCTTTGATTTAATTACGGTCGGACAAGCTATTCATTGGTTTGATTTTGAGCGTTTTTTTCAAGAAGTACGGAGAATCGCTAAACCAGAAGCCATTTTTGCTGCTTGGGGCTACGGCACGCTGACGATTGATAATGCACAAGCCAATACTTTATTTCAAGATTTTTATCAAACACAAATTGGCGAATATTGGGATTCTGAGCGGAGATTTATTGATGAAGAGTACCGAAGTATTCCATTTCCTTTTGAGATAATGGAAAGTCCGACTTTTGCGATGGAATATGAATGGACACTTACGGAGTTGGAAGGCTATTTGAATACTTGGTCGAGTGTACAGAAGTACATCAAAATTCACCATGAAAATCCTGTGGATGCTTTTATAGAAAGTTTAAAAGTAATCTATAAAAGTACAGATATTTTCAAGGTGAATTTTCCTGTTTTTATGAAGATGGGGGAAGTTAAATAGAAGAATAACCTATACGCCCTACTAAAGAATTAATAGCATCCTTTACCAACTTAGATCTTAGTATTTGGGCTAAAGTTCTCTTAAATTCTCCTTCATCATATATTACAAAGCTCTCTTCATTTAATTCATCAGTAATTGTTAATGGATAAATAGATAATTTATGTGCTACTTTCAATAATACAAACTGATAATTACCCATGAAAGGAGCTTTGATGATAAATTCATGGTTGATATAGTTTTCACCTTCGTTTTTTATCATAACAGCAGATGTTTTTACCTCTCCAACCAATAAATTCTTTGTCCTTTCTGTTAAATAATTCGCTTGTTCTATTAATATTTCTTTTGGTGAAGGAATATCCATCCTTACCAAATCTTCTGGCCATAAATCTTCAATTGTTTTCATCTAAATATTGATTTTAAATTTTATTGGAAGATGGTCTGAGTAATTTGTATCAATAGTATGATTTTTTGTTAAAAGCTCTATTTTCCCGATTTTGGTAATTATATCTAATTCATCATCAACAAAATCATTAATCAAAGCTGGTCGAATTAATACTTGGTCAAATAAATTCCAATGATAGTTGATAGGTTTAGCAGGGCTGTAATATAAACTTCCAGATACCTCTCCCTTACCTAAGTCTCCTAAAAAAGACCACATTGGATTATAAAAAAAGTCGTAACTATCACCATCTATTATTCTTGATTGCTTAATTGCTATTTTCTTTTCCATTACCGCATGTAGTCCTGTCGATTGAACCATTCCTACATCAAAAGGATTCATATTAAAATCGCCACAAATAATAGTTCTTTTATGCCCCTCTCGTGCTTCTACCGAATCTATTAAGTTTTTGTATATCAAACTTTGAGCAGCTTGGTCTTCATTCGACCAATTTACTTTGCTATTGTAATGAACTGCTACCAAAGTTACTACTCCATGCTTTGCCGAAAATAACCTGCGAACACTTATCCTATTTTTTTCTTCAATCAGACTGAATAACTCAGGCTTAAACTTTATGAAGAACTGGATTTTCTTACATATTATTTCGGGTGCATAAAAGTAATCACTACTATATTGGTTAAGGATTAGTAACAACTCAGATGGCTCGTAAGGAGACTCTCCCAAAATTAGAATATCTAATTGATTTATTATGGCAAAGTCTCTAATGGGTGTTCCAAGCTTTTTCCCATTAATATTCCAAAAACCAATGTTCATTTTAGGTGATTATAATTATCTGAATATCTATTTAAGAAATGAAATACGCTATTTAAAGTTAGTTAAATATAGGGAATTGAACAACTGTAACTTTTCTAATTTAATCACATCTCAATCCCAATCCGCTTCATCAATTCACTGGCGTTGAAACTATGGCAAACGCCTTGGCGGAGTTTATAATCGAATACCAAATCATCATTGATTACTTCTGAAGAAAAACTATAATTTTTTACAAAATCCTGCTCGTCAAATTCATCTCCTAACTCTACGTCATGCGTAGAAATAAATCCTGATGCTGAGGTTTTGTGCAATTGCAACATCAAAGCTCTTGCTCCTTCGTGGCGGTCTTTAGAGTTCGTTCCTTTCAGAATTTCATCTAAAAAGTAAAGTATCGAAGGAGTATTTTTATCTTCTTGGGCTACTTCGTCAATCAATTGTTTCAAGCGTTTTAGTTCAGCATAAAAAGACGAAGTACCTTCTTCCAAAGAATCATTGCTTCGCATACTGGTAAATACTTGTAAAGGCGAACATTCAAAGCTTTCAGCACAAACTACCCCTCCAGCTAAAGCCAAAACAATGTTGATGGCAACAGTGCGTTGAAAAGTACTTTTCCCCGACATATTCGAGCCTGTAATGATAATCGTTTTTCCTTCGCCAACTAATTCTATGTCGTTTGATACTCTTTTGCTAGCACGAATCATCGGATGCCCCAAAGCTTTTGCTTTTAACCAAACGCTTTCATTGATAAGGCTCGGTTGAATAAAATCGGGATTTGCAAAACGATAACCGGCTAAACTATTCAAGGCTTCAAACTCAGCAATAACCGCTAACCAAACAGGTAAACTTTCTCGGTGATTTTCTTTCCAATTTTCTAATTTGGTGAAGTACAAAATATCCCACAAAGTAGGTACGCCCACCACAAAAGCAAAAAAGGGATTGGTTCTATTCGCCATTTTGTTGAGAATGTCTTCCAAGCTTCTAATAGCTGTACTTGCGTTTGCAATTTTACTTTTTAATGTTTGGAGTTTTTCTTCTTGAAAATCCTGTTCAACAATCAACTCCGACAAAGTAGCATAAGCTTTCATCGCACCTGCTATCCGATTGGTTTGGTCGAGTGCCAAGGTTACTTCATCATAAATTTGCTTTAGAATGATTCCGTGAACGATTAATAAAGCTAAAGCGAAGTAAATAGGCACTATTCCAATGAGCCAAGCCAACAACACAGGAATTGTGAAATAGGGCAAAAACTTAGCAAACTTAAATAAAGGTTGATTGATTTTAGGGTTTGCAAGCGTATCGTTCCAAGCTAATAATTTATCGGTAGATTCGGATACTTCTTCAATCAACATGGCTGATGCTTCTAAATCTTGTCGCCAATCTATTTTAGGACTAAGTTCTTCTATGGCTTTTTGTCGTAAAAGAATTTCAGTAGTGTCTGCCGAATGTTGTAGCCAATTTGCCAGCGTTTTAGCCCCATCAAAAGTATGAGTACGATTAAGTAATTTGAAGAGCGACTGTTTACCAAAAATATCCAAATCACTGGCGTAAAAATGTTGATTTTCAATAAATTTTTCGCCTGTTTCCGAACGAGTAAAGCTGTTATCCAAACGCTGGATTTCATCTTCGTTAAGGGTACTTAAAACTCTATTTTTATCTCTTAAATACTTTATTTTTAAATGTTTAGTAACCGAAAACAAAAACAAAGCAATGCCCACAAGTAGTACTAAAAGCGAGTAAGCAAAATCATAAAATTCATAAAAAAAGTAAGCAACAAGGGCGACAACTACAAATAAAATAGCCCTAAAAACAGCCCATTGATTATACTGTTTTTGAAATTGTTCAGCAATATTTTGGAAATGGATTTTTCTGGATTGAAAGGTTTCGATGATTGTCATAAGGATATTTTTATTTCAACAAAGATACACAAAGGGTACTGAAAATATCTCAGCCTACAACTCCGCCAACGCATCCGACTCAATGAAATGTACGCCTTTTAAACCTTTGTTAGCCAATACTTGCATTCCTTTTGCGATTTGGGCGGCTTCTATTCCTCTATATTTTTTAAAACTTCCTATTAAAAGGGGTGAAATTACTTTGGCTAATACAATCCCGATTTTTTCGCCCAAACGAAATTCTTGTCTATCGCCCAAAATAAAAGAGGGGCGAACGCTGATGAAATTTTCAAAGCCTAAAGCCTTGATTTTTTGTTCTAAATCGCCTTTGGTTCTTAAATAAAAATTACTTGAATTGGCATCAGAACCAATTGACGAAACCAAAATGTACTGTTTTACGCCATTTGCCTTGGCGATTTTACCCATTTCAAAGGGATAAGTACAATCTATTTTATACTGTGCTTGTTTTGAACCCGCTTTTCGCAAAGTCGTTCCCATCGCACAGAACAAATCATCGCCAATAATTTTTGTACTGTCGAGTTTATCAAAATCAATAATTTCTTGTGTCAATTTTGGATGCTGTAAATCCAAAGGTTTACGAAGCAACAAGGTTACTTTCGAGTACTCAGGATTTTCAAGTATTTGTTTGGCAAGCGTACTTCCGACCAAGCCCGTTGCTCCAATTATTATGGCTGTTTTCATTATCTCTTTCATTTGTTTACTTGTTACTATTTTAAACCTAAAAAACAGATTGTACGTTCATATATAGAATAGGGGAAATATTAAAATTAGACATCTTGAAATTATCGCTAATCACACTAATTTTCTTATCTTTTAGGTAATTTCATTTTGAGTAAATCCGAATCATCAATTGTCAAATATTTATCGTGGAAGAAAATACCTTACAGTCTGTTCTAAAATCATACTTAAAACGACTTACGAATCTGAGTTCGAGGAATAAATCCTTGCTGTTGTTATCTGCTTCCACAGAACAATTTTTGGATGTTCACGAACTTGATTTTCTCTATAAAAAACCTTCATTTCAGTTGATTGAGCAATTGATGGCTCAAAAAAGTACTATTTCGCTTTGCGAAACCCACGACCCACGCTACGAAAAAGTAAACGAATTGAGTAAGCGTTTACGAAAAATTTCAAGACATGAAAAACTGATTGAGGAAGAGCGTGGCTCTGAGGATTTGTATGTGGGCTATCCAATCGTTCAAGGAAAATTCTCGGACGGAACGGTTGTGCGTTGTCCCTTACTTTTTTTTCCTGTTCATCTTCAAACAGTTCTTACGAGTACTGCTGAGGAAAAACAAGAAGTTTGGCAAATCGAAATGCGTGAAGAGCCTATTACGCTCAACCGAAGTTTTTTGTTGGCTTATTCTTACTTCAATAATATTCATTTGACTGACGAGTTTTTAGATTTTTCTTTAGAAGATTTCGCTAAAAATTCGCTTGAATTTCGCACTCAACTGTACGAGTACTTGAAAAACTCTCCATTGAAAGTCAATTTCAACAAGGACTTGTTCAATAATCAATTAATTCCTTTTGAAAAATTCACCAGAGCATCTTTAGAAAGTACCGAACGCAACGGCGAATTGATGCTAATGCCACAGGCTGTACTGGGAATTTTTCCACAGGCTGGTTCATTTTTAGTACCTGATTATGAATTTTTGATTGAAAAATTCACTCAAAATGAAACCTACGCTGTTGAAAATCTTTTTCCCAACCATCGTAGTGATGAAGTCATTCAAATCAAAGAAGAGCAATTACTTACGCCTTTTGAAATTGATACTTCACAAGAAAAAGCCTTGCGTGAAGTAAAGGAAGGGCAGTCGTTGGTAGTACAAGGTCCGCCCGGAACGGGAAAGTCGCAGTTGATTTGTAATCTGGTAGCAGATTTTACGGCTCGTGGCAAAAAAGTATTAGTTGTTTGTCAGAAAAGAGCGGCTTTGGATGTGGTGCAAGAACGACTCACGCAAGTTGGAATGCGTGATTTTGTTGGCAATGTTCACGATTTCAAGAATGATAGAAAAGCTTTGTACGGACAAATTTTGAATCAAATTGAGCAAGTTGAGCATTACCAAAAACAAAATTTGAGTCTTGATTCATTTTTTATTGAAAGAAGTTTCACGCAACAAAGCCGACAAATTGATAAGATTTCGGAAGAATTGCAAGATTTCAAAGAAGCACTTTTTGCCATTAATGACTGCGGCATTTCTGTGAAAGAATTGTACCTGACCAGTGCTGTTGATGAAGATTTTATAGATTTTCCACTGCATTATCAACATTTCAATTTTAATGAATTGGATGAATTTATTAGCAAGTTCAAACAATTTTTGGCTTATTCCACTCGCCTCAATCAAGATGAAAGTATTCAGTTTTGGCAACATCGTTTAAGCTTTCAGCATCGCCAAGCAAGCGAAATTGCTAAAATAGAAGAGGCGATTTTGAGTTTAGATACCTTTGTGAAAAGTATCGAAAAACAATCAGAAGAAGTATTGCAACAAAGACTTTCTTTAGAAAATCTACAAAAAATTGCCAATGAAAAAGCTGAACTTGAGCAAGTAAAAAAAGCCATTATCAACGAAAAAGTATTTGTCACAGCCAAACGTAATTTCACGGAAAAAGTCAAAATTAATAAATTGAAATTGTCGGTACTGGAAGCAGAAGTTGGAGGTTTTTTCTCGGGACAAGGAATAGAAATTACTTTACCCAATGCCGAACTTTTGCCAATGGCTTATCAAATTGACAAAGCGATAAAAGCGAAAGCAAATCCTTTGGGAGGAATCGTTTGGACGCTATTTTCTAAAGAGAAAAAAGCCATCGAAAATCTTGTGATTGCCAACGCACTTAGTCTTTCGGTAGATGATTTAAAAAAATTGCAAGAACGCATCCAACGACGAATAGATTTAGAAAAATGGTGGGAAAAACACGACTATTTATTCTTGGGTAAAAAACCAATAAGTACTTCTGCCGAAGCCTTATGGTTGGGTAAAGGTTATCGTTGGTTTGAACGAAATTTCAAATTATTATACCAAGTTGCCCAGTTTGAAACCGAATTGAAAAACATTAAAAGTATCAATCTCAGCGAATGGCTTAGTGGCTCTTGGACAGACTTTCAAGCGAAATTAAACTTTTTGCAGCAGGCTATAAGCGAGCTTGTGAATTTACAAATCACTTGGAAAAACTACTTATCGGCGACACAAATTCAGCAATTGGCTACACGCCGAAATGCTCCGAAGGCTATTGAGTACTTGCAAAAGTATTTCGATGAAATGCAAGCCTTGGATATTTTAAAAGCAAGTCTTAGCCGAACAGAACAAAGCGTAATGAATCTTTTTTTGAATGAAAAAAATCCAATTGCTTGTTTTACCAACAGCTTGAAACTCGCTTGGATAAAAGAAATTGAAAATAAAAAACCAATTTTAAAAGGAGTAAGTACGCTGAAAATCAAAGAATTAGAAAATTCATTACAAGAAGCTGTTTTGAGTAAACAAAAACTAAGTAAAGAAATTTTATTGCTAAAATTACGGACGCTGACCTATCAGAATTTAGAAAAAAACCGATTGCAAAACATCGTTACTTATCGTGAACTCAAACACCAAGTAGCCAAAAAACGAAAAGTTTGGTCGCTCAGAAAACTGATTGCTGAACTTTCTGATGAAATTTTCAGGCTTGTTCCTTGTTGGTTGGCTTCGCCCGAAACTGTTTCGGCAATATTTCCGATTGAACTTGAACAAACTATTTTTGACCTCGTAATTTTTGATGAAGCCTCTCAATGTTTTTCAGAACAAGGCATTCCAGCACTTTTTAGAGCGAAACAAGTAGTGATTGCAGGCGATTCTAAACAGCTTCAACCCAATGATTTGTATCGACTAAAATTTGATAACGAAAACGAAGAATCGCCTGCTTTGGAGGTTGACTCTTTATTGGATTTGGCTTGCCAGTACTTGCCACAAACACAATTGCGTGGACATTATCGTAGCCGTACTTTAGATTTAATTGATTTTTCAAATCAACATTTTTATAAAAACACCTTACAACTTTTACCTGATTTTCAAGAAATCAATAAAAAAGAACCCGCCATTCAGTACTTGAAAGTAGAAGGAATTTGGGAAAATAACAGTAACCAAATTGAGGCAGAAAAGGTAATTGCTTTGGTAGAATATTATAAAAATACGTTCCCAGAAAAGTCGGTTGGTATTGTTACTTTCAATTTTAAACAGCAAAATCTAATTCAAGATTTAATTGATGCTCAACCCAATTTACGATACAATGAACTTGAAAAAACAACACCTCTATTTGTAAAGAATATTGAAAATGTACAAGGCGACGAACGAGATATTATTATTTTCTCAGTGGCTTATGCAGCAGATAAAAATGGCAAATTGAATATGCAGTTTGGTTCATTGAATCAGCAAGGAGGCGAAAACCGTTTGAATGTAGCCATTACCAGAGCAAAGGAAAAAATCGTAGTAGTTAGCAGTATTTTGCCATATCAACTAAAGGTAGAAAACACCTTGAACGATGGGCCAAAATTATTGAAAAGCTATTTGGAGTACGCCCTAAAAGTATCAGAAGGCAAGTACAAACCACAACCTTTTTCTTCAACAAAGTACCAAGCAAATTGGTTATTGAAAGAACAAATCTCGAAAAATAAAGAAGAGCATTTTAAAGAATTGCCTTTTGCTGATATTACCGTAAAATCGGGAGAAAAGTATGAGTATCTGATTTTAACAGACGATGATTTGTATTACGAACACATTTCTCCGAAAGAAACCTTCGCATATATTCCAGCAGGACTAAAAGCCAAAGGTTGGACTTTTGAGCGTATGTATAGTCGGAATTTTTGGAAGAAAAAAGGATAAAACTTTTGGGTTTTGGATGTCGGGTTTCGGATGTCAGCTTTCGGTGTTCGGATTTTAGGTAATTTTAACATAGGAGTTTGAATTACTAATTATAAAATATCAGCATTTCAAACTCCTCACTTACAATTCACTAATTCGCTCAATTACTCAATACAACCAACTATGAAAAATATTCTCTTACATCTCAGGATTCCATTTTCTTTTTTCCTGATGCCCGTTTATTGGTTTGCTTTGAGCCAAACCCAACAGCCCGATTTTAGCGTAGCGATTGGCGTTTTTATGCTTTTACATTTGTTGATTTATCCTGCTTCTAATGCTTATAATAGTTATTACGACAAGGACGAAGGGGCGATTGGAGGTTTAGAAAATCCGCCTCCTGTGAGCAAAGAATTGTTTTATGTAGCTTGGGCTTTGGATATTGTGGCGGTTGTAATTGCTTTTTTTATTTCAAGTTGGGTTTTAGCGGTGGCTTTGTTGGTGTACAGTAGTGTTTCAAAAGCTTATTCAAATGATGTTATCAGACTAAAAAAATATCCGATTATTAGCTGGCTAACGGTGGGTGTTTTCCAAGGGGCTTTTACTTACTTAACCGTTATTCAATCTATTGATAATATTTCATTGACAGATTTGTTCCAATACAAATATTTGTTTCCAGCGGCTTTGAGTAGCTTTAATTTATTAGGTTTTTACCCGATGACCCAAATTTATCAACACGAAGAAGACGCTAAAAGGGGAGATTTAACCATGAGTAGATTGTTGGGAATCAGAGGTACTTTTCTGTTTACGGCAGGTATTTTTTTATTGGTAACCATTGGCTTTTTCTTCTTTTTTCAAGGAAAAACCATTTTTACTTATCCAACATTTGCGGTTTATTTAGGGTTGATGTCGCCTGTTTTAATCTTTTTTAATGTTTGGTTTTTAAAGGTTTTAAAAGATGAAACCTTAGCCAATTTCAAATATACGATGCAACTCAACTTCTTGGGTTCTATTTGTTTAAACGCATTTTTTGTTTTGCTCTTTTTAAGTTAAGCATAAACGTATAACTATTTTTTATTAAAATATAGTCGGGCGAATACTCATAAAAAAGGGCTTAAAATATGTATATTTATCCCTATAACTGATAATTCATCCTCATGACTATGCACTCAAAAGTAATCACTACTTCTATTTTTGATTTATTCAAAGTTGGGCCTGGTCCATCAAGCTCACACACGATTGGGCCAATGAAGGCAGCCTACGATTTTCTCACAGAAATCAACCACTTGCCGAATACTATTTTTTCAACAAAGCTAAGTATTGAAATTCATTTATACGGTTCATTAAGTGCCACAGGCAAAGGACATGGAACAGACAGAGCCATTGTTGCAGGACTTTTGGGTTGGAAACCAGATGCCTGCGACCCAGTGAAATTTTTGAAGATTCTTAAAAACCCTGATGAGAAATATCCCGTACAATTTCATGAACAACTTATTGAAGTAAATGCCGAAGACTTTTTCTTTCATAAAGGAAAATACGATTCTCCACACGCCAATACAATGGTTTTGAAATTGAAAGAAGGTGAAAATATTCTTCTTGAACACGAGTATTATTCTATCGGTGGTGGTTTTATTTACAGAAAAGGCGAAAAACAACAGCAAGCCAACATGCCTGTGCCACCCTACCCCTACACCACCATGAAAGATTTAAAAGCCCATCTTAGCCGTGAAAAAATCACTTTGACGGAGCTAATGATGGCAAACGAAATGGCATTGACAGGAGTAAGTAAAAAAGAAATCGAAAAAAGGATAGATACTATTTTGGATTTTATGCACAAAGCCGTGAAGCGAGGACTAAAAGACAAAAGAATTCTACCCGGTACGATTAAATTAAGCCGAAAAGCTCCTTTACTTTATGAGAAAGCTAAAAACTTAGCCATTACCAGTGATAGTTTTTTGATTTTTCTAAATGCCTATTGTTTGGCAGCCTCCGAAGAAAACGCTGCTGGAAATATCGTTGTAACAGCTCCTACTTCTGGGGCATCAGGAGTAATTCCGGGCATTACTTATTTGATAAAAAATCATTTTCACTACTCGCCAGCCTTGATGCGTGATGGCATGTGGGCAGCGGCAGCAGTTGGCTTTTTGGTAAAACACAATGCCAGTATTTCGGGAGCAGAAATGGGTTGTATGGGCGAAATCGGCACGGCTTCGGCGATGGCAGCGGCGATGCTTACTTACTGTGCTACCAAAGATATAAATGCGATGGAATCGGCGGCTGAAATCGGTATCGAACATCATTTGGGAATGACTTGCGACCCTATCGGTGGATATGTTCAAATTCCTTGTATCGAACGCAACGCAATGGGAGCAGTAAAATCCTATAACGCATTTTTATTAGCAACTTCTGGAAATAGTTCGTTACAAAAAATTTCATTGGATAGTGTTATCAAAGTAATGAAAGCCACAGGGAAAGATATGTCGAAAAAATATAAAGAAACATCCGAAGCAGGTTTAGCATTAAGTGCAACAGAATGTTAGCAAAAACGTTTTGATAAATAAGCCTATTTCAAATCATTAACCAACAAACGAAAGTAATTACTCAATGCCAATTTTTGTCAATCATCCACAATCTTTTTATAAGTTTATGAAAATACCTGTCAATGTGTCAATTGGCATAAGGTTTGACCATTTAATAAATCAAATTTGATTGTATTAATTTTAAATGTAATTTTATGTATTCTGTCATAGTGGCAGAATATTCCATTTGAATTTGGAAATATCACTTTATAACTCTTAAACCCCTTTAAAGTATTTTTATAAAATTAATATTCACACTCTGAGGATTTCCTACATTACTATTGTTCAACATATTTCCAAATTTGCATAATTCATAATATGAGTCTCGATAAAAACTTTTTAAATAACCTTAAACTTGCCGAAATTTCTGATTTCGAAGGCATAGAGCTGATTCCATTAGGTTCGGAAGGAGTTGACGATGAAAAATTGGGAAAACTCACCAACGAATTACCTATTTTGCCTATCCGCAATGTGATTCTATTCCCAGGTATGGTTATTCCAATTACTGTGGGAAGACAAAAATCTGTTCGCCTTGTAAAAAAAGCTTATAAAGGCAATAGAACAATTGGTGTAATTACGCAAGCAAATCCCAATAAAGAAGAACCGACTGGCGATGATTTATATAAAATAGGAACAGTAGCACACATCATTAAAATGATTGTGTTGCCCGGTGGAAATACGACCATCATCGTACAAGGTCGTAAGCGTTTTGAAGTACAAGAATATACCAAAACAGAGCCAAATTTAATTGCCAAAGTTACTTATCTTGAAGACAACCTTCCAGCAAAACTGAACAAAGAAAACAAAGCCTTGATTCAGTCGCTGAGAGAAATGGCTTCACGAATTTTGTTCTTGAATCCCGAGATTCCTCGTGAGGCACAAATCGCTTTGGATAATATCGAATCACCCAATTTCTTGATTCACTTCCTTTCTGCCAATGTAAATGCTGAATTAGCAGAAAAACAACAATTGTTGGAGACTATCAACGGACTTGACCAAGCTCGTAGATTACTCGAATTGATGATGACTGATATTGACTTACTGGAAATCAAGCGTGAAATCCAAAGTAAAGCCAGTAGCGACATCGACCAACAACAAAGAGATTATTACTTACGCCAACAAATAAAAGTTTTACAAGAAGAACTTGGCGTTGATAGCCCCGAAGCCGAAATTGATAAAATTAGAGCGAAAGGAGCAAATAAAAAATGGAGTAAAGAAATTGGCGAACACTTCCAGAAAGAACTTGGCAAATTACAACGTACTAATTCAATGTCGGCTGAATATCCGATGCTGATGAACTATGTAGAATTGTTGGTTGATTTACCTTGGAACGAAACCACAAAAGATAATTTCGACCTCAAAAAAGCCCAAAAAGTACTTGATTCAGACCATTTCGGACTTGAAAAAGTGAAGGAAAGAATCATTGAGTACTTGGCAGTTTTGAAAATGAAAGGCAATATGAAAGCCCCAATTTTGTGTTTGTACGGCCCTCCGGGGGTTGGAAAAACCTCTTTGGGAAAATCCGTTGCCAAAGCATTAGGTCGTAAGTACGTAAGAATGGCATTGGGTGGTTTACATGACGAATCTGAAATCAGAGGTCACCGTAAAACCTACATCGGAGCAATGCCCGGAAAATTGATTCAGAATATCAAAAAAGCTGGCTCGGCGAATCCTGTTTTTATCTTAGATGAAATTGATAAAGTAGGTTCAGACCACCGTGGCGACCCTTCTTCGGCTTTGTTGGAAGTACTTGACCCAGAACAAAACAATGCTTTCATGGACAATTATTTGGAAGTAGAATACGACCTTTCAAAAGTATTGTTCATTGCTACGGCAAACTCTTTGGATACGATTCATCCTGCCCTGCTCGACCGTATGGAAATAATCGACATAAGCGGTTATACCATGGAAGAGAAGATTCAAATTGCGAAAAAACACCTTGTTCCTAAACAAAAAGAAGAACACGGTTTAGATAGCAAAGCATTGAATATTACAGATGGAGCATTGCAGAAACTCATTGAAGGCTATACTCGTGAATCGGGCGTTCGGAAACTCGAACAGCAAGTAGGTAAATTGATTCGTAAAATTACCAAATCAATTGCCATGCAAGAGGAATATCCTAAAATGATAAAACCCGAAGAAGTAGTAAAACTTTTAGGACAAGAATTATTCGATAAAGATTTATATGAAACCAACGATACTGCGGGCGTTGTAACAGGCTTAGCTTGGACACCAGTAGGCGGTGATATTTTATTTATTGAATCTATTCTGAACCGAGGAAAAGGAGGAGTAACGCTTTCGGGACAATTAGGCGATGTGATGAAAGAATCTGCTATGGCAGCACTTTCATACTTGAGAGCCCATGCCGATGAGTATGATATTGATTATCGTATTTTCGATAATTATAATCTCCATATTCACGTACCTGCTGGAGCAGTACCAAAAGATGGCCCTTCGGCTGGTATTACCATGACGACTTCCATTGCCTCTGCTTTAACGCAACGCAAAGTGAAGCCACATTTAGCCATGACGGGCGAAGTAACCCTCAGAGGAAAAGTATTGCCAGTAGGAGGTATCAAAGAGAAAATTTTGGCAGCCAAACGTGCCGGTATTCAAGAAATTATTCTTTGTCATAAAAACAGAAAAGACATTGAAGAAATCACGCCTTCGTACATTGCTGACCTTACTTTCCATTATGTTGACATGGTAGATGAAGTGTTGCAAATCGCCTTAATGAAAGAAAAAGTATCAAAACCCATCAACTTTATTTTTCCAGAAGAAAAAAGAGAAGTAGTTTTGAATTAATACCAAAAGAGTCCATTGAAATTGAATTTTCAGTGGACTCTTTTTATTAAATACCTTTTTACAAAAGCCCCCAAAAGTATTGATTTACCCTTATTGTACAATTCCCATCATTGCTCCCAAAAACCTATATTTTTTTCTGCTGACATAAGTAAAAGTCATTATGTTTTTAAAAAATATAAAAAAAATTATAAATTTAAGATTGATATTATGAATAAATTCTTCATATTTAGGATTCAAGAATCTAAATAATTACGCCAAGAATATTTTTTTGCTTTGTTTTAGTTTAAGACAATAATCCAAAACGACATTTCGTTTTCTTGAGTATATTATTACCACTATTATGAAACAGTTAATTGTTATCCTTATTTTTTCGACAAGTATTTCATCTTTATTAGCTCAAGATAATACTGTTTCTTTGGCAAGCAACCGAGCAATAGCGAAAAAGGAACTTATGCCCGACAGCCAAGATGTGAAATACATTGCTCTTTTTGGTAATAAGAAAGCGGCAGATGAAGAAGTAATTAAATCTAAAGAATTCTTCCGTCAGTGTGACCAAAACTTCAAAGACCGTGCAGAAGCCAGTAAATTCTTTGCTGAAAGAGGTTGGGAATATTTGAGTGAAGGCTTGTTAGATACGGCTACTTATCGTTTCAATTTATGTTATCTTCTCGACCCAAACAACGTAGAGGCTTACTGGGGTTTAGGTTCTGTAAGTTATCAGAAAAAGAACTACGAAGAATCTGCTAAGTTATTACGAAAAGGTTTGGTTTTAGCTCCTGAAAACCCAACCTTGATGATTGATGTTGCTACGGTTCAGATTGCTTGTTTTAAAGAAAAAAAGAACTGTGATGACATTGACGATGCTTTAGCTTTATTAGAAAAATCACTGACGATTGATTCAACAAATGCAAATGGCTGGCTAAAATACTCTATTGCTGAGTACGAATTAGAACATTATGACAAAGCTTGGACTTACTTTCATAAGTGTAGATCCTTAGATATAACAATGATTGATATGGGTTTTCTTCAAGAATTATTAGTTAAAAAAGAAGATCCTTTAGGTGTTTTTAAATAAACAAAATCATTCAAAAAAAGCCTCTTTCTTGGTATCAGGAAAGAGGCTTTTTTATGCTCAAATAAAAAGTGATTAGAATTTGTATTGAAATTTGTACTTTCAAAAAGATATTTCTAATATTATGGATTATCTAAAAATCCCTAATTAGTTATGACAGAACAAGAATACTTCGACCAACGCTTGGAAGACCAAAGAGCATTTTTTGAGAAAAAAAGTACTGAAAATAAAAAAAAGTACTTTAGATTTAAAGTTATTGTAATCATCCTTTCAGCATCTTTACCCTTTGTCGTTAAGTATAGCGACGTACCTGCTTTTCCTGAAATTATCGGTTTGATTGGTGTTATCATTTCCATTTTAAGCGGTATTGATACACTTTACAATTATCAAGAACACTGGGTAAATTACCGAAAAGTAGAAGAAGCTTTGAAGAGAGAGAAATTCTTGTATCTCACAGATTCAGAACCTTATAATACACGTACTAAGTTTAAAAAATTTGTTGCTAATATAGAAAGTATCATTGCTTCAGAAAACAATGAATGGGTAAATGTCAATAAAAATCAGCCTTCACAAGTAAGTACTAATACTTTGAGCCAAGACAAACCTCCCGTTTCAGAAGAATAGTATTCTAAAGTATCAAGCTATAAAAACAAAAAAGCGAAAGCCTCTCGGTTTTCGCTTTTTTGCTGTGTGTATCTCGTTGTTGTTAATAATTGAATTAGAATCTGAAGTGAGAGAATGCTTTGTTAGCTTCTGCCATACGGTGCGTATCATCTTTCTTCTTCACTGCTGCACCTTCACCTTTAGCTGCTGCCATGATTTCGTTAGCAAGACGGTCGATCATAGTTTTATCTCCACGCTTACGAGCATAAAGAATTAACCATTTCATACCTACTGATAACTTACGGTCTGCACGTACTTCCGTTGGAACTTGGAAAGTAGCACCACCTACACGACGGCTTTTTACTTCTACCGATGGCATAACGTTGTTTAATGCTTTTTTGAATAGCTCTAAACCGTTTTTCTCTTTGGTTCTTTCTTCAACTTTGTCTAATGCACCGTAAAAAATTGTAAATGCTGTTGATTTTTTACCGTCGTACATCAAGTTATTAACAAACTTGGTTACCATTACATCCCTAAATTTAGGATCAGGTAATACGTATCTCTTTTTTGGTTTTGACTTTCTCATTGGATTGTTAAGATTTTAAGTTTAGCCCATCTTCTGCCCTTAACTAAAGCATACTGGACTGTTTTTGTAATTTGATGATTTGAAAATTTGATGATTTGAAAATGTTATACTTTCAAATTTCTCAATTAACGAATATCAAATTATTTTTTCTTACCGCCTTTTCCGCCTTTTACTGGAGCTGCCACTTGACCTGGTTTAGGACGTTTAGCACCATATTTAGAACGACGTTGACGACGACCATTTACACCAGCAGTATCTAATGCACCACGGATGATATGGTAACGTACCCCTGGTAAGTCTTTCACACGACCACCACGAATCAATACGATTGAGTGTTCTTGCAAGTTGTGTCCTTCACCTGGAATATAAGCGTTTACTTCTTTGCCGTTTGTTAAACGTACACGGGCTACTTTACGCATCGCCGAGTTTGGCTTCTTAGGCGTAGTAGTATAAACCCTTGTACACACGCCACGACGTTGCGGACAAGAATCAAGAGCAGGAGATTTCGACTTCCAAGTCATTTGCTCCCTGCCATTTCTTACTAACTGTTGTATAGTTGGCATTTTGTGTTGTTTTAATAGAGATACACATATCTGATTTTTAAACACTTAGCTAATCATTCTCCGAAAAATTTACTTTTACCTTGAAGGATTTCGTATAATTACCTCAAAATCAGGGGTGCAAAATTACGCAAAGTATCTGAGATACAAAAGGTTTAATTAAATTTATTTAACATCTAAGCTACGTTCAATGCCTAATTCTAAGCCTCGTAGCTCTGCCAAGCCTCTCAAACGCCCAATTGCTGTATAACCCGGGTTGGTTCGCTTCTCTGGATTGAGGTCATCTAACATTCTGTGTCCGTGGTCGGGGCGGAATGGTAAACGGTAATCATTTCTACCAGCTTCGATTCTTTTACGCTGTTCGATTACCAAAGCTTTCATTACGCCGTACATATCCACATCGCCAGCAAGGTGGTCTGCTTCGTGGAAATTTCCTTCTGCATCACGCTTGGTTGCTCTTAAATGGACAAAATTGATTCTATCTCCTAATCTTTCTACCATGCCAACCAAATCGTTGTCTTCACGAACGCCATAGCTACCTGTGCAGAAACACAAGCCATTGTTAGGGCTTTCGTAAGCTTCCAAAATTTGTTTTGCATCAGCTTCTGTACTTACTACTCTTGGTAAGCCTAAAATTGGATACGGCGGGTCGTCGGGGTGAATGGCTAAATTAATGCCCGCTTCTTCGGCTACGGGCGTGATTTCTCTTAGAAATTCATAAAGGTTCTCTCTTAATTCTTTATCGCCTACTTCTTTGTAGCCTTCCAAAACGACTAAAAATTCTTCTACGGTAAAACTTTCTTCGCTTCCCGGCAAACCTGCGATAATATTACGAGTAAGTTTTTCACGCTGTGCTTCGGTAGAGTTTTCAAACCAAGCTTTGGCTTTTTCTAATTGAAGGGCTGTATAACTTGCTTCGGCATTTGGTCTTTTTAAAATATAGATTTCAAAAGCCGCAAACTCGGTGGCATCAAAACGCAAAGCCGTTGAGCCATCTGCCATCGGAGCATCTAAGTCGGTACGAGTCCAATCTAAAACAGGCATGAAATTATAGCAAACGGTATCAATGCCACATTTTCCAAGATTGATTAATGATTGCTTATAATTTTCAATATACTCACGATAGTTTCCTGTACGTTTTTTGATGTCTTCATGCACAGGTACACTTTCAATTACTGATAAAGTCAAGCCCGCTGCTTCTACTTCTGCTTTACGTTTTTGGATTTCATCTACCGTCCAGATTACGCCATTAGGTAAATGGTGTAAAGCCGTAACGATTCCTGTTGCTCCTGCTTGACGAATATGGGCTAATGGAACTGGGTCTTTTGTTCCAAACCAACGAAATGTTTGTTCTAAAGGCATTTTGCTAAATGAATAATAGATTGATAATAAAATATAAAGAAGTATAAGGACTTTATTTACCCATTTCGGCACACAAAAAAATAGAGGCTTTTGCAGTACTTTATAAATAAGTATTACAAAAGCCTCTATGGAGCTATATTAATTTGAAAATTAGTTTACAGAAATTACTTTAAATTCTGTTCTACGGTTCAATTGATGTTCTTCTTCGGTACATGGAACGCCATCAGCACATTTGTTCACCAATTGACTTTCGCCATAACCTTTGGCTATAATTCTCGCTGGCGAAATTCCTTTTGAAATAATGTAAGCAACGGCTGCATCGGCTCTTCTTTGCGAAAGTTTCGCATTATACTCTGTGGTAGCTCGTGAGTCGGTATGTGAGCCTAACTCCAATTTAATAGTAGGATTATCATTCAAAATCTGAACGATTTTATCTAATTCTGGCGAAGCATCACTTCTAATATTTGCTTTATCTAAATCGTAATAAATTGGAGCTATTTGAAAGAGTTTTGTAATTTCTTTTCCAACCTCTGGTTTATCTAATTTGATACTTGCATAGAAAATCGTGTCGGTTTCTGTTTTAGTAAGTTTTTCTAATGGAATAGATTTTCCGACCATCGTAAAAGGCTCACGTTTGGTGAAATAACCTTTTTTCTCCGTCACCAAAGTATAGCTTTGGTCTTCTTCTAATTTTACTTTGCCAAATTTACCAGCCTTTGTATAAAGCTCGTCTATTGCCTGATTACTCGCATTGTCGATGATGGCTACTTTCACAGAATCAAGAGCTTGGTCGTTCATGTCTGTTACATTTCCAATCAAATAATAGCGAACGATTTTTTTCTTATTAGGATTCTCTTTGGCTAAAATCGGCGGAACGTCGTACTTTTTATCTGGTTGAGTATTTTCAAAATAATAAATATCGTCGTCTCCTTTACCAGAATCACGGTTTGAAGCAAAGTAACCTTTGGTAGAATCAATGGCAACTAAACCAAAATCATCAAAACGAGAGTTGAGCGGAATTCCCAAATGCTCAACCGTAATTTCTCCATTTTTACGAGTAGCCACAAATAAATCTAAACCGCCAATACCAGCATGACCATCCGAAGAGAAGTATAATTTGCCATCCGAAGAAACATAAGGAAACATTTCATCGCCTGCTGTATTGATTTCCGAACCTAAATTAATGGCTCTTCCGAAGCGTCCTGCTTTGTCGATATTGGCACGATACAAATCTATACCGCCTTTTCCACCTGCACGGTTCGAACCAAAATAAAGTGTTTTATTATCTGCCGAAAATGACGGGCAACCATCCCAAGCCAAAGAATCTGAAACCGAAATTACTTCTGGTTCTGTCCAAACGCCATCAACATTTCTTGAAATATACAAATCTACATCTGGCGAATCGTCTGAGCGTTTTCCTGCGTTTCCTCTGGCAAAAACCATTGTTTTTCCATCTTTCGAGAAAGTAGGCGTTCCTTCATTGACATTATTTTTGAAAACATTGGCACTAAAAAGATTGGGCGTTCCCAATTCGGTTGGCGAATTCAAAGAAGCACGATACAAGCCTAAATAAGGCAAACCATTACTTTTATAAACGATGTCTTTGCGAGAAGCCGTAAAAATCAAATCATTTCCTTGAATGATAGGAGCAAACTCTGCCCCCGAAGAATTGATATTCAAAGGCTTTAATTCAATAAAAGTTTTTTTATTTGCCAAAGCTTCTACTTCTTCCAATTGGTCGATTTCTGCTTGTGCTTTGGCTTTGAAAACCTTGCTTGGTACGCCAGAAAGATATTTTTCAAAATTTTGGGCAGCCTCTTGATACTTGCCTTGCATTTTCAAAGCCATTCCCAAATGATAACGCAAATCGGTGTCTTTACTTCCAGAAGCTAATGCTTTTTCGTAAAACTCACTTGCTAAAGTTAAGCGATTAGACAATCTATATGATTCGGCAATGAAATAATTGGTCTTTCCAGATTCATAATTGGCAGCAGATGCTTTTTTAAATTCTTTAATGGCTAATTCGTACTCGCCATTGTCAAATTTTTTCTGTCCTTTTTTAAACGATTGTAAAGCTGAATTACAACTATTCAACAAGATAATCGCAGCGAAAAGAGCTATAAGTTGACGAAATTTTTGCATAGTTTTCTTTTGAGAGAATTAATTTGATAAATCTGAGTAAAGGTTTTGGCTACGTTTAATTTAAAATAATGAAGTTGGAAAATGAACGAAATTTACTCAGAATACGGTAAATATAACCAATTTATAAACGTCTTTTGGCGTAAAATGATTGTACTCTAAAGATTTTAATTTAGACAACATTAATAATGACCTTGAAATTACTTTAAAAGAAATCTGAATAAACGATTTTTTTACTGAATCATAAGCCTTTGAACAGCCTAAAATTGAGTGAAAGTAAAGAGAAAAAAAATCTTTAAAAATTTGTACTTTAAGAAGTATCAAAAGTATAAAAATTTATTGTACCTTTGCGAGCCTTTTATCAAAAGGCAATATTTAAGTTTCTGAAAGTGAATTACTTATTTTTATTTCACCTTTATTTTAAAGATTTTTTCAGAGACTAAAATATTTTATTTTACAGCAGTGATGTTGCAATATTTCAACTAAGACATCCACGGAAGGAAAACTGATAATTTCTGTATCCGTCGATAAAATTAACAATGAGAAAGCGAATCGAAAAAGAAGATTTGGGCTTCGAGAGAAGACAACAAACTCGTGAAAGAAAAGACGAGTTAAGCCGTGAATTAGGACGTGAAGTGCCTACAAGAAAGACTTACGGAGGTGATGCAGAACGCAGACCACAGGGCGAAAGAAGAGAGTTTAACGCAGGTGAGCGTCGTGATTTCAAACCACAAGGCGAAAGAAGAGAGTTTAACTCAGGCGAACGTCGTGATTTCAAACCACAAGGTGAAAGAAGAGAATTCAACTCAGGCGAACGTCGTGATTTCAAACCACAAGGCGAAAGAAGAGAGTTTAACTCAGGCGAACGTCGTGATTTTAAACCACAAGGCGAAAGAAGAGAATTTAACTCAGGTGAACGTCGTGACTTCAAACCACAAGGCGAAAGAAGAGAATTTAACTCAGGTGAACGTCGTGATTTCAAACCACAGGGCGAAAGAAGAGAATTTAATTCAGGCGAACGTCGTGATTTTAAACCACAAGGCGAAAGAAGAGAATTTAACTCGGGCGAACGTCGTGACTTCAAACCACAAGGCGAAAGAAGAGAATTCAACTCAGGCGAACGTCGTGATTTTAAACCACAAGGCGAAAGAAGAGAATTCAACTCAGGCGAACGTCGTGATTTTAAACCACAAGGCGAAAGAAGAGAATTTAACTCGGGCGAACGTCGTGACTTCAAACCACAAGGCGAAAGAAGAGAATTTAATTCGGGCGAACGTCGTGATTTTAAACCACAAGGTGAAAGAAGAGAATTTAATTCGGGCGAACGTCGTGATTTCAAACCACAAGGCGAAAGAAGAGAATTTAATTCAGGCGAACGTCGTGATTTCAAACCACAGGGCGAAAGAAGAGAATTTAACTCAGGCGAACGTCGTGATTTCAAACCACAAGGTGAAAGAAGAGAATTTAACTCAGGCGAACGTCGTGATTTTAAACCACAAGGTGACAAACCAGCTTTTGAACGCAAAGAGTTTGTAGATAAAAGAAAACCTGTTGGCAAAAGATTTGATAAAGGCGACTTTAACAAACCTCGTCCGGGAGTTGAAAGTTTTGAAAAAAAAAGTCGAGGCGATAAATCTGAAAAAACCTTTGGTTCGTCCAAAGCAAATTTCGGAGGAGATAACCTTTTCAAAGCTCATAGACCAGTAGAACAGTCTGATAAATGGACACCTAACTACAAGCTTGACAAGTACAAAGAAACCGCTCCAAAGAAAGTTCAGAAATTGATTGAAAAATCTGAGCATAAATCTACTTCTGAAGTACGTTTGAACCGCTACATTGCGAACTCAGGCGTTTGTTCTCGTAGAGAAGCGGATGATTTAATCAAAGCTGGCGAAATTAAAGTAAATGGTACGGTAGTAACCGAAATGGGCTATCAAGTAAAGCCAGGCGATATTGTAAAGTACGGTAGCAAAAAGTTGAATCGTGAGAAAATGGTATATGTTTTGGTGAACAAACCGAAAGATTTTATCACAACCACAGAAGACCCGAACGACCGTAAAACAGTAATGGATTTAGTGAAAAATGCTTGTGAAGAACGTATCTACCCAGTAGGTCGTTTGGACAGAAACACGACAGGTCTTTTATTATTAACAAACGACGGGGAGTTGGCAGATAAATTGACTCACCCTTCAAATGAAGTAGAGAAATTATACCAAGTTGAATTAGATAAACCTCTGACAGAAGAGCATTTCGAGCAAATCAAAGGGGGTATTACTTTAGAAGATGGCGAAATCAAAGCTGATGAATTAGGCATTGTTACTCCTGACGCTATGGTAGTTGGTATCAAAATTCACTCTGGAAGAAATAGAATTGTTAGACGTATTTTTGAATCTTTAGGTTATGAAGTATTAAAACTTGACAGAACGACCTTCGCAGGTTTAACCAAAAAAGACTTACCAAGAGGTACTTGGCGTTTCTTAACAGAAAGAGAAGTTGTAAAGCTGAAATTCTATAAGTAAGCTGTCTGCCATGAGCAATCAGCTATGAGATTTTTAATTTTACAAAATCTCAAGTCTTTTATCTTTTGTCTTTATGACGTTAAAGTAAAAATTAAAAAAGCCACTGAAATTCAGTGGCTTTTTTAATATCAAAACAATTTTTTAAAACATAATCTCGAAGCTAATGGCTCAAGGCTAACAGCTACTAATTACAAGTTCATCAACGACTCTCTGCGTCTCATTTTTCCTGCTGGAATACCAAACATCATTTTGAAACGACGACAGAAGTAAGCAGTATCTTTATAACCTACATCAGCACCAATGGCACGAATGGATTTTTTAGAAGTTCTCAACAAACCTACGGCAGCCTCCATTCTTTGGTACTCGATATAATCTTGTGGATTGATACCTGTCAACATCTTGAAGTACTGACCTACATAATCTTCAGAAACGTTGGCAACGTTTGCCAATACTTTATTTGATAAGTCGCCACCGATATTATCTTTGATATAAGCAAAAATGTCAATTAAACGTGGGTCTTTGAAATAAGTACTGTTGGTTGCTAACTGTTCAACGAATAAACGGTTTTTGATGATGTAACGAATAATTTCGATAACAATTTCTTCCGTTTTAATTTTGATGACACGGCCTTTACCAAGAACATCCGTCATGTCTTCTTTCAAAATCTCCGCTAACATGTGAGCGAGCTTGTCGTCTCTTTTAATTAAAAACGGAGGAATATCTAAAGACGTAAAAAAGTTTACAGAATCAAAAACTTTTGCTTCGAATGCGACCATTCCGAAAGAGTTTTCAATCTGACCAATTCTTGAAGGATCTAAATTATATTCAAAGTAAGACTCACGATGAGTCATAAATTCTTCGTTTGAAATCGCTTTTGGTTTATCGGCATTACCGTAAGTAATCGAAAGCATTTTACCACCGGGGATAAATAGCATATCTCCAACCTCTGCATGAACAGCCTCTTCTCCAAATGAAACCTCACCGTTGTACAAAATCAAGAGTGTATTTTCTACATCGTAAAAGTTTTTGATACGGATAGGTTGTAATATTCTAATGTTGCGTGACTTGATAAACTTCACGCCGAGAGATTCTATTATCTTATTATAATCTTCCATTTTGCATCGTAATTTGGGTAATTGGATTTTTTGACCTTTTAATTTTGGACAAAACTAATAAATCCATGTAAAATTCCAAAATAAAAAGTAAAAAAGTATAACATAAATATTAAAAGATTTTTTACGTATCTATTTCAGATTTATTGTAATATCCTAAGAATTTAAAATTTCATAAGTTTATTTTTCAAAATTCAATATTTGGAGTTTTAAGGGATTTGTTAATATTCCGTTATTATAGCTGTAACTTTTAGAAATAAAAACAAACGTTCCGCTCTTGAGTGATGCTTATGATTAGATAAATGTAATTATATTATATATAAAAATAGTTATAAATTGTTCTAAAAAAATCATTCTTTTGAAAAATTTTAATATTTTTTAGTATTACTGACTAAGCAAAAAGTACTATACGAAGATTATGAGTGTTTATTCTTATATTACTGTGGAATTATCAAACGAAATTCGCAACCTTGCTCTATTTTACTCTTCAATTCTATGCTCCCCTTGTGTCCTTCTACCATTTCTTTTACATAATAAAGTCCGAGTCCGAAACCTTTTACATCATGGACATTTCCTGTGTGTACTCTAAAAAATTTGTTGAAAACTTGCTTTTGGTCTCTTTCAGAAATACCAATTCCGTTGTCTTTGATACAAATCACTAAATTTCGTCCTACATTTTTGGTACTTATTTCAATCATTGGCGAACGTTTGCAGTACTTCAAACCATTGTCGATAAGGTTATGAATGATATTGGTAAAATGTAGGCGGTCGGCTTGAATGATTGGATTTGTGGCT
The DNA here is from genome assembly GCF_034929435.1 of Arcicella rigui. Taxonomy (NCBI): domain Bacteria; kingdom Pseudomonadati; phylum Bacteroidota; class Cytophagia; order Cytophagales; family Flectobacillaceae; genus Arcicella; species Arcicella rigui. The sequence continues at coordinate 99,276 of NZ_JAYFUM010000015.1, forward strand.
TCTAAAAGCAAAGACAAGTCTCCATTTTTTTCTTTAAAAGAGGGTTCACAACTGATGGCTAAATCTTCTATCAATTCGTGTATATCTACTTTTTCAAAATTGAGTTTATCTATTTTCTGAGAAATATTAGCCGTTTGCAAAACGGTATCTACATTTTTTTTCAGTCTTGCAGCTTCTTTTCTAATAATGGTAGCATAACTCAAAAGCCGTTCGGGAGTATTTACAATTTCTGGTTTCATCAATACTTCACTGGAAATAGAAATCGTAGAAATGGGCGTTTTAAACTCATGCGTCATATTGTTGATAAAGTCATTCTGAATTTCAGAAAGTCTTTTTTGCTTAAAAATCACCATCAAAGCATACACAAAAAACGCCATTACCACTAAAAGTATTGCCGACGACACAAACCAATTGTCGAGGTCGCTCAACAAAAACAGTTTTTTATCTGGAAAGTGAACCCCAAAATAATAATTATGAATATCTAAATCGGGAAAATGGTAAATCCTTGTAGAATCTGTACGATTACAATTTTCTGAAAAACAAACGAAAGAAGTATAATTGATATGATCTTTTAAACAATCATAAACACCAAATTCAAAATTGAGACGAATATCGTTGTGAGCGAACTCTTGCTTTAAAAACTCCTCTAAAATTTGGTGATTGATGGTATCATTAATTTGTACAGTATAATAATTTGACGTAATCCTCCGCACAGGCTTCAAGAGTTTGTTATTGGGATTTTTATTAAAATCCAAAATCCGCTTACTTACCATTCTTAAAGCACTGGTAGTACGGCGGTCAAAATCTTTGTCCTGTAAATCATAAGCCTGACGAAACCAATAATATTGGATAACGATTACGCCACTTAACAATAGTACCGATAAAGCAACGAATATTCTGAGTGTTTTTGAATTCATATTATTAGCTGTGAGCATTTAGCTATTAGCTTTGAGTTATGAGCTTTGAGCTTTTTGTATTTTTAAAATCCTAAAGTATTTGTCTTGAATCCTTTCTCTAAAACCAAAATCCCGTAAAATCCTCCAGTCCTAAAGTCTTCGAGTCCCCAAGTCAAAGTCTTTCTTCTTGTATCTTGCATCTTGACTCTAAAACCAAAATCCCGAAAATCCTCCAGTCCTAAAGTCGTAAAGTCACATAGCCAAAAGTCTTTCTTCTTGTATCTTGCATCTTGACTCTAAAACCAAAATCCCGAAAATCCTCCAGTCCTAAAGTCTTCAAGTCCCAAAGTCCAAAGTCTTTCTTCTTGTATCTTGCATCTTAACTCTAAAACCAAAATCCTCCAGTCCTAAAGTCTTCAAGTCTCAAGTCTTGCTTCTTGTCTCTAAAGTCTAAAAAAAAATAACGCTTTTTTCAAGCAAAAAAGTCTTTCTCTTAACAATCATTAACTTTTACAGATTTCCCAAAATACCTAAAACCAAGCTCGCAGAATTATAAGCCGCCACATATTCAAAAGTTTTCATATCTAAATGAGCTTTTGCATTCGCATTGTCGCTGATACTTCTTATCACCAAACAAGGAATTTTTTGTTGATAACATACCTGAGCCACCGCTGCACCTTCCATTTCGGTAGCGTCTGCACCGTACTTGGTTCGTAGTTCTTCTACTTTCTGGTTAGAATTGACAAAAACATCGCCCGTAGCAATTGTGCCAGTCATTACTTTTAAGTTTCTATCTCCAACAATTTTATAATGTGTTTTATTGGCAATCGTCTGGGCTTTTTTCAATAAAACTTCATCTGCTGGAAAATAAATCGGATTTACATCAATGTATCCGGGGTTGCGAGTAGGACGCAAAGTAAACCCCGTAGAATCTATTCTACCAAAATCATGTTCAAAAGTAGCTTTCGCAATCACAATATCGCCCGGCTGTAAATCTGGATGAATGCCTCCTGCAATTCCTGTAAAAATCAATTGCTCAGGATTCCATTTCATCAATAAAATACTGGTCGTCATGGCGGCATTTACTTTGCCAACGCCTGTTAAAGCAACTACTACAGAACGCCCACGCAATTCGCCCGTAAGGAAACGGATACCTTTTAGGTTTACTTCTTTTTTATTAGCGAGAGAATCTTCTAATAATTTTACTTCTTGACTAAACGCTCCTAAAATAGCCGTCAAAGGCTTTTGAGCTTGAATTTGGAAACTGAGAAAGAGAAAGAAGAATATTTTTTTCATGAGAAGTAATTTGAAAATTTGAAAGTATGTTGATTTGAAAATGTATTCTTCAAATGATTACAGATGGTATGACTCCAAGTCATGCCATCTGTAATTTAATCAATATGAATTTGGCGTAAAAGTTTACTCTTTTATCTCAAAGCTGATAGCTCATCGCTGATGGCTAACTTATAATTAATGACAAAACCGCAAAGGCATCTATTACCCAAAGTGCGGTTGATACTTCTTTGGGTTTGCCTACAAATACTTTGATGATTGTCCAAGAAAGAAAGCCCCAGATGATGCCTTGTGTGATGGAGTAAGAAAATGGAATTAGTACTAAAGCCAAGAAAGCAGGAATAGCATCATCCATTTTCGCCCAATTGATTTTGGTAATCGGTTTCATCATAAATACGCCAACCAATACCAAAGCAGGTGCAGTGGCAATAGAAGGAATAACCGATAATAATGGCGATAAAAACATAAAAGGTAAAAACAAAACCCCTGCTGTGATGGCAGTTAAGCCTCTGCGTCCGCCTTGCTCTATCCCTACGGCAGATTCTATATAAGATGTGCCAGGACTTGTACCCAGTACTCCACCTAACAAAGTTGCCACTGCGTCTGTTAGTAAAGATTGTCTGATATTTCTTGGTTCGCCGTTTTCGTCGTACAAGTAAGCGGCTTCTGCCAAGCCCACAAAAGTTGAAAGGCTATCAAACATATCAGTAAATACAAAAGCAAAAATGATAGGAAATAAAGCAAATTTGAATGAGCCTACAATGTCTAATTGAAAAAGTAAACTAAAATCGGGCGAAGCGATGAGTCCGTTCCAATTGACTAAAGTTTTTTGTCCAAAATTTACGGCAGAAGCGTCTCCCCATATTCTTCCAATCGGAATTGCCAATAAAGTAGTAATAACGATACCGATGATAATTGCTCCTTTTACTTCTCGAACTACCAAAACGGCAGTCAGCAATAAACCAATTAAAAAAGTAATAACAATCGGATTATGAAAATTAGCAATACTGACCAAAGTAGCAGGATTTGAAACGATAAAATGGGCATTTTCAAAGCCAATCAAACTAATAAATAGCCCGATTCCAGCAGAAATAGCAAAACGAAGTGGTTTTGGAATAGCTTTTACGATATAAGTACGCAAGTTGAAAACAGACAAAAGCAAGAAAAAAACACCTGCCCAAAACACCGCCCCCAAAGCTACTTGATAGGAAATCCCCATGCCTTTTACGGCTGTAAAGGCAAAAAAAGCATTCATTCCCATGCCCGGAGCTACAATAATTGGGTTTTTGGCATATAAACCCATCATCAAACTACAAAAGAATGAAAGCAAAACCGTAGCAGTAAGTACGGCATTGAAAGGCATTCCTGCCTGAGAAAGGATAGAAGGATTTACAATGATGATGTACATCGTAGCTAAAAAAGAACTAATGCCTGCAAGTATTTCAGTTTTGTTGGAAGTTGATTTCATTGTTGCTTGTTTTTCTTTAAAAATAGGCATTGTTCATCACAAAGACAACAGATTGAACTAAGAGAGGAGAATTATCATTTTATCAGAAGACCCCGAAACAATCGCAAAATTTATGATGCAATACTTCTTTATCTTCTTGGCTTTTCTTTGTGGTGTTGTATTTCCTACACAAGCAGGCTTGAATGGCAAAATGACAAAGCTGGTAGAAAGCCCTATTTTAGCCGCTTTTTTATCGTTCCTTACAGGTTTGATTACTCTTGGAATTTATGCTGTTGTTGCTCGCATTCCACTCAAACAACTTACTTATGCACAAAATGCTCCGTGGTATGTTTGGCTTGCTGGGGTACTGGGTGCTTTTTATGTAAGTACTGTTGTTATGCTAATTCCAAGATTGGGCGTTGCTTTTACTTTTGGGCTAATCGTGGCGGGACAAATGGCAATTTCTATGGTTTTAGACCATTTTGGTTTGTTTGATTTACCCGTAAAACCTATTTCTTTGGGCAAAATTATTGGAGCTATTTTATTAATCGTAGCAGTAATATTAATTCGTAAATTTTAAATATTAAGTAGTAATTAGTATTTCATATATCTACTAATCAGAGCTTTACATAAAACAAAATCCGTAAGAATAACAAAGTACTCTTACGGATTTTTTGGCTTTAAGTAACGAATACAATTTAATCAACAGTTACTATTTACCAATCACTACTTAAAATAATGGTTCTTGCTTAATTCCAACCTCCACCGAGTGCTCGATAAGTATTTACCAAAGCATTCATTTGTTGCATTTTAGTTTCTATCAGCTCCATTCTCGACTCCAACACATCACGTTGTGTTAGTAAAACTTCCATGTAGTCTGCTCGTGCTGATTTGAATAATTTCAAAGAAATAGCCGTAGATTGAGTAAGAGCCTCTACTTGATTGTTTTTCATATTGTAATTTTTCGACAAGTTATCAATGTTCGACAACTGGTTGTTTACTTCTATGTAGGCATTCAAAATAGTTCGCTCAAATTCATAAACAGCTTGAATTTGCTTTGAATTAGCATTTTTATACGTAGCAATAATTGCATTTTTATTAATCAGCGGCCCCGCAATATCACCTGCCAAAGATGACATGAGCGACTGTGGAAGATTGGCTAAGTACAAAGGATTGTACGAGCGAAAGCCCAAAGAAGCCGAAAGACCCAATGATGGATAAAAATTCGCTTTTGCTACACTTACATTCAATTTACTTGCTTCTAATTTCAATTCAGCCTGCTTGATGTCTGGACGATTTTCAAGCAATTGTGAAGGAAGACCAGCATAAATTTTAGTAGGAGTTAGCTCGTTGAAATGCTGTGAATCTCGTTGAACTGGTTGTGGAAATCTTCCGACTAAAAAATTAATACGGTTTTCAGTTTCTACAATTCTCTGCTGAATTTTGTATTGCATACTTTTAGTTTTGAATACTTCTGCCTCAAACCTACGTACAGCCAATTCGCTTACTTTTGCTGCTTCTTTTTCTAATTTGATGATTACCAAAGCATTATTAAGAATTTCAATGTTTTTTTGGATGATTTCCAACTGATTATCCAAAGCCATTAATTCATAATAAGAATTGGCAATTTCTGCTACCAAATTGGTTACTAAGAAATTTTTGCCTTCAATAGATGACAAATAATTCGTAACGGCTACTTTACGAGCATTACGGAGTTTGTGCCAAATATCGACTTCCCAACTGGCAAAAGCTCCGAAATATGTATTCGGTAAGATGGTTGGCGTTGGTTTACCCGGTTTTATTTCAGAAATCTCATCACTTGCTCCTTGACTGGTATATCTGGAAGTTTTGTCAACCCCAGCTCCTCCACCAAGATTTACAAAAGGTAAGTACTCTCCTTTTCTGGCTCTGATTTCGTTTTGAGCAATGTTGATTTCCTGTAAAGTGATATTTAATTCCTGATTGTTATGCAAAGCGGTGTCAATCAAAGCTAATAAATAAGGGTCTGTAAAATAATTCTTCCAAACAGTTTTGGCTGTGTTGGTAGAGTCCTGAACGTTATTAAAACGTTCAGGAGTATTTTTATTAGCCTTTTTTTCAACAATGCTTACAGGAACGACACAAGCCGAAAACGATAATGCAAAGAACAAAAAGCCTAAGCATTGAATGGTGAATTTTTTATTTTGTGTTTTCATTATTCTTCTTCGGGTTGAGGGAAACTATCAATTGAATGAACAAAGTCTTCTGATAATGAATCTTCATCTTCGTTTTTAATCAGCTTACGACCGTCGGCCAAAGTACCAAAAATGTAGTACAAGCCCGGCACGATAATTACACCGAAAACTGTTCCGAAAAGCATACCACCAAGTGCCGATGCTCCGATGGTATGGTTACCAATTGCCCCAGCACCATGTGCCAGAATCAGCGGAATCAAACCTGCGATGAAGGCAAAAGATGTCATTAAAATCGGACGGAAACGTACTTTTGCTCCTTCGATAGCCGCTTCCATTACTGTAAAACCTTGCTTGTGTTTCATCATAGCAAATTCTACAATCAAAACCGCATTTTTACCCAGCAAACCTACCAACATCACAAGCCCTACTTGTGCATAAATATCGTTTGCCAAGCCCATCAATTTGAGTAACAAAAACGAACCAAAAATACCAGCAGGAAGTGAGAAAATTACCGACAGTGGAATCAAGAAACTTTCGTACTGTGCCGACAATACAAAATACACAAACACTACTACGATTAAGAAAATGTAAATGGCTTCATTGCCACGAAGTGTTTCGTCTTTTGAAAGTGCCGCCCAGTCAATATCAAAGCCTTGTGGTAAGGTTTCTTTGGCTACTTCTTGAATCACTTTAATCGCTTCACCACTACTGTATCCTTTCGCAGGAGCACCTCTGATGGCGGCTGTATTATACATATTGTAGTGGTTGATTTCGTTTGCACCTTGTACTTTTTTGATTTTCATAAAGGCAGAAAACGGCACCATTTCATCACGATTATTTTTCACATACAGTTTTAAAATATCCGTCGGAAGTCTTCTGTATTCTGGTGCAGACTGCACGAATACTTTAAAGAAACGTTGGAATTTAATAAAACCGAGTTCGTAAGTACTACCAATAAAAATCGACAAAGTATTCATCGCATTTCCGATAGAAACACCTTTTTGCATTGCCAATTGGTTATCTATTTCGATTTCATACTGTGGATAATTGGCACTAAAGAAAGTAAATAAACCTGTTAGCTCTTTACGTTTTCCCAGTTCTTTCATGAAATCATTTTTTACTCTTTCCAATTGTTTATAGTCACCAGAGTTGGTTTTATCTAACAATTGTAAGGCAAAACCACCTGCTGCACCATAACCCGGCACTGCTGGCGGGTCGAAGAATTCAATGGTTGCTCCCGGTATTTCTTTGGCTTTTTCTTCCAATTCATAAATGATTTCGTTTACAGAATGTTTACGTTCATCCCACGGTTTAAGGTTAATCAAACAAGTACCAGCGTTTGAACCTCTACCTTCTGTAAGTACCTCATAACCAGCGATTGAAGAAACCGATTGTACCCCTTCTACTTGCTGAATAATTTCTTGGAGTTTTCCAGAAATATCATTGGTTCGTTCCAAGGTTGACCCCGGAGGTGTTTGAATAATGGCGTAAATCATCCCTTGGTCTTCTGAAGGAATAAAGCCCGAAGGTAAAATATTAGTAATACCCAAAATTCCACAACTGAAAGCAATTAATATACCAAACGTAAGTACTCTACGATTTACGATTAATCTCAACAAACCTACGTACTTACCCGTCAGTTTTTCAAAACCGCTGTTGAAACTATCCAAAGCTCTATTTAACCACGTTTTCTTTCTTGGTTTTCCATGATTATTTTTCAAAATCATGGCACAAAGTACTGGCGTAAGCGTAAGTGCAACGAAACCTGAAATCACGATTGAGGTTGCCATCGTAATCGCAAATTGTCGATAGAAAATCCCTACTGGTCCAGTCATAAAAGCTACTGGAACGAATACGGCTGTCATCAATAAAGTAATGGCAATGACCGCACCGCTGATTTCTCCAATTACTTTTCTTACGGCATTGTAGGGCGACAGATGTTCTTCTTCCATCTTGGCATGGACGGCCTCGACGACGACGATAGCATCATCGACCACAATACCAATCGCTAACACAAGGGCAAAAAGCGTAATCATGTTGATTGTCAGCCCGAAAAGTTGCATAAACATAAATGCACCAATCAAAGAAACAGGCACGGCAATCGTAGGAATCAGCGTTGAACGCCAGTCACCCAAAAAGACAAACACTACCAATGCCACCAAAATAAAGGCATCTCGTAAAGTATGAATTACGTTTTCGGTTGAAGCATCAAGGAAGTTAGAAACGTCGTAACTAATTTCATAATCCATTCCCGGAGGGAAAGATTTTTTCAACTGCTCCAATTGTGCTTTTACTTTGCCGATTACCTCACTGGCATTACTACCATAAGTTTGTTTCAAGACAATCGCTGCCGATGGATGTCCGTTTAGGTTAGAATAAATATCATAATATTCACTACCTAATTTTACTTCTGCCACATCTTTTAAGCGAAGAATCTCACCGTTTGGATTCGCTCTGATGATTACATTTTCGTATTCTTCGGGTTTACTAAATCTATCTGAATACGCCAAAACATACTCTAAAGCCTCCGAACGGCTACCGTCGCCCCTACCTATACGTCCAGCTTTACCAATCACACTTTGGTCGTTGAGGGCTTCCATTACTTCATCGGGCGAAATCTTATAAGCACGCATACGGTCGGGGTTCAACCACACACGCATAGCGTACTGGCGGCTACCCAAGATTTTTGCTTGACCTACACCACTAATCCTCTGTAATTCAGGAATCATGTTAATCCCTGCATAGTTAAAAAGAAACTTCATGTTGGCGTTTTTGTCCTTACTGAACAAATTAACGTACATCAACATACTTGGCATAATCGGAGTAATTACTACCCCTTCTCTTTGTACTAATGTCGGAAGTTTGTTTGTGACTTGTTGTACACGGTTTGAAACCTGTACTAAGGCTTCGTCGGGGTCAGTTCCCAAGTTGAATACAATTTGGATATTGGCTTCACCCGCACTGGTAGCATCTGAGGTCATGTATTTCATACCCCAAGCACCGTTGATTGATTGTTCCAAAGGAATAATCACTGATTCTGCCAGTGATTTGGCACTTGCACCCGGATAAGATGCAGAAACCATTACCATCGGAGGAGCAATTGAGGGAAACTGCGAAGTTGGCAGTGTCTTAATTGCCAGTACGCCCATAAAAATAATAACGAGCGATAATATGATGGCTAATACTGGCCTCTTAATGAATTTATTAAACATATTATTAGTTTTTTGAATCGTTATTACTACTCAGCGTACACTCTTAAATTATTCAACACCTGCTTAGGGTCTTGATAGTCGTAAGTAATTTTCGTATTATCTTTTACTTTACGGATTCCTTCAAGAAGTATCTTGTCGTTTTCTGTTAAACCGTCTTTGATGACATACAAATCGGGCATCTCAGCACTGACGGTAATCTCCCGAGACCTTGCGATATTGTCTTTCCCCACTACATATACGTACTTCTTTTCCAATACTTCAAAGGTGGCTTTCTGAGGAATAATAATGGCATTCTTGAATGGTACAACCATTTCAATATTACCAGTTTCGCCATGACGTAAAAGTCCTTTTGGATTAGGGAAAGTTGCTCTGAAAGCGATATTACCTGTTTCATTATTGAAGTCGGCTTCAATCGTTTCAACAATGCCCGGATACTCAAATAACTGATGATTCGCCATCGACAAGTTTACTTTCATCAATTTGTTTCCTTGCGTAGTTGCCTTATAGTTAAGGTATTCCGCTTCTTGAACGTTGTAATACACCCACATTTTACTGTTGTCAGAAAGCGTAGTAAGTAAATCGCCTTCTTCTAAAAGACTACCCAGTCTTACCTGAAAATGGTCGATGATTCCATCAAAAGGAGCTCTGATTTCGGTAAAACCTAAGTGTACTTTCGCAACAGCTAATTCAGCTCTGGCTTTGTCTAATTTTGCTTTCGCCAAGGCTAACTCATTACGAGACACGATATTACTGTCTGCCAACAATTTGGTGTTTTTGTATTCTACCTCCACAAAATTGGCTTCAGCTTCGGCTTTTTGTACTTCTGCTTGATATTGCACAGGTAGAATTTGAAATAAAAGCTGTCCTTTTTTTACAAACTTACCTTCGTCCACAAAAATTTGCTTTAAATAGCCTCTTTCCAATGCTCTGAGTTCGATGTGCTGGATGGCATGAATCTGACACACATACTCATTCGTCACAGTAGTATCTTTTCGGATTGGACTCGTCACCAACAACTTGGTGTCTTCTTTTTTTTCTTCATCTTTTTTGGATTCACAGCTTGTATGGCACAACAAAGCACCCAAGCTCATGATGATGAGATGTCTTTTCATAATCATTTTCTTTAAAAATAAATTTTACAGGAGTTTTTTAGATAGCATAGAGCATAACAAAGCATATAGTGCTAAGTATCAGCCTATTAATTTTTGATAATTAATAATGAAATTTGAATAACAAGAAGAGGTGGCAAAATCAAATTGCCACAAAGAGTATTATATCATATTCTGAAAACACGGAATACGACAAATAATTTATTAAGAGGATACTGTGAAAAATGCTTACCGAAATGTAAGACTTGAGAAGTATTAAATAAGAAAAGTTTTGTGTACCAGTTGTAAAAATAAGCAGAGTGAAAGTAAGCTTTTGCAATATTTTTTTTGTGTGAAGCTATACATTCTTTTTCATCCTCTTCATGTTCTTCGCTGTAACCGTAAACTATGTTTACACGATTGTCAAATGAAGTAGAAGTAGCAACAGATGTTAAGTTACGATGTTGTGTATTTAAACTGGCGTGTCTCGTATCTTTACGAGGCTTGATAGGCGAATAAAAGGCACTATCCTTTTGCTTTTGAGCGTGCAGATGATTGGTAACGCCCAGCAAAAGAATACATATAGAGAGGAGATATTTTGATATTGCCTTTATCATGGGGGCTAAAGTAATCTACGATGTTTATTTGTACAAACCTTTTAATCATTTTTTTTTAATAAACAATGATTTTTCTTATATTTTTCATATTATTTCTTTTATAATTTAATAAATTTTTCAAACGGCTTTTGTTTGGCTTAAGAAAAAGTTGAAAAAAAGCCACTTTATAACTCTGTTTATTTGTAAAATATTGTAAGCATAGAAAGCCGAAAAAGCTTATGGTTAAAGGTTTCGAAAGTTATCTATTCAAAGTACAGATAAAAGAGTAAAAATTCACTTTTCATTACTCTTTTGAATTCTCCAATTTATTAGAAACAATCTTGAAGATTAGGTTTTATAGATAAACTTGATTCATAAAAAATTCTTAATACTCTCCAGAACTTATAATTACAAATAGAGATATTTTAATATACTTTATCGGTAAACTAATTAAAGTATTTTGTATTTTTTGTAAAAAAAAGGTGTAAAGCTAAATTTGTAAAAGCCAACTAATTAGGAATTAGTATTTAATGAATTACATTTGTTCTGATGATTTAAACAAAATTCTCATGGAAGCAAATCAAATTAAACTTTTAGCTTCGCTGGCTAAAAAAATCAAATCTGAGAGAAAAGAAAGAGCTAAAGTTGTAGCCTCTTTGCAGTCTGCCAAAATCCTAACAAAAAATGAAAACTTTACGGGCCATTACAGTAATCTAAAAAAAGTTGTTAATATTTCTGCCTAATAATGTATAACAGAAGACCCAATTTAATGCTTGGTTTTCATGGATGTGATGAATTTGTAAGAAACGAATTAGTTAATAACCCTGATATTGTAAAAAAGAGTCAAGAAGCTTTTGATTGGCTTGGAAATGGTTTTTATATCTGGGAAAATAATTATCAACGTGCTTTTCAATGGGCTTTAGATAAACAAGCAAGAGGCATAATACAAACTCCATCGGTTGTTGGAGTTGTTTATCAACTTGATTATTGCTTAGATTTTACAGATTCAGAGTTTATTCCTATTCTTTCATCGTACTATGAATTGATGAAAGATGACTTACTTTTTGCTGGTAAAACCCTACCTAAAAACAAAGATTTACCTAAAGATAAGTACCATGATTTGATTTTGAGGGAATTAGACTGTGCGGTTATAGAGTATTTACACCAAAAAATCAGTGAACAAATTGCTGAAGATATAGCTTTAAAAGGCTTTAGTGAATTAAAACATTTTGATACCGTAAGAGGTATTTTCACTGAAGGAGGACCTGCATTCGAGGGTGCGGGCATTCAAACTAAAAATCATATTCAAATTTGTATCAGAAATTTGAATTGCATAAAAGGTTTTTTTATTCCACGAAAGGAAACAAAATTTCCGTAAGTATCAATCTCTGATTCTTACGGAAATTTTACTTTTCAATGGTTAAAAGCTCTACAAATTCCAACCCTGACGATACTCTCGCTTCACAAACTGATTTGCTTCGTCGAAATTGGTAATTTTCATTTCTTTACCATCCCAAAGCAGTTTCTTTCTTCCATTGTAGTCATATTCTTGTAACCATTGCTTGTCTTTTTTAGGAGTACGGAAGAAGTAACTTCTAATCGCTAAATTTCCCATCAAAACTGCCTCAGACATTGGGCCTGAGTAATCAAATGATGAACTCAAAGGCTTATGCTTTCCGTAGCCATCTCTACAAGCTTGTAACCATTGCTGATAATGTCCTGCTCCGTCTGCACCTACAACTCTTTCAATTGTAATGGGTAGTTTTTCACCTTTTGCTTTTAGGCTTTCACTTCCCCAAAGTGTTGGATTTGAACCATACACACCGCACATCATTACACCTTTTGTTCCCATTAATAATACACCGCCACTCCAGTCGCCTAATTTTACATCAGCAGGAATTTCTTCTGGACGCTCAGGCATCAATCCGCCATCATACCAAGTCATTTTTACATCAGACTTTCCTTTTCTTGGGAATTTCAAATGAATCATTGAAGCGGCTGGATAACTTTCTGGGAAATACCCTTCTTTGAAAGGCCCCGTCCAAGCTGTATTAGCAATACTACATTCTACTTCTGAAGGATACCCCAAACCTAATACTCTGTACGGTGGGTCCATCATGTGGCAAGCCATATCGCCCAAAGAACCTGTTCCGTAATTTACCCAACCTCTCCAGTTGAAAGGATGATAATCTGGTTGGTAATCTTCCCACGGTGCAGGCCCAAGCCATAAATCCCAATCTACTTCTTTGGGTACTTCTACTTTGCCTGTTGGTTTAGCAATACCTTGCGGCCAAACAGGGCGGTTTGTCCAAACATGTACTTTTGATACTTCACCAATCAAACCTGCTTTATACCATTCCATCATTCTTCGTACACCATCGCCCGAAGAACCTTGGTTTCCCATTTGCGTTACTACTTTTTGCTGAACAGCGGCTTCGGTCATTTTACGTACTTCGTAAATATTATGAGCCAAAGGTTTTTGTACATACACGTGTTTCCCCAAACTCATAGCTGCCATTGCCGAAACATAGTGAGTGTGGTCGGGCGTAGAAACGGTCACGGCATCAATATTATCTTTTTCTTTTTCCAACATAATGCGGAAATCCTTATACTTTTTAGCCGCTGGGAATTTCTCGACCGATTGCTTCATTTGGCGGTCGTCTATATCACAAAGTGCTGCAATGTTATTACGTCCGCTGTCATAAGCTCCCATAATATCCGACCAACCTTTTCCTCCACAACCGATGGCTGCAATGTTGAGTTTATCGGAAGGAGCAATGAAGCCCTTTCCTCCTAAAACATGGCGAGGTACAATGTAGAAACCCGCCATTGCTAATGAGCTTTTCTTGAGAAAATCCCGTCTTGAATTGTTTTCCATAGTTTGATTTTCCATTGCCCAATGGAAATCTTTTAAAGCTTTTACGGGTTCAAATGGGCAAAATGAACCTGTTGTTTTTAGTTTTTTAGTTGAATGATTCTTTGATACTTATATCAAATAGCTAAAGATAAAAGACTTGAAATTAGCTTTTGTACTGTGATATAATGAACGGATTTTTGTTATTTTGAAAAAGATTATAAAACACTTCATGACAATTTTATGAAAATTGAAACCCTTGCGATACAGTCAACACAAATGCACGATGCCAATGCAGGTGCTGTTATTTCACCCATTTATTTATCTACTACTTTTGAGCGAGAAACCGATGGCTCATATCCACACGGTTATATTTATTCAAGAGCTGATAACCCAAACCGCCAATTACTTGAAAAAAGTATCGCTTTACTCGAAAACGGAGCTGTTGGATTAGCTTTTGCTTCGGGAATGGCAGCGACAACAGCTTTATTTCAAAGTTTAAAATCAGGCGACCATATCATTACGCCCGACGATGCTTACTTTGCTACGAATGTATTAATCACAGAAGTATTCGGACAATGGGGTTTGTCTATGACAACTGTGGATATGACAGATTTGGAAGCCGTAAAATCTGCCATCCAGCCCAATACTAAATTATTTTGGATAGAAACGCCTTCAAATCCACAATTGAAAATTGCCGATATTCAAGCCATTAGTGAAATCGCAAAAGGAATCGGGGCTTTAGTAGCCGTTGATAATACTTGGGCAACGCCCATTTTACAAAGACCTTTAGACTTAGGGGCTGATATTGTGATGCACTCGACCACCAAGTATTTTGGCGGACACAGCGACGTATTAAGTGGTGCGTTAATCATCAAAGAAGAAGGTGAATTATCGAATAAATTAAGAACGATTCAGAAATTAACGGGGGGAGTTCCTTCGCCTTTTGAATCGTGGTTGGTGGCAAGAGGTATCAAAACTTTAGCTTTAAGAGTAAAAGCACAAACAGAAAATGCTGGAAAATTAGCTGATTTCTTAAGTACTCATTCACAAATTGAAGCAGTACATTATCCAGGTTTAACAACACATCCGCAATATGAAATTGCTAAAAAACAAATGCTGGGCGGTTTCGGAGCGATGCTTTCAGTACAAGTAAAAGGCGATGCCAAAAATGCGATGGCAGTAACGGGAAAACTTAAACTCTTTACAACAGCAACCAGTTTAGGCGGTGTTGAAAGTTTAATCGAACACAGAAAATCAGTAGAAGGGCCAAACAGTCCAACACCTGACAATTTACTTAGAGTATCGGTAGGTTTAGAAAATATAGAAGATTTGATAGACGATTGGAAGGAAGCTTTGAGATAAATATGAGTTATGAATTAGGACTGTAAGATTAAAAGTAATTTCTGATTTGGGATTTCTGATTTCGGATATAAAGACCTTTTTAAAAAATCTTAAATCCGACATCACAAATCACAAATCCGAAACTTTTATAATTTTTCTAAAGAACTAAACAAAACCTTACAAGGAGGCTTCGCAAGAGCCTCCTTTTTTGTGTTCAATAGAAAATAATTTTATAAAATTGTTATGCAAGCATACTATTTTTATATATTTGAGCATTAATCTCAAAAAACTAAAAACCGTATCTACTATGAGTAATCAAATATTTCAAGGCTTAAATTTTCAGTTAAGTGAAGAACATTTAGCCGTTCAACAAGCTGCTCGTGATTTTGCTCAAATTGAATTATTACCCGGAGTAATAGAACGTGATGATAAAGAATTTTTTCCAGAAGAGTTAGTTCGCAAGATGGGTGAAATGGGTTTTCTGGGCATGATGGTTTCGCCAGAATATGGAGGCGGAGGCATGGATACTGTTTCTTATGTGCTGGCGATGGAGGAACTATCCAAAGTTGATGCTTCTGCTTCGGTAATGGTTTCGGTGAATAATTCTTTGGTTTGTTATGGTTTAGAAGCCTTCGGAACGGAGGAGCAAAAACAAAAATACCTTGTGCCTTTAGCAAAAGGCGAAATCATCGGAGCTTTTGCTTTGTCTGAGCCAGAAGCGGGTTCGGATGCTACTTCTCAGCATACCACTGCCGAAGACATGGGCGATTATTACTTATTGAATGGCACAAAAAACTGGATTACCAATGGCGGAAGAGCCAGCGTGTATTTGGTAATGGCACAAACGCATCCAGAATTAGGACATCGAGGTATTAATTGCTTGATTGTAGAGCGTGGAATGGAGGGTTTTCAAATCGGAAAGAAGGAAAGAAAATTGGGTATTCGTGGCTCAGATACACATTCGTTGATGTTTACCGATGTGAAAGTACCTAAAGCAAACAGAATAGGAGCGGATGGTTTTGGTTTTAAATTTGCCATGTCCACTTTAAATGGTGGTAGAATTGGCATTGCTGCACAGGCTTTGGGCATTGCTTCAGGTGCTTATGAATTGTCGGTGAAGTACGCAAAAGAACGTAAATCTTTTGGCAAAGCCATTGCCGAACATCAAGCGATACAATTCAAATTAGCAGAAATGGCAACTAATATTGAGGCTGCTCGCTTACTTTGTTTCAAAGCGGCTTTCGACAAAGACCAACACAGAAGTTATGTACAGTCGGCGGCGATGGCAAAATTATTTTGCTCGCAAGTAGCGATGGATACGACCATTGAAGCAGTACAAATTCACGGAGGCTACGGTTTTGTGAAAGAATTTCACGTAGAAAGAATGATGCGTGATGCTAAAATTACGCAGATTTATGAAGGTACTTCCGAGATTCAGAAAATTGTGATTGCTCGTGAACTGTTGCATTAAAAGAGTCTCTCATTGGCATAAATGAGAGACTCCTTGTCTTTCATTTATGCTTCTAATTGTCTTTTTAGTACTTTTTCAGATTTAATTCTAATCTTCTCCAAATCTGCAAACTCTGCTTTAATTATCTCAATGCTTAATTGTTGCCCTGCTTTTTGCTCCAAAGATGAAAGTAAACCTTTGTCGTTCACGCCCATTGAAGTAAATGACGATTTGAGTTTATGAGCAGTAGCTTTAATTACTGAATAATTTTCAACAGCAATTGCTTTTTTGATAATATCGAATTCAACTGGAATTTGCTCTAAATACAGATGAATGATTTCCTGTTCAAAATCCTTATTATCATCTGAGAGTTGTCTTAGATAGGATAAATCTACTACTCCTTCTAAATCTTCATCAGGCTCATTACCTGTATTTTGCTTATTGATTTTAGCAAAATGAGTAATTTTTTCAAACAATTCTTGCGGCACAAAAGGCTTAGGAATATAGTCATCCATACCCACAGAAATACACTTATCTCTTTCGCCAATCAATGAGTGAGCAGTCATTGCAATAATTGGCGTTTTGATATTTAGTTTATTTCTGATAAACTCCGTTGTTTGATAACCATCCAATACAGGCATTTGTAAGTCCATCAAAATAACTTCATACTCATTTTCCTGTACCATTTCTGTGGCAATTTTGCCATTTTCAGCTAAATCTGGTTCAAAACCAAATTTACTTAATACTCTAATGGCCAATTTTTGGTTCAGAGGATTATCCTCTACCAAAAGTATTTTTATTTTATCCTCGCTTTTCAACAATTTAGGTTTTTGTGTGTTGTGGTTAATGTTGTTATTATTTGTATCAATTCCATAAGGAATTACAAATGTGAAAGTTGAGCCTTTATCGAGCGTACTTTCTACCCAAATTTTCCCATTTTGTAATTCTACCAAAGACTTAGAAATACTAAGTCCCAAGCCAGTTCCTCCGTATTTGCGAGTAGTATTGCTATCAGCTTGAGTAAATCTATTGAAGATTGCTTCTAATTTATCCTCGGCAATACCAATGCCTGTATCCATTACACTAAACTGAATTGTGTTTTCATTTTCGGTACTACTTACAAGCTCAACTAATACTCTTACGCTGCCCTTTTCAGTGAATTTGATAGCATTATTGGTTAAATTCAGCAAAATTTGGTTGAGACGTGTAGGGTCTCCGACTACAAAAGTAGGAATATTTTGGTCGATAATAATGTTCAAAAGTAATCCTTTTTCAGAAGCCTTATGCCCCAAAACTGCCTTGGCATTATTGAGTAAATCCTTTAGATTAAAAGAAATACTTTCAAGAGCAATATGCCCAGATTCTATTTTAGAAATATCAAGAATATCATTAATAATGCCCAACAAGTTCTGCGAAGCAATATTGATATTCGATACGTAATCAAGCTGTTCGTCTTCGAGTTTGGTATCTTTCAAGAGATTGGAGAAACCAATGATGGCATTCATAGGAGTACGGATTTCGTGACTCATATTTGCCAAAAAGGTATCTTTGGCATAAGCGTTTTTCTCGGCAATTTCTTTTGCTTTGATTAACTCTTTTTCCATTAATATTCTTTCTGTAATATCCACCGCATTACCGATAATGTATTGTTGTCCTTCTATTAATTCAGAAAGAACGTTATTGTACATCCAAGTTCTTAATGAGCCGTTTTTGTGGATAACTCTCATCAAACCTTCGCTTTTGCCTGTTTGTCTGATTTCTTGAAGGTACTTGTTCACTCCAGCATTTGAAGAAGCAGGCACAATATCGAAGAGTGTTTTTTCCAACATTTCTTCTTTGGTATAACCAACTAATTCTGCCCCAGCAGGATTGATTGTCAAGAACTTTCCGTTTATATCATGTGTACACATCAAGCCTTGGGTATTTTCAAAAAACCCTCTGTGAAGGTTTTCACTCATTAAAATCAGGTTTTCCCTTACTTTCTTTTCCGTAATGTCTTTGGCAATTCCCATAAAACCTGTTATTTCATCATGGTTATTTTTAAGGGCTGTTACGGTAAGTTCAACGGTAATGCGTGTTTTATCTTTGCGGATATAAGTCCACTCGTTTGTATCTGCAACACCTGTTTTTGCCTTTATAATAAAGGTTTCAAATGTGGGAGCTACTGCTGTATTTAATTCTTCCGAAAGTACTTTGGCTCTGTTGATAACTTCTTCTGCATCATGAATAATCGCAGGGGTTACTTTGTCCACTACTTCGTCGGCATGGTAGCCAAGCATCAACTCTGCTCCACGGTTGAAAGTCTTGATAATGCCTTCGGGCGTTGTAGAAATGATTGAATAGTTTGTTCCGTCGAGAATGATATTCTGGATTTCTGAAAGTTTCTGGTTTTCAGATTTAATTCTTTGATAATCCGTAATATCTCTTGCTATTGCATAAAGGCTGTTGGTAGCAGTATCGGGCGTTACAATCCATTCAAGAAATCTATAATCACCTACGTTTGTTTTGAAACGGAGATTGAAACGTAAAGATTTGAGTGTTAAATCTTGTAATTGCTTGATAGCATTTTGTGTTTCAGCAATATCGTCTGGATGCGAAAACTCGAAAAAGGATTTTCCTAATAATTCCGATTCTTCCCAACCCAAAGTCTGACAAAAAGCTGGATTGATTTTCTTGAAAACGCCATCAAAACGAGTAATACAAATCATATCAATTGATTCTAAGAATAACTTTTCATAATTCTTGAGCGTAATTCTTTCTTTTCTTGATACAATCTGAGCAACTACTTCTTTTCCTAAAATCGTAAGAGCGACTAACTGATTTTCATTTAATTTTTGAGCTTTGTCATTAATCACACACAACGAACCCAAGGCATAACCATCGGGGTCGATTAGTGGAAAACCAGCATAAAATCGTATTTGGGGAATGTCTTTTACTAAGGGATTATCTTTGAAACGATGGTCTTGTAAGGCATCTTCTACTTCAAGTATCGACTCGCCGATGATGGTATATTGACAAAACGAAATATCTCTTGATGTTTGGTTTGAATCAAGTCCAATATTCGATTTAAACCATTGTCTATCTCTATCTATAAGTGAAATCAATGATATAGGTACGCCACAAATCATTGAAGCCAACTTTGTAAGCCTATCGAATTCCTCTTCTGGTAAAGTATCGAGGATATTATATTCTTCTAATGCTTTTAACCTTAATTCCTCATTATCTGGTATAGGTAAAGTGTGCATCGACATAATTGCAGGATATTTAGTAAAATAATTATAGCCAATGTGTTTATAACTATTTTTTTGATATTAAAATATGATTCTTTTACCCAAAAATATTAAACATTTCCATATTCAGTGACAACAATTTATTCAATTCAAGCATAAATCTGCCATTTTTTATGATAAAGTATTTATCTAATTTAATTTTCTTCGATTATTCCAATAAATCAATAAGTATTTGTACAAGTGCCTTGCTTTTAACTTACTGCTTTGTCTTATGAATTTTTCTTGTTAAAAAAACAAAATTTGTAAGATGCCTAATCCGAGTTTTACATTATACATTTTAGACTATCAGAAGGAAATTTAGTCACTTAGCGACAAAGTACTTATTGGCTCGTTCTGTACCTTTTTAGGTACAGATTTTAGGGCATAAAAATCGACATTTTTTTCAATATAATCTACTCCTTTACGGTTTCCTCAACTGAGTTTATAAAACTTGCGATTTTATTAAATAAGTTTTTAGGAGCAAAAGGTTTGGTTATATAATCATTCATGCCTGCATTAATACACTTTTCTCTTTCACCGATTAGCGAGTGTGCTGTTAGGGCAATGATGGGCGTTTTCTTCTTGAGCCGCTGGCGAATCATCGCTGTTGCTTGGTAGCCATCCATTACAGGCATTTGCAAATCCATCAAAATAACATCGTAGTCATTTACTTGTACTTTGTCAAAAGCTATTTTGCCGTTTTCGGCTAATTCGGGAATGAAGCCAAAATTTTGAAGTACTCGCATCGCTAATTTTTGGTTGAGCGGATTGTCTTCTACCAACAAAATACGTACTTCTTTTGAAGGATTGATTGGTAAAAGATGCGTTTCAACGGGTTTGTTAATCAATTTTTGAACCTGCTTTTTGAAGGTCAAATGAAAGAAAAAGACAGAACCTTCGCCCAATTTACTTTCTACCCAAATTTTCCCTTTCTGGAGTTCAATCAATAATTTTGAAATACTTAAACCCAAACCTGTACCGCCGTATTTACGAGTAGTATCGGCATTTGCCTGAGTGAAACGCTCGAAAATTAGCTTCAATTTATCTTCCGGAATACCCACACCTGTATCAATTACTTTGAAAAGAATGGTATAATCGAAAGGACTTTCGTTGAGGGTTTCAACGATAATTTGTACAGAGCCTTCTTCCGTAAACTTAATGGCATTGTTGGTAATGTTCAACAAAATTTGGTTTAATCTTGTAGGGTCGCCCATTAAGGTTTCGGGAATGGCTTGGTCTATCTGAAAATTCAGGTCTAAATTCTTTTCTAATGCCTTAAAAGCTAAAACTGATTTTACATTTCTGATGAGTTCACGAACATTAAAAGGTACTTCTTCAATCACCAAATGTCCTGATTCAATTTTAGAAAGGTCAAGAATATCATTAATAATACTTAGTAAATTTTCGGCAGCAGTATTAATGTTTGTCACAAACTCTTCTTGTTCTGGACTAAGTTTGGTTTCTCTGAGTAAGTTTGCAAAACCCGTAATGGCATTCATCGGAGTTCTGATTTCGTGACTCATATTCGTCAAGAAAACATCTTTGGCATGAGCGTTCCTTTCTGCCAGTACTTTGGCATTGATTAACTCTCGCTCCATTTTGATTCTCTCGGTAACGTCCACAGCATTGCCGATTACGTACTTTTTACCATCCAAAAACTCAGATAAAACGCCACTGTACAACCAAGTTTTATATGTACCGTTTTTGTGTTCAACTTTCACTAAACCTTTGTACGCACCTTTGGTGATAATTTTTTCGAGATAAGCACGTGTTTTATCGTGTGTATTTTGGGGCGTAATGTCGAACAAACTTAGTTGCAAAAATTCTGAGGTACTATAACCCAAAAATTCTGCTCCAGCAGGATTTATCGTTTGAAATCTCCCTTCAAGGTCATGTGTACACATAATTCCCTGTGAGTTTTCAAAAAAGCCTCTGTGTTTTTCTTCGCTTAGCAGTAATTTCCTTTCCCAAGTTTTTTTGGCAGTGATGTCCTGTACTTGTCCGATGATGTTCTGAGGTTTACCTTGTTCATCTCGTACAAGCGTTGCCACCAGCTCAATCCATACTTGGTTGCCTTGCTTGTTATTATAGCGTTTTTGAAGTGTAATGACAGATAAATCGCCAGAAAGGAGTTTTGAAAACTGTTCATCGCTGTAAGGTAAATCGCCCGAAAAAATTAAATCACGGATGTTTATTTTCAATAACTCTTGAATGCTAAAGCCCGTAATTTTGGCAAACGATTCATTTACTTCAATAAAAGCCCCCGAATTGAGGTTGGCCAAAAACATTCCATGTGCGGCATTATCAAAAATCTTTCTGAATCTTTCATAGCTTTTAGAAAGATTTTTTCTGGGCATTTTACTTGCTTCAATTTCTTCAAAAGTACCCGATATTTTCACACATTTATTCTCTACAAAAGTACTTTTCCCTGTGGCTCTAATCCACTTAGTTGTTTGCTTTTCAGTGATAATTTGTACTTCTATATCAAAAGGCTCGCCGTATTTTATCGCTTTTTTTAGTGCCTGACTGATAATGGTTTTACTTTTTCCGATACTAAAAAAAGAAATTCCTTTGCTCAGCGAAGGCTTGAAATAAGCGGATACTTCATAAATTTCACGAGTGGCATTTGTCCAGTTCAAGGTTTTTGCCACTAAATCAAACTCCCAAGCACCTACTTTGCTAAGGTTATTGCTGGTATCAAGAATTTCCTTTAAACTTAAAATATCAATTTCTGTTTGTTTTATCTGTGTTACATCTCGCCCAATTACACTAATGGTATTGGCTGAAATATTGGAGAAAACAAACCAATCAATGCTTTTATAAGTACCCGACTTGGTTTTATATTGATTTGAAAAATGAATATTTGTAATAAATGAACTTACTCGATGAATTACTTCTTGGCTTTTCTCTAAGTCTGTCAGATGTGAAAAAGTGATGAATTGTTTCCCCAACAGTTCCTCTTCACTCCAGCCCAAAACTTTAGTAAACGAAGGATTTATTTTGATATACTTGCCTTCAAAATTCAAAACGCCTATCAAATCGGGGGTATAATGAATGAGCGAATCATAATTTTCAAAAGAAATATTACTCGTCAATCTTGATACTACTTCTTCTGTTAGGCTTTTCAGAGCAGATTTCTGATAATTATCCAATTGTTTGGGCGTATTTCCTAAAACAGAAAGTACACCGATGACCGTTCCTTCGGGACAAATCAACGGATAGCCCGCATAAAAGCAAATGGGGTTTTGTTTGGCAATTACCAAATAATTTTGGGCAAATCGCACATCCTTGCGGGCGTCTTCGATGAGGACAACAGCTTTAGTTTGAATTACTTCATCACAAAAAGCTAAATATGCCTGAGTACCTTCGTCATCAAAAAGCTGAGTGGGAGGAATAGGTTTATTGTTTTTGTCTAAAAGAGTAATTGTAGCAAAGGGTACACCGCAAAGTAGTGATGCTATTCGTGATAGTCGCTCAAACCCTTGTTCGAGCGAAACGGTAACAACAGCATCTTTTTGTACTTCTTCCATCGTAAATGAGTATATCTATTGAGCAAGGATTGTAATTCTGCTAAATTACAAGACAAAAAAAATAATCACTACTTATAAAGGTTTATTTCAGTAAATTTAAAATCAATGCCCCTACAATACCTCCTGCGATAGGCCCGGCAATTGGAATCCAAGCATAAGACCAGTCGGAACTGCCTTTATCGGGTATTGGTAATAAAGCATGAGCAATGCGTGGGCCTAAATCTCGGGCTGGATTGATGGCATAACCCGTAGTTCCGCCTAAAGAAAGACCAATAGACCAAACCAAAATACCCACCACAAATGGGCCTAAACCAGTACTGATAGCTCCGAAAGAACCCAAAGCAATAATGGCAAGAGCCGTAGCAAGAAACTCTGAAAGGAAATTGGCAAAAGTATGTCTAATGGCTGGAGCGGTACTGAAACAAGCCAACTTCAAGCCTTTATCTTCTGTAATAGCCCAATGAGGTAAGTATTGTAGCCACACAAGGCTTGCACCTACCATAGCACCAAGTATTTGTGCAACAATAAAACCCAAGGCATTCGACCAATCGCCAGATTTTACGGCTTCGGCAACGGTAACAGCAGGATTGAGATGAGCCGCAGGACTACCGAATTTGGTAGAAACAAAAATTCCCATCGTTACGGCAAAAGCCCAGCCAGCCGTGATAACAATCCATCCGCCTTGCTCTCCTTTTGAACCTTTCAATAATACACTGGCTACTACGCCATTTCCTAAAAAAATCAATACTGCCGTACCGACAAACTCGCCTATTAATGCTGAATCCATTGTTAAATAATCGCTTAGAATAGTTTTTTAGTTATAATTAATTGTACAAATTAAAGCATTTTTTTTCAAAAATAATCCTGCTCAAGATTTTAGAAAATGAAAGCTCGTTCAGAATGTTTTTATCAGAGTAGAAAATGGCGTATTTTTGAACATTCAGAAAGAATCAATTAAAGAAAGCTATTGAAAAACGGTTTTAGCAAAATATTCCGTTTCAATTTATATTCATTCAACCATGCGAGAAGATTATTTAAAAGGCAATAAAGAAGCTCTTTCCTCTGTGGAAAAGGAAATAGAAAGAGCTTTGCGTCCACTTTCGTTTGAAGACTTTACAGGACAAGACAAAGTACTTGAAAACCTGCAAGTGTTTGTAACGGCGGCTCGTTTACGAGAAGAAGCCCTTGACCACGTACTTTTGCATGGCCCTCCGGGCTTGGGTAAAACTACGCTTTCAAACATTGTGGCTAATGAGCTAAAAGCAAATATCAAAATCACTTCTGGCCCAGTATTAGACAAACCTTCTGATTTGGCGGGATTACTCACCAATTTACAGCCTTTTGATGTGTTGTTTATTGATGAAATTCACCGTTTGAATCCAATCGTTGAAGAGTATTTATATTCAGCGATGGAAGATTACAAAATTGATATTTTGCTGGACTCAGGCCCTAATGCCCGAAGTGTACAAATTTCACTAAATCCTTTTACACTCATCGGGGCAACTACTCGTGCAGGGATGCTTACTTCGCCTTTAAGAGCAAGGTTTGGTATCAACTGCCGACTGGAGTATTATGATGCCAAATTATTAACCAATATTGTAAAGCGTTCTGCTCAGATTTTGAATACGCCTATCGACGACGCTGGAGCTTTTGAGATAGCACGCCGAAGTAGAGGTACGCCACGTATCGCCAATAATCTTTTGCGTAGAACTCGTGATTTTGCCCAAGTAAAAGGAAAAGGAAAGATTACGATTGAAATTGCAGAAATGGCTTTGCAGGCTTTGGATGTTGACCAAAATGGCTTGGACGAAATGGACATTCGTATTCTAACAACGATTGTTGAAAAATTCAAAGGTGGCCCCGTGGGTTTATCTACCATCGCAACAGCTTGCGGAGAAGAAGCCGAAACCATCGAAGAAGTGTATGAACCATTTTTGATTCAAGAAGGATTTTTAAAACGTACTTCTCGTGGGCGAGAAGCGACAGAACGAGCTTATGTACATTTGGGAATTGTTCCGAAGTATAGAACTGGGGAATTGTTTTAGGATAGAAACACAGCGTTTTGAATTTGCCATTGTAGATAATACGACACGCACATTCTGATTTTTTTGCAGGATTAAAATAGACTCATAAAGGCGAAACATTTCGCCCCGATGGGGCTTGGAAATGGGCAAAATGCCTTGTACTTCTACCGATATACAGTTCCTAACGGAACTAAAATCAAAAAGCGGTCAGAAGAAAATAATCTTCTGACCGCTTTTTGATTTTAAATTCGAGATGATTCCTTTTAAAAGAATATCAATTTTCTCTACTGATTATTACCTGCATTTTTTGAAATTGTAGAAAGTTCAGCCAAATCGGCGTACTTCACTACTTCGCCCAAAATAATCACGGCAGGGTTTGATAATTGATTGTTTTCGGCGATTTCTTTTAAATCTTTTGCTACACCAACGCCTACTTTTTGTTGGGTTTGTGTACCGTTTTGAATAATCGCTACGGGCAAATGTTCTTTGCCGATTCGCTGACAAATGGCTGAAATCTGGCTGAGTTTATTCATTCCCATCAAAACCACAATAGTAGCACTTGTTTGCAATGCCATTTCCAAATCGTTTGATAGCGAACCATCAGTTTTTGTACCTGTAATTACCCAAAAGCTTTCGCTTACGCCACGGGTTGTCAAAGGAATATTAGCATAACCAGCCGCCGCTACCGACGATGAAATGCCCGGAATGTAAGCTGTTTCTAAACCAAAACTTTTTGCATACTCTATTTCTTCCATGCCACGCCCAAAAATAAAAGGGTCGCCGCCTTTCAATCGAACCACATGACCGTACATATAAGCCTTTTCTACAATCAAAAAATTAATAGCATCCTGCGAGTGGCTTTCTCCCGGACGTTTTCCTACATAGATTTTTTCGGTTTCGGGCTTACAATAATCCAATAGTTCACTGGAAATTAAGGCATCATACAACACAACGTCTGCATCCTTCAAAGCCTTAATTGCTTTTACGGTAATTAAGTCAGGGTCTCCAGGCCCAGCACCTACTACGCTTAGTTTCGGTTTGGGGTCTAAAGTATTGAAATGTTCTAAACCAGTCATAATCGTATATAAAGTACAATGGTGAATAAATAGGTTCAGAATACGTCCTATTCACTCACCATTGATGATTGATTGTCAGTATTAAACCAAAGTTGCTTGGTTTCTATACGCTTTTGCTAATGCTAAAAATGCTTTAGCTTCTTCGATGTACGAAGTAGCAAATGCCTCAGAAGGCTCGTTTTTATTAATTTGTAATACTAATTCTTTGAAAGTTCTTCCACCCAAAGCAATATCGCCTGTTGCTACAAAGTGTTCGTCGAATTTATCAATTACACCACTTTGTGTAGAAGCACTTACTGATTTATCCAACATCAAAGCTTTTGCCGCACTTACAAATACGCTATAAGCATGATAGATTGAATCTGCCCAACGATTTTCATTGTAGGCGTTGATTGTCCAATCCATTTTTTCTTCTGATTCAAACAACAAAGTAGCTACTAAGTCGATGATTACACTCGCACATTCACCTACACCAATTTCTGTTTGGAATTGCTCAGAAGCTCCCCAGTCGATAAAATCATCTTCTTTCAAAGTACTTAAATCAGCTACTGGCTTTAATAAATTATAGAAGTATTTTTCGCCCTGACGGTCGTAATAATCATTGAAGTATTCGCCTTCGTTGGCGTTTTCTTCGTAGTTGTTCAATACTACTCTTAATACTTCTGGCCCACGTTTTGATGGTAC
The DNA here is from genome assembly GCF_034929435.1 of Arcicella rigui. Taxonomy (NCBI): domain Bacteria; kingdom Pseudomonadati; phylum Bacteroidota; class Cytophagia; order Cytophagales; family Flectobacillaceae; genus Arcicella; species Arcicella rigui. The sequence continues at coordinate 126,213 of NZ_JAYFUM010000015.1, forward strand.
TTTGATTACTTTATCCGCAACACGACCTACGCCGTTTCCGACTGTACCTCCGCCCAACAATACTTGAAGAGCTGGTAAAACACGTTTGTCGGCAGCTTTTAATGAAGAACCGTGGAAACCGATATTTGCCATACCGTGCTGTCCGCAAGAGTTCATACAACCCGAAATCTTGATTTTAATATCACTATTGTGGATTAAATCTGGGAAATCTTCGGTAATAACTGATTCTAATTTTGAAGTAATATTGGTACTGTCTGAAATAGCCAAGTTACAAGTATCAGTTCCGGGACAAGCCGTAATATTTGCCATCGAATTTGCTCCGGGTGCAGCCAATCCATGTGCTTCTAATACAGAATAAACATAAGCCAAATTAGCTTCTGGAACGAATTTCAACATCAAACCTTGATTGATGGTTACTCTTACGTCGTCGCCGATGTATCCTTCTAATTGTTCAATTAATGAACGAGAAGTAGTTGAATGAATATTTCCATTCAAAATTCTTACATAAACGCCATAATAACCTGCTTGCTTTTGCTCGAAAGTATTGGTTGCTTTCCACAAATCGTAAGCTGCTTGGTCGGCAATTTCAGCAGAAGCCGTTTTTGAAGGCATTGCCTCAGCTTCTACATTCCATTTTCCAGTCGTAGTATCAATGGTTACAGATTTGTTTTTCAAAGCTGTCCATTCTGCTTGAATCAATTCAACCAATTTCTCAAAACCGATTTTTTGAATCAAGAATTTGATACGAGCTTTATGACGAGAATTTCTTTCGCCGTGGCGGTCGAAAACTCTAAGCGTTGCTTCTAAATATGGGATAATTTGGTCTTCTGCCAAAAAGTCGAAAGCATTATGAGCCAACATTGGCTGAGCTCCCAAACCTCCACCTAATACTACTTTAAAACCACGTTTTCCATCTTGGATTTTAGGAATAAAACCCATGTCGTGCATATAAGTTAAAGCAGTATCTTCATCGGTATTCGAGAAAGCGATTTTAAACTTTCTTCCCATTTCCTGACAAATTGGATTTCTAAGGAAATATCTGAAAGCCGCATCTGCATAAGGCGTAACGTCGAAAGGCTCTTGTGGGTCGATACCAGAAGAAGGCGAAGCCGTAATATTTCTTACTGTATTACCACAAGCTTCACGTAAAGTAATGTCATCTTCTTCTAATTTAGCCCATAATTCTGGGGTTCTTTCTAAAGAAACAAAGTGAATTTGTACGTCCTGACGAGTAGTTAAATGTAAATTTCCAGTAGAGTACTCATCCGAAATATCTGCAATGCGTTTCCACTGCTTGAAGGTCATTTTCCCATAAGGCAATTTGATACGAACCATTTGTACGCCCTGCTGACGTTGTCCATATACACCTCTTGCCAAACGAAGACTGCGGAATTTTTCCTCATGAATTTTCCCTTCACGGAATAATTCAATTTTGCGAGCTAAGTCAATAATATCTTTCTCTACAAGTGGATTTTCGAGTTCGGTTCTGAAACTTTGCATGATTTTTCTTTATCGTTATCGCTTATAACTGAGCCTAAGAGCTTTGAAAGCGTTTCTTTTTACTCTATTAATTATATAGATTTAAGGCAAAAATAATCAAGAAAGTTCGGCATTCAAGATTTTTTCAGGAAAAAAAGTTTGTTTTTCCTCTCAAAAGCAAAGTGTTAAATACTTTTGAAAGGCTTCATAAATGGTACAAATACGGGACAGGCAGGCGATTTTCTCGTTTTTATCCAGCACTTTTCTGCTATCTTTGTAGCTCCACTACTTGGTCAAACAAATTCAAAATCCATGAAAAAAACCTTATATTTTATCATTGTCACGCTAACGTTGACTACTTCTGCCTGTACAGAAACCAAGAAAATAGCTGAACTTCAAGACCAACTTCGCCGCCAAGAAAGCCAGATTTTGAAAGAACGTCAGGAAAATGCCGAAAGTAGTAGCTTACGTTTTAGTTTAGAAAGTCAGTATAAAAAGAAGAATGAAGACTACATCAAATGCCAACAAGACAGCAAAGAAACTTTTGAAGCCATAAGTAATAAGTACAACCGTTTATTGGATGATTATACCAAGTTACAAACAGCATATAAATCTTTAAATGATGCCTACGAAACCAGTAAAGAAAATGCCGCTTCGGTAATTATGGAGCTGGAAGAGAGAACTCGACAAGGAAAAGCCGAGGCAAATAGAGCAAAACCTAAAGCAAAAAGTAAAAAAAGACGTAGATAACAAAAGCCCAGACTTTGCGAGGTCTGGGCTTTTGTTTTATTGTTTAGAATTTAATTCTTTCAAATGTTTTGGGTCGGCCAAGCGAACCACTTCTTTCTTTGAAAACTTCACTAACCACAAACCTATAAAATCACCTTCTTTACGAAAAGGTAGGCTATCTAATTTTGCTTGAACGCCCAATGTTTCCATTTGTTTTTTGCTTAGTTTTTTGAGAGTAGCATTAGCGTGAATAGGTGCTGTATAATAAAAATAAACTTCATCTTCTGATTTCTGAATGTTTTCTACTTGTGGCAACTTATGCAAAACATTGTATTGATAAGCATCCAAAATTTCGTTGATTTTTTTGTCCCAAGCAGGATTTTTCAGTTTTAGCGGACTTCCAGAAAGAATTTCTACCCGATAAGTTTTAGCCAAAGAATCTACCACAAGCGAGTCTTGAAGGTTTTTTACTAAATCTTTATTCAATGTTCGTACAATGATGCCGCCCCACTCATCTACTTGAGCTATAAACTGAGAAGGTGTAATACGTTTTACTTCACGTTCGTGAAGTTCTTTTACGGCGGCAGTGGTATCTATTCTTTTAGAAAAATCGCAGCTTGATACAAGTATATTAACAGTAAAAATGATAAAAAAGACTTTAGCCAAAAAAGCCCAATATGAATGGTTCTGTTTCATGTTTTCTTGAATTTATTTTAAGAAACTTAGTGGGGACAATCAAAGAATATACTGAAAAGATGAATTTACAAATCCAGCACTTTCAGTAATTGCCTGTAAAGATAAACCCGAAACACGAAAAAAGCCGTGAATTAGGTTCACGACTTTTCGGTAAATAAGCTATTAAAAACAAACGAAATGGCTCAACTAACTTAATTTTGTGATATTGAAGTATTTAGAAATTATTACTTGTGTTTCACAAATTATTACCCACTAATATCTACCTCTTCTTCCACGGTAATGTCTGTCGCCATGATAACGCCCCGGAGAACCATATCTTGGAACTACAATTACTCTGGTAGGAGGTGGCGGAACAACATAGCCATAACGATAAGGGCGACCATAGCCATACCCATAAGGACGGCGGCTATCTACTCTTACATACGAAGGGCCACAAGAAGCCACCAACAGCATCAGGGAAATACACAAGGCAAATACCTGAACGATTCTATGAATTTTAGTATTTTTCATGGCAACTGATTTTAAATAATAAAAACACTTAGCATTTATTTAACGAAAAAAGCTTTAAAATGTGTACAACTCTTTACTTTATGTTTGCATAAATGACATTAGCATCAAGATTTACCCCTATTCAATATAAAGATTTTTGTATCTTTGCACCCTGATTTTCAGTAAGCGTGGAGGTTTTGCTTTACTGGTCTGAATCAAGCTGTTGTAATTCCGAAAAAAGAAATAAAATGTTAGAACAATTAGAAGCCATCCGTGAACGATTTGAAGAAGTTGCCCAGCAAATGACGCAGCCAGAAGTTGTTTCGGACATGAAGAAATATAAAACTATCAGCAAGGAGTACAAAGACCTTGAGAAGATAGTGGTGAAATATAACGAGTACAAGAATATTCTTTCAAATATCGAAGGAGCGAAAGACGTAATCGCTACGGAAAAAGATGAAGAATTTCGTGCTTTGGCAAAAGCTGAATTAGAAGAGCTTTTACCTCAGAAAGAAGAGTACGAAAAAATCATTAAAGAAATGTTGATTCCGAAAGACCCGAATGATTCTAAAAATATCATTATGGAAATTCGTGCTGGAACAGGTGGCGACGAAGCTGGGATTTTTGCAGGCGACCTTTTCCGTATGTATCAACGTTTTTGTGCAAACCAAGGTTGGCAGTTTCAATTGATGGATTTTACGCCTGCTTCTTCGGGTGGTTATAAAGAAATCATCGCCAACATTCAAGGCGAAGATGTGTATGGAAAAATGAAGTTTGAGTCGGGCGTTCACCGTGTACAACGTGTACCAGCTACCGAATCTCAAGGACGAATCCATACTTCTGCCGCTACTGTGGCTGTGTTGCCAGAAGTAGATGAAGTAGATGTACAGATTAATATGAACGATATTCGTAAAGATACTTTCTGTTCGTCGGGTGCGGGTGGACAGTCGGTAAACACTACTTACTCTGCCGTTAGGGTTACTCACCTTCCAACAGGCTTGGTAGTACAATGTCAGGATGAGCGTTCACAAATCAAAAACTTTGAAAAAGCAATGACCGTTTTGCGTTCAAGACTTTATGATATTGAATTAGCAAAACAACAAGAATCTATCGCTGGCGACCGCCGTTCAATGGTTGGTTCTGGCGACCGTTCAGATAAAATCCGTACTTATAATTATCCACAAGGACGAGTAACTGACCACCGTATCGGCTATACTGTATATAATTTACCCGTAGTAATGGATGGTGAAATCGGAGATTTTATTGAACAATTAAGAATTGCTGAAAACGCTGAAAAATTGAAAGAAGGAGCAAATGCAATCTAAAATCAATGAAATAATTTAAAACGTAGAAAGGCTATTTCAAAATAAGTAAACCAAGGTTTAATTTTGAAATAGCCTTTTGATTTTTAGATAGTTTCGCCTTACTGCATTTATTACTAAAAGTAGTTTAATTGAATTACTTTAAGTTTCTATAAACAAATATCATTCAAACCCAGTCGTTTAATATATAAAATTCTTGACCATCCATTAATACCATGAAAAGAACCCTTACTTTATTCATCTGTATATTCTTACTTTTCAGCACTTCAACTTACGCACAAAGAATTTACAGTACAGTTTTCGAGAATCTTCCACAAGAAAACCAGTTTTATCCTCGCAACGACAATAACCTTGCATACGTACCTATCAACGGATATATTGATATTTTGGGTTGGAAAAGTGTATCTGTTCAAATTTTCAGAGAAGATACACTGATTGGTCATCAACGAGCAAGCGTTACTTATAAAGGAAATATCGGCTCTTTTGCTTTTAATCCGATTCCGATAAAAGCAGAATTGGCAGAGTACGGTTTCAAAATTTTTGCTACCAATATTCAAGGCGATTCGGTAGAGTTGGTGTATCGTCAACATATCGTAGCTGGAGATATTTATCTTTTAGGAGGGCAGTCAAATTTAGAAGCCGTTTTTGCAGATGGTCTGATTCGCTATCGAAACAGATTTGCAAGAACTTTCGCAGGCGGTTATCCTTATGAACCTGTTATTACTTGGCAGTATTCAGAATACGATAATAAACGAGTAGGACAAGTAGGAGCTGGCTTACAAAAAAGAATTATTGAAAAATATAAAATTCCTGTTTGTATTATCAACCGTTCGGTTGGTGGCATTAGTGCCAGTGCCAGTGCTATCAGAACAGCCAATAATGTAGCAGACCAATCTAATAATTATGGGCTTACTTATTTTGTACTTCAACAAGCAGGTTTATTGAATGGTGGAATAAAAGCCTTTATTTGGCGACAAGGAGAAAATGAATCTTCGGGAGCAGCGTCGTATTGGCCCGAACTTTTTGATAAACTGTACGGATATTGGCATCAGGATTATCCCAAAATCAATAAATATTATATTTTTCAAGTAGGAATTATTGCTTCACCAGAAGGCAATGCAGGCTTACTTAGAGACTATCAACGAAGAACGAAATTTATCTATCCCGATGTTGATAACCTTACGGCAATTGGAACAAGAGGGTACGATGGTATTCACTATGATACCGCTGGTTATTCACAAACGGCTAATGAACTTTTCAGAATGCTCGACCGTGACTTTTACGGAGGAAAATACACTACGAGTGTTAATTCGCCCAATATTCAACACGCTTATTTTTCAAATGCTTCCAAAACCGAACTTACTTTGGAGTTTGAAAAAGACCAAGAAATGGTTTGGGTAGAAGATACTACACTGATTGACAAACAAGGAAAAGCCCAAAAGCAATACATGAATAATAATTTTTACTTTGATGGAAACAGCCTAAATACGCTTGTAAAAGAAGGTAAAGCTGTTGGCAATAAAGTAATTTTAAGTTTATATCAAGCTCCGCCAAATGATAAATTCAATTATTTGCCTTCTTTCCACGACGACCAAGTATTTAGCGTATTCGGAGGGCCGTTTTTGAAAAATAAAATCGGGATGAGAGCCTTTTCATTCAACCAAGTAACCATGGAGGCTTATACTCCGCCGCTTTCTACGCCCACAATCAGTTTAAAAAATGTTTCTTACAAATCTGTAAAAATCACTTGGGAAGCTATAAAAAATGCTGAAACCTATTTGATAGAAAGAAAAACAGCTACTGGCGATTATCAAAAAATTGTTGAATTGAATAATGCTTCTACGGAATATACTGATGAAACGGTTAGCGATAATACCCTTTATTTTTATAGAGTAAAAGCGGTGGCTGAAAGAACTTCATCAGAATATGCAGTGGCACAAACCACAACGATTGCGAAACTCAAAACGCCTGAGTTGACAGAAAACCTACTTTCTTATAAAAGCTTAACTATTACTTGGAAAGCCATACAAAATGCTACTGCATTTATTTTAGAACGCAAAACAAGTACAAGTACAAGTACTTATCAAGAAATAGCCAAATTAGATAGTACTAAAACTGAATACACAGACAATACTTTACAAGAAAATACAGTTTACGATTACCGTTTGAAGGCGTTTGGTATCAACACTGAGTCTGACTATGCTACGCTGAAAGTAACAACCGCTACCAAGCTGAATACGCCAACCATAAGTACAGAAGTGCTTTCTTATAAATCTATCAAAATTACTTGGCAAGCTGTTTTGAATGCTACCGAGTACAGTTTAGAACGCAAGTCTTTGCTGGACGATACTTATATAATTATTGCGGCAAAAGTAATTGGAACAAGCTATACAGACGATAATTTGCAAGGCAATACCACTTATACTTATCGCTTGAAAGCTGTGGGTTTCAAGACCGAATCTGATTATGTCACTACCCAAGCGACTACGGCAAGTGTATTAGGTTTTGAAGAAGAAATAGGAGTGAATGTATTTAGTCTTTTCCCGAATCCAAGTAAAAGTCAAGTAACTGTTAGGTTCAAAAATATTACTCATGGAACATTGAGTATCCGTAACCTTAGTGGACAGACTATTTTTGAAGAAGAAATAAAAAATACACAGGAAAAAAATATTCCCTTATATCAATATGCCACAGGCATGTATTTGGTAATGATTAAAAATGAACACGGAAGTTTGGTGAAGAAATTAATAATTGAATAAGGGCTTTCAGTCTTCGGAAGTAGGCTATTGTTTTTCATAAAAAAACCCTTGAAGATAAAACTTCAAGGGTTTTTTTATGAAATGTATCAACTTAAACTGCCAATTCACTCACTGCTAACCAAGACATCAAACCTGCTCCGATTTCCAAAGCACTTTCGTCAATGTCAAAAGTAGGCGTGTGTACTCCTGAAATAATACCTTTTTCTTCGTTACGAGTACCCAAACGATAGAAACATGAATCAACATGATGTGTATAGTAGGCAAAATCTTCGGCAGCCAACCAAATATCTAAATCAATTACGTTTTCTTCGCCCATATAATCTATCGCAGCACCTTTCATTCTACGAGTGAGTTCTGGTTCATTTTTCAAGAACGGATACCCTTTCTGAATAAATACTTCACAAGTACCGCCCATTGATTCGGCAATGCCTTCCGCCATTTTCTTGATACGAGCCAAAGCATCTGCACGCCAAACTTCGTCCATCGCACGGAAAGTACCTTCTACATATACTTCGTTTGGAATCACGTTGGTAGCTCCATTGGCAATTACTTTCCCGAAAGTCAAAACAGACGGATAACGTGGATTTCTATTTCGGCTAATGATTTGTTGCAAAGCCACAATGATATGCGAAGTAATCAACACAGGGTCGATACCCAATTCGGGCATAGCACCATGTCCGCCTTTGCCTTTTACGGTAAAGTACAATTCATCCGCACTTGCCATGTACATTCCTTCACGAAAACCAATTTTACCCACAGGAATATTCGGTGCAACGTGCTGACCAAGCATTTTACTGGGTGCAGGGTTTAATAAAGCTCCTTCGGCAATCATTACCGAAGCTCCACCCGGTGCTTTTTCTTCCGCAGGCTGAAAAACCAATTTCACCGTTCCGTCGAATTCATTACGGAGATTGTATAAAATTTTAGACACACCCAACAATGAAGCGGTATGCACATCATGTCCACAAGCGTGCATTACTCCTTGATTCAATGATTTATAAGGTACGTCATTAGCTTCCACAATCGGCAAAGCATCCATATCAGCACGCAAAGCCACGATTTTTGAAGAAGGATTATTGCCTTCAATTGTTGCCACTAAACCCGTATTCGCAATTTCGGTTGGCGTAATACCAATTTCCTTTAAACGTGCGGCAACGTATTGCTGAGTTTTAAATTCTTCATAAGACAACTCAGGGTTTTGGTGCAAATGTCTGCGATTCGCAACGAATTCTCCAGCCAAATCATTGGCTAATTGTTTTATTTTATCTTTCATTATTTTTCTAAATATCTCAATAATTAAGAGCAAACACTCATTTTAAAGTCCCGTTAGGGACAAAATATTGGTAGTAATTAAATTATAGTTTCCACAAGTTCCGTAGGAACGGCATATTTCGTTCCTACGGAACTTTCATAGAAGAAATACTTTTATGCTTTCTACCGATATTTTACTCCTAACGGAGTTTTTTATTTAGCGTAAAAGTCCGATAATATTTATCTTTTCGTCTGTTTAATTTCTGTTTCCCCTACAAATTTAACCACAACTTTAGGTTTTCATTCTCTGAATCTAATAATTCCAAATGTATTTTGCCATTTTCGTTCCATTCTATACTGATGCCAAAAGCTTGTAGTAATTCATTTACTAAACTTTCTAAAGGCATATTGCCGTAAATGCAGTCTTTAAAATACACTTTTAATGAACCTGCATATACTTCTTCGCATATCTTTTGGTAATCTTCTATCGAATAGCCTTCGCCTGTTTTGCCAAAACGTTCCCACATCAACTGCATCACATTGCCCAATGAACGACGATGACCGAATTTCAAGCGAATCATTAAATCTAAAATCAAAGCAACTACTGCTCCTTTTTGATAAATTGATACTCTGCGATGCGGAATGGGTTGACTGTAACCATCTAACCATAAATCAAAAGAGGATTCTACAAGCGATTGAAAGGCTTTTCCGTCTTGTTCAAAATGGCGTTTGATGACCGTTTCTAATTCTTTTAAATAGGCTTCTAAATTAAATACTCCTGATTGCACCAAAAATAAATCACCGAAATAAGTAGTTACACCTTCGGCTACAAAACCCGTTGGGAAGTAATTTTCTTTGGTAAAATCATAAGGTGACATTTCTATCGGACGAATTTTACAGATATTCCAAGCATGATATAATTCATGAGAACTGATGCCCAATAAATCTGTATAAAGTCCGTCGCCCTCAGAAGCTGGCCCTAAAACTATCATGGTAGAATTGCGATGTTCTACGCCATGATAAAAAGAAGTTGGCAACATCCAATTGATAAAGTGATAATCCTTTTCAGGAAAATCGCCCATCACTTCAAGCTGTTTTTCGGTGAATTGTTGAAAGTCAGCCAAAGTTTTTTCCCAGTTTGGAATATAATTTCCCAAAAACCAAATAAAAAAATCTGTGTCGGCAACACGATATGTTTTGTGTTGTAAGTACGGACTTGCCAACATCGGCGAGTCCACCAAATGATAATAGTCTGATGCTAACAAAGTATGCGACTCGTTGACTTTACTGGGCAGTCCACACACTATTTTGTAGTCGTCTGGCAACGTAATACTTACTTCACAGGCTTCGTCCATTCTACCTTCAACATAAGGCAAACAGTTTACAAAATTAATGTACATTACTGTATCATCAACAAAGGAACTTCCTGCATTTTGTAGATTTGCAAAATAAGTAAAAACTACTTTAATATACTGAATATCAGAAGTTTTCACTTGCCATCTATCTTTGGTAAGTTTACCAAATTCAAGTAAATTACCTGCTAAATCAAAAATTTCAAAGCTTTGAATATTTTTAGCAAAATGCTGTAATTCATAACGTCCCGGCCGCCAAGCGGGTAATTGTAACTCGATAGTTTCTGAGTTAATATTTTCAATGAGCATTTCAATATTCAAGAAATGACTCTGTGGATTTTCTGAATAAATTTTATATTTCATCATTCATTTTTAGATTTTCTTATGAACATTTTTGGAGACAGAACAAGCTTTCGTCTATATAAAATCTGCTATTTTTTACCAAAGATACTCATTATCATTACCTTAGTAACAGAAAGTTTTTAGAAAGAATTTGTAACTTCCAAAAAGTTCTGTACCTTTGCAGTCCTGTTTTAGAAATATAAGAATTATAAAGATATAATGCCATGAAAAGAACATTTCAGCCCTCGGTAAGAAAGAGAAAAAACAAGCACGGATTCCGTGAAAGAATGTCAACTCCAAACGGACGTCGTACTTTAGCTGCTCGTCGTGCAAGAGGAAGACATAAATTGACAGTTTCTGACGAAAAAAGAGGTAAATAGTCTTAGAATGTGAATAATTTGAAAATTTGAAAATTAGTACAATTTGATATTTGTTTTTAGATTGAAAACATTCTCAAATGAACAAATTTTCAAATGACCGAATTAAAGCATGAAATTTACTTTCAAAAAGTCCGAACGTCTCTGTTCTAAGAAAGTTATAGATAAGCTCTTTGATAGAAAGGGTAGTGAAAAAATCAACTCGGTTTTTCTCTACCCTTTTCGTGTTTCTTATATTTTCAATGAAAGTAATGTAGTGAATAATGAAGAGGCGGTTGATACTCCTTCGGAAGTTTTGACACAAAATATTGCTTCGCCCACACCTGCCATTTTAATTTCTGTTTCAAAACGTTATTTTAAACACGCTGTTGACAGAAATCTCATCAAACGTCGTACTCGTGAAGCCTACCGTTTGAATAAATCGCTTTTATTACAAAAACCTTCTCCGCAAATTCCAGCTTATATCGCTTTTGTGTATATTGCAAAGACGATAGAAGACTATGCCAAAATTGAAAAGTCGATGAAAGCGATTTTCAAAAAAATAGTGTGAGAAATCCCTATGCTTTTTTGGCAAAGTACATGGTGAAATACTTCCCCTAAATCTTCGTTATAAAAACCAATGCCTGCTATCAGGCAAATTTTTGACTATTTTTCTATCAAAATTTTCCAACAATGAACATAAAATTAACAGCCAAGTCGCTTATTGTCACAGGAGTTGCTGTCGTTGGACTTTCTTTGGCTTCGTTTACCGACCCCGGAGAGCGTTTTTTTGAAATTGCTAAAAACTTAGATATTTATGCGACACTCTTCAAAGAGTTGAATCGCTATTATGTCGATGAAATCAATCCGAATAGAACTATCAAAACTTCTATTGATGCCATGTTGAAATCATTCGACCCATATACCGTTTATTATGCCGAAGACGAAATCGAAGATTATATGACGATGACCACAGGCAAGTACAATGGCATCGGGATTGTTACTTCAAACCGCAACGGCAAAGTACTCATCATGCTCATTGACGAAGGAACACCTGCCGAAAAATCAGGCTTACGCATTGGCGACGAAATCGTGAAAGTAGATGGTATCGACTTGTTGGCTCGTAAAGTTGGCGATGTGGGCAAGCTCATCAAAGGACAAACGGGTACAGCCGTAAAAATTACGGTAAAACGATATGGTTCAGATAAATTAGAAGAATATTCTGTTGTTCGTGACGTAGTAAAAATGAAAAATGTACCCTATTACGGCATGATTAACGACGAAGTAGGCTACATAGATTTAAAAGATTTTACAGGAACAGCCTCAAAAGAAGTACGCACGGCTTTCACAGAATTGAAAGCAAAAGGGATGAAAAAATTAGTACTTGATTTGCGTGAAAATCCGGGAGGCTTGTTAAATATGGCGGTAGATATTTGTAATATTTTTCTTCCGAAAGAATCAGAAATTGTTTCTACCAAAGGAAAAGTACAAGAATGGAACAAAACCTACGTAGGTTTGAATCCAGCCGTAGATACAGAAATGCCCATTACTGTTTTGACGAACTCACACAGTGCTTCGGCGGCTGAAATTGTAGCGGGCGTTATTCAAGATTATGACCGTGGCGTATTAATCGGACAACGTAGTTATGGCAAAGGTTTGGTACAAATTACTCGTGATTTAACTTATAATACCAAACTAAAAGTAACCACCGCCAAGTATTATATTCCAAGCGGACGCTGTATTCAAGCCATTGATTATAGTCACCGTAATCCAGACGGAAGCGTTGGGAAATTACCAGATTCTTTGCGTCGTGCTTTCAAAACTTTAAGAAGTGGGAGAGTAGTATATGATGGCGGAGGTATTTTGCCAGATATTGAAGTAGAAAAGCAGAACCCAGCGGCAATTACGATTGCCATGTCGAACAAATACATTTTGTACGATTATGCCATCAAGTACCATTTTGAACACCCAAGTATCAAGCCAGCCAAAGACTTTGAACTCTCGAATGCAGAGTATCAAGATTTTATTAAATGGGCTTTAACACAGGATTTCGACTATACAACACAAGCCGAAAAAGACTTAAATATCTTAGAAGCTTCGGCAAAAAAAGAACGTTATTTCGAGAACGTTTCTGAACAACTCAAAGCACTTAGAAACAAGCTTTCGCACAACAAAGAAGCTGATTTAGTGAAGTTTAAGGATGAAATCAAAACAGCATTGGAGCAGGAAATTGTAGTGCATTATTATTTACAAAAAGGTACTCGTGAACAATCTTTTGCCAAAGACCCAGAGATACAATCTGCTTTGAAACTGTTTGCAGATATGCCTCGTTATCAAGCAATTTTAAAAGGAAAATAGCAAGCAAAATAAGCTTCAACACAAGGTGGCGTTAGAGAAATCTATCGCCATTTTTATTTGCCATCGCTTGGGTGTAATTTTGTAAAACATTTATTGCCAATCGGCAAAATTTAACATTGATTTTTTTATGGCATTAATTCTTAGTATTGATACTTCCACCAAAGTATGTTCGGTAGCACTTCACCAAGACGGACAGCTTTTGGCTTGTAGCGAACTTTTCGCAGAAAAATCACATTCAGGCATGTTGACCAGTCTTTGCGAAAATGCGGTGAAGTACTCAGGTTTCAGTTTGAATCAGTTAGATGCCATTGCCGTAGCCAAAGGGCCAGGTTCATATACAGGTTTGCGGATTGGTGTTTCTACGGCAAAAGGCTTTTGTTTTGCTTTGGACAAACCCCTGATTTCGGTAAATACTTTAGAAGCAATGGCAATGCAAATAAGTGATTTTTTCCCTGATAATTACTTGTTCTGCCCGATGATTGACGCCCGAAGAATGGAAGTATATTGTAGCGTTTTGGATAAAAAGCGTCATAAAATTGTAGAAACAGAAGCTAAAATTATCGACGAATATTCTTTTCTTGATTTACTGAATACGCAGCCTGTGGTTTTCTTTGGCGACGGAGCAGAAAAATGCCGTGAAGCCATTTCGCATAAAAATGCTATTTTCTTGCCTAATACTGTTCATCCTTCAGCCAAAACCATCGGTATTTTGGCAACTAAATCTTTTGAAGAATCGTTATTTGAAAACGTAGTGAGCTTTGAACCTTTTTATTTAAAAGACTTCGTTGGAACACAACCTAAAAAAGTATAATCGAATATGGAAGATATAATTGTAAATAAAGTAGCCAATAGCGGATTGATTTCATTCGACCTCGAAGACCTTTATCATAAAGGCGAAAGAGTAGTTTATGATTTGAAAGATAACCTTTTTATGGGAATGATTTTGAAGGAAAAAGACTTTAGAGAATTCCTAAAAACGCACGATTGGTCGCAATATGAAGGTAAAAATGTAGCGGTGATTTGTTCAGAAGATGCCGTAATTCCTACTTGGGCATATATGTTATTGACTTTGAAATTACAGCCAGTAGCCAATTTGGTAGTCTTTGGCGACTTGAAAGCCTTAGAAGAAAAACTCTTTTACGATGCCATTGCCAAAGTAAATCCAGAAGAGTACCGTGGGGCAAAAGTAGTAGTAAAAGGCTGCTCAAAAGTAGCCGTACCCACAGCCGCTTATGTAGAAATCACAAGAATTTTACAGCCAGTGGTACAATCACTCATGTTCGGCGAGCCTTGTAGTACAGTTCCGCTTTATAAGAAGGGGATTTTGAGGTAAAAAGCGTGAATATGTTATTTGATATACCTACATATCGAATAACATATTTACATCTGATTGTAAGAAATCTTGCCATCTAATACCACTATTTCCTATCAAAACTACTTTATTGTGCCGAACTTTTTTGGTAAATGCAATCATTCCTTTTGCACTTTGTGTACGACCGCTTTTTACCTCCACACCAATAACGTTATTTGATTTTTTTAATACAAAATCTACTTCATCATTTCCTTCTCGCCAATAGAATACTTCTGTTTTCTGTAATCGTTGAGACCTAATTAAATGTACACCGACTGCGGTTTCAACACATCTGCCCCAAATGTCTGGATTTTTTAAAGAATCTTTAAAACTCATTGGACTATAAACCGATGAAAATGCAGTGTTCTGTACTTGCCATTTTGGAATTGACATTTTTTGTCTTGCTACATCAGGAGCATATTTTTCAAGACCTACTAACAAACCAGCAGAATCCAAAAGTTCGAGATAGTGTGACAAAGTTGTTGTATTTCCTGCATCTTGCAACTGTCCCAAAAGCTTAGTCATGGATAAAATCTGACCCGAATATCCACAGCCTAATTCAAACAAATGTCTTAGCAAAGCTGGTTTATCTACCCTTGTCATCATCAAAATATCTTTTGAAAGCGTAGTTTCAATTAAGCTTTGTAATACATATTCTCTCCACCTTTCTTCATCTTCAATCAATGAAGCCGCACCGGGATAGCCCCCAAAATAAACAAACTGTTCTACAGATATATCAAAAGCTTCACGCATTTCTGAAAAAGACCAATGAGTCATTTGTATTATCTCAAAGCGACCTGCCAAAGATTCACTTAATCCTCTTTGCAAAAGTAGGCGTGCAGAACCCAAAAGTATCAATTTGATATTTCTATTATCAAAGCTATCCTTATCCCATTCTGTTTTGATAATTTCCGCCCAGTTATCAATTTTCTGTATTTCATCAATAATAAGAATACATTCTTTAGCACCAGTGTTTAGCAACTGAAAACGAGCTGTCTGCCATTGTTGACTAATCCAAGAGGCATTTGCCGATGGCACTCCATCAGCAGCAACAAACACGACTGGCACATTAAGCTGACTTATGAATTGCCTAATTAAAGTAGTCTTACCTACCTGACGAGGGCCCATAATTACTTGAATAAATTTGCGTTGCTCTTCTATTCTTTTTTTAAGAATTGATATTTCTGATTTTACAAACATAATATTTTACTCAATGTATTGAGTAAAATTACTAAATATATTGAGTAAAATATAAATGCAGGCAAGATTAATTTATAATAAAGAGTTTTTTGAAAGATAAAGCCATACTGGGAGAATATAAATATAAGAGGTCGCCCAAATTGAGCGACCTCTTATACTTTATTGAATCATCACTTTCTCTTTTTTCTTCCCTAAGAAAGGCAACCAACTCTCTTCTATACTTCCCCCGAAATCTCTTAAAAACATCACAAATGATGGTTTATAAGGTTTGGTTTTTAAAGGCATTCTTGCTTCTTCTGGCGTAAGGTCTCCTTTTCTGGAATTACACCTTTTACAAGCCGTTGTAAGATTATCCCACGAAGTTCTTCCTCCTCTCGACTTTGGCAATACGTGGTCTAAAGTCAAATCTTCTGGTGTTCCGCAGTACTGGCATTGTCCGCCGTCACGTCTAAAAATATTTTGTCTCGACAACATTACTCCTTTGTAAGGCAAATAAACGTAGCGATGCAAACGAATAACCGAAGGCATTGGAAAAGACTGCGAGACACTTCTTAGTTGCTCGGTGGCAGATTCAGAAATTAAATCAGCTTTTTTTAAGAAAACCAGCAAAAAAGCTTTAGGAATCGAACAAACGGTTAAGGCACTGTAATCTTGATTTAAAACTAAAACTTTCCGACCCATAATCCTTAAATTTTAATGTTGAAAGAATATACTTGAACTCGTAATTGCTTTATCAAAACTTCTTCAAAAGATGAAGGAAACAATGATTGAGTAAATTACTGATAAATCTTGAAAAAATAACTACTTATCATACTTTTTTAGTTTTCTTAATCTTTTGTTAATCAGAAGTTTATTGAAACACTTACAGAAACGTTTATTGCTAATAAAGTATATCGTTTTAGAATTATTTTTTGGCTCTTTTGCTTTAGTACCAATCTGAATGAAGTTTTTTGTTGAGATAAGCGTAACTTTGCACAATTGATTGTCTTGAAACAAAATTAGTAAATCGCATAATGACCGATCGTTACATGCAAAGAGGTGTTTCTGCCTCTAAAGAAGACGTACACAAAGCCATCGAAAAACTCGATAAAGGGCTTTTTCCGCAAGCGTTCTGTAAAATTTCCCCAGATATGTTAGGTGGCGACGACACCTATTGTAATATTATGCACGCCGATGGTGCTGGCACAAAATCTTCCTTGGCTTACCTTTATTGGAAAGAAACGGGTGATATTTCTGTTTGGCGTGGTATTGCTCAAGATGCCGTAGTGATGAATACAGATGATTTGATTTGTGTAGGAGCTACGGATAATATGTTATTGTCGAGTACTATCGGACGAAACAAAAACCTGATTCCGGGTGAAGTAATTGCTGAAATCATCAACGGTACTGAAGAAGTATTAGAAATGCTCAGAGACAATGGCATTGGTATTTGGAGTACTGGTGGCGAAACGGCTGACGTAGGCGATTTGGTAAGAACCATTATTGTTGACTCCACCGTGATTGCCCGCATGAAACGTGCCGATGTGATTTCAAATCATAACATCCAAGCAGGTGATGTGATTGTAGGTTTGGCTTCGGACGGACAAGCGAATTACGAAAAAACATATAATGGCGGAATGGGTTCAAATGGACTTACTTCTGCTCGCCATGATGTATTGGGGCATTATTTAGCTGATTTATACACTGAAAGCTTTGACCCAGCCGTACCAAAAGACTTGGTGTATAGTGGCTCAAAACGCTTGACTGACGCAGTAGCAGGCACGCCTCTGAACGTTGGGCAATTGATACTTTCACCCACTCGTACTTATGCCCCCGTTGTAAAAGCGATGTTGAACGAATTACGCCCTGTAATTCATGGAATGGTTCACTGCTCTGGCGGAGCTCAGACCAAAGTATTACATTTTGTAAATAATGTTCATATCATTAAAGACAACCTTTTTGCTTTGCCTCCATTGTTTAAAATGATACAGGAAGAAAGCAATACCAATTTCAAAGAAATGTATAAAGTGTTTAATATGGGACATCGTTTAGAAGTTTACATAAATCCACAGTATGCACAGACTTTGATTGATATTTCAAAATCTTTTGGCATTGATGCCCAAATCATCGGTAGAGTAGAAGCTTTTGAAGGCAAACAAGTAACGATTCAGTCTGAATTTGGTGAGTTTGTGTATTAATAGAATATTCATTCAGCACATATATAAGTACTGAATTGTGAATGCTGAGTTGTGAGTTTAAAATGGTGAGTATAAATTATTTATCATCACAACTCCACACTCGTAATTCAGTACTCATATTTAGTCTATGAAGAATAAAATATTTGACTGGATAATATTATAAAATATTCATAGAAGCAATACAATAAAATACCCTGTAAAATACGGTGTAGAAAAATTGTCTATCTATTAGATAAAGAATAATATAGTGTACTAAGATTCAGTTTATCAGCACTTTAAACTCATAACTCATAATTCATAACTCATAACTCATACTTGTATGCCCTACAAAGCCCCGACAATCACAAACGTTGTCAGGGTTTTTTGTGTTTTTGATGTACTTTTGTATTCTGCACTGATAGCATTTCAGTAAAATATTAGAGCAGTATTTAGATTGAGGAACAAATAGGTCGATATTGAAAAATATTACCTACCCTAAACATAATTAATATTCAACAAATGGCTTTAGACCAAGAATTAGACGAAGAAGGCGGCGATGAAATGACCTTCCTCGACCACCTCGAAGAACTCCGTTGGCACATTATCCGTTCATTAGGTTCTATTTTGATATTTACAATTTTGGCTTGGATTTTCCAGAAAGAAATCTTTGGACAAATCGTTATGGGGCCAACAAAATCTGATTTCTGGACAAACCGAATGCTTTGTAAATTATCAGATGCCACAGGCATTGAAGGTTTATGTTTCCAACAAGCTAATTTTATTTTACAAAGTAGAGAAGTATCAGGGCAATTTATGATGGCTCTTACGCAGTCAATCATTGTGGGTTTACTCTTTTCTTTCCCTTATTTCTTCTGGGAAATTTGGCGTTTTGTAAAGCCCGGCTTAAAACTATCAGAAGCAAAAGCTGCTCGTGGTGCAGTATTTTGGGTGTCATTACTGTTTTTTATGGGCGTTTTCTTCGGATACTTTGTTGTGTCTCCTATGGCAATCAACTTTTTGGCAAGTTTCAAATTAGACGATTCTATCCAAAATCAATTCGATATAAGTGATTATATCTCTCTACTTGCCATGATGACTTTGGCTTGTGGGCTTACGTTCCAATTACCAATGATTACTTATGTACTTTCAAGAGTAGGCGTAGTTACGCCTGCCTTTATGCGAGAGTACCGTCGTCATGCTATCGTTGTTATCTTAATTGTAGCGGCTGTTATTACACCTTCACCAGACATGATTTCACAATTATTAGTAACCATTCCATTGTTAGGTTTGTACGAAGTAAGTATCATCGTTTCTGGAAGAGTAAAACGCCAACGTGACGCAGAAATGCTATAAGTGAAGTTGATGAGATTATGACTCGTTCCGAATTTATGTCTGTAGTTCCGTTAGGAACTGAATATCGGTAGTAGTAGTATCCTATTATCCACTTAGCTCCATCGGGGCGGAATATTTCGCCCCGATGGGGCTAAGTAATGAAATAAATGTGCATTTATTTACTACCGATATATAGTTTCTAACGGAACTTAAAACTCAAAAAGGTAATCAAAAAACTATTTTTGACTACCTTTTTAAGTTTTAAATTCTGGATGATTCATGTTTAAATTATATAGATACCATGCTCAAGAAAGAACGTTATCAAAAGCTAATCGCTTATTTCACAGAGAACTTTCCGATTGCTGAAACAGAATTGCATTACCGTACACCTTATGAATTATTGGTGGCGGTATCCTTGTCGGCACAATGTACCGATAAGCGTGTGAACATGGTAACGCCAGCCTTATTCGAGCGATTCCCTGATGCGGAATCTTTGTCTAAAGCAGAATTTGATGAAGTATTTCATTATATCCGCTCAATTTCCTATCCGAACAATAAAGCCAAGCACTTGATTGGCATGGCACAGAGATTAGTTTCTGTATATAACTCTGAAGTACCCAGTAGTATAGAAGAACTTCAAACCTTACCGGGCGTTGGACGAAAAACAGCGAATGTAATTGTTTCAGTAATTTATAATCAGCCAGCGATGGCGGTTGACACACACGTTTTTAGAGTATCGCATAGAATAGGTTTAGTAGCCAAAACCGCTACAACGCCCTTAGCCGTTGAAAAAGAATTAGTAAAATATATTCCAAAAGAGTCTGTGCCAGTAGCACATCACTGGTTAATCCTTCACGGGCGTTATGTATGTATTGCCAGAAGTCCAAAATGTGGAGAATGTGCTTTGAAAAATCTTTGTAAGTATTATGAGAAGAATACTAAGCTATGAGCTATGAGATTTGAGCCTTGAGTTATGAGCTTATTTTGTTTACTCAAAGCTCGTAGCTCACAACTCAGAGCTAAATGCCTTTAGCTTTTCTTTTTCCATTTATTTAAAGCTCACAACTCAAAGCTTATAAGCTTTTTCAAATTAAACAATCATGCAACAATACATAGAACAAAACTGGTTAGAGGGCTTAGGAATTCTTACAACATTAATTTGTGTATGGTTAAATACTCGTCAGAATATTTGGGGATGGCTTTGGGCTGTTGTTTCTTCAGGAATTTATGGCGTGATTTATTGGCAATTCAAGCTGTATTCAGACATGGAATTGCAGGCAGTATTTATTGTACTAAGTGTTTACGGTTGGTATCAATGGCTCTTTGGAGGGAAAGAAAAAACAGAATTGCCTGTAAGTAAAATGCCATACTTTCAATGGATTGCTTGTACAGTAGTATTTATTGGTTTTACTTTAGTTTCGGGCTATATGCACGGTAATTATTCAGATGCCAGCTTGCCTTATATGGATTCATCATTAACAGCCATCAGTTTAATTGCCCAATGGATGATGGCACGCAAATATGTAGAAAACTGGCTTTTATGGATAAGTGCCGACTTCTTTTATACAGGAATGTATTTCTACAAAGGACTTTACGGCACAAGCATACTCTATTTCCTTTTATTACTCTTAGCCATCAAAGGCTATCAAGACTGGAAGAAAAGCCAAGATTCAATAATATAGGATTTGTGATGTCGGATTTGAGATTTTTTCCGAAATCCGACAGCACAATTCCAAAATCATTTAATGCTGTATTTCTTCTTTATCTCCTCATCCAAAGGCAAGAGGTATTTATCTCCAAAAACCTTTATCCATTCTTGTATTTCCTCATATTTATAATCCAGTCTTTCACCATCTCCGAAACTCATTAAATTACCTTTTTGAGTTTGTAAATCTGTTTTAACAATGGCTTTACCAACTGTGACATATAGGTAACGATTGTCTATGATTTGTACTTCTGTTGGTTTTTTATTCAGCCATAGGGTTTGGATTAGTTCGCCTGTGGAGACTTTGTAAGTTTTTACTTTATGGTTTGTTATGATACTTAGGATTTTACTGTCTTTTGAAAAAATAGCATTACTAATCTTTTTCTCGTCTTTTAAAAATTCAGCTTGTATTCCTTTTTCCACTGACCAGATTTTGGCATTTAGGTTATCATCTGTTATTATGAGCCATTTACTATCTGGAGAGAAAGTAGCGGAGCGAATAGTTTTATCGACCAAAGGATAGATTGATATTTGTTCAGTAACCATATTCCAAAGATTACATAAATCATTGGTTTGTATTAATAACCACTTTCCATCTGGTGAAAACTTTACATAACGCATCTCATTTACATTATTAATAAATACTGGTGCTTTACCAGTAATAGTATTATAAATTTTATAGTCGCCATTAATGTTTACCATCAGCCATTTATTATTTGGAGAAAACGAAATATCATAAATATTTTTTTCTCCCAAAGGGAAATCTCGCACCTTTCCTGTAGACATTTCCCAAATTTTTGTCTGATTTTCTTTATTGATAGTTACCACCCATTTTCCGTCAGTTGAAAAAGCTGCTTGATATATATTTTTTTCATCCGAAAGAAAAGCTGGAATTTTCCCTGTCTTTATTTCCCAAACTTTTGATTGATTGTTGGTTGTTATTAGCCATTTACTATCTTGAGAAAAAGTTACGGAATTAATTTCTTTTTCATTTGAAAAAATATCAGAATTTCTTCCTTTTGATATTTCCCATAATTTTGACTGTTCATTTGATTTTGTGACAATCCACTGGTTATTTGGAGAAAAAGTAGCTGTATTAATATTTTCATTTATAAGGGATTGAGGTGTTTTACCAGTTGATATGTCGTAAACTTTGGCTTCATCTTCTGGGTCTTTTTCATATTGAATTACTAACAGTTTGTTATCCGATGAGAAAAGAGAAGAAATAATATTTTTATCTTCTGTTATGAATGCTGTAATATTAGGATTTACTAATTTCCATTGCTTGTATTCACCCTTTCCATTTTTTGTAACTACGAATGTATCTTCCTTTGAAAACTCCAGAAAAACAATGCCTCGCTCTTCTTTTAAGAATTCAAAGGTTTTTCCCGTAGCAATTTCCCATAACTTATATTCCCCATTTGCTTTTTTAGTTATCACCCATTTACTATTGGGAGAAAAGTCAGCAGAGCTAATATGTTTTTCACTCTGAAAAAATATTGGGATTTGTTCGGTTGATATATCCCATAATTTGTGTTCATAGTGTACATTTCTTGTTAATAACCACTTTCCATCAAACGAAAACTTCGAGTCACTCACAGCTTTTTCACCAGCAGGGAAATTATAAGACCTTCCTGTCGTTCTTTCCAATAATTGGACTCCATCGTTATAATTGATGACTTCCCATTTATTCTTAGACGCTTCATTATCTTTTTCTTGTGAAGATATTGATAGTTTTTTTTCTAAGGATTCAATAGTATAAGCTCTTCCTTTTTCAAGCCATTGATGTTTGTTACTTTGTTGAAAAATAGCTTCTGTTGCCTCTTTTATTGTTCTGAGTATATTAGTATCATTGGTTTTAGTAATCGCTTTTTCTAAAAGACGTAATCCTTGAATAGGATTAATCTTAGTTGATTCTGCTGACCAATAAAGAGCTTGAGTATTACTATCATCGGCTACCGAAATTATTTTAATTTCGGTAGCCGATGTATCTGTATGAATTTTGTTCTTTTCAATACTCTTAATTGTGTCTTTAAAATTTTCAACTTCCGTTTGTCCATCATTTATTTTGGCTTGCTCTTCTAATTTAGTGATGCTAATGAAAATTCTATTAAATTTATGATCAATAATATAATTTTTTCTTTTATCTGTACCTGCTAAAATACGAGCAACATTGTAAGCCTTGATAGATTTACCTATGTTTTTTGCCTTCAGCAAACGGTCGCCTTCTTGTAATATGGTACTAAAACTATCTTGTTTTTTAGTTATTTGGGCTTTTTGCTGTCCTAAAGTAGATACTCCCCACAAAAGGTATATACTTATTAATATGATTATTCTCATGGTTTCTTCTTTTTCAAATCAATTAATTCATTTTTTAATCCTATACCTAAAGTATCAGGCTTTATTATTTTACTAAGCTTTTTTAGTGCTGAATCATAAAACACTTTGGCTATTATTGGATATTCGTTTCTATAAATATTAACACCATTGTCTTTAATTACTTTAGCTTGTTCATAATAAACTTGGTTTAAAGCTCTTTCTGCTTTTATTTTTTCCCTGTCTGCTATTTCCTTTAATTGTTCTGCATTTTGCTTTGCCTTATAAGCTATTCGTTTAGACTCATTTGCATCATACCACTGATAAAGAGTACATCCTAATAAGCCCAGCAATACTACTCCAGCTACAGTTGCATATATTAGTAACTTCTTTCGGGCTTCTAAAGCATCTTGTAAGTTTTTGTTCTCTAAAGCCTGTAATTGCTGTAGTCGCTTGTTTTCTAATACTTGCTGTTGCCTTTCATTTTCTAATGCTTGTTGCCGATTTTGTTCTTTAAGTTGTTCTTCTTTCTCTTTGGTTTTTCGCTCATTAGCAAACTCTACAATAGGTTCTATCAAAGTATCATGTCCTATTTCATACATAAAGCGTCCAGCGGTATCTCTTTCTTTACGTAGTAGCGTACTCTCTTCCAATTGCTTAAATAATTCATCCGTCCATTTATCTTCCAATTTCAGATATTCCCCAGCAAATGGAATCCGCTGATTGTTTTGGATAAACCTTTCTTCTATACTTTTACTTACTTTGGCTTTATCTTCTGTATTGAGTTGATTAAGCGTACTTTGATAAAAGTCTCTAAAAATATCTTTTACATTGCCCAAATCATTCAGTGTAATGATACTGTTTGCTTGTGATACTTTCTGCGATTCTATAAATCGACAAATAATTTGTAGGGTTGCGGTTTCTATTTTACCATCATATTTGTTCTTTACTCTTTCGAGAATGGCATCAACCACGGTATTTTCAAACTGAAAATTAGGGGTTTGAAAATCGCCTTTTAATTGAGCTGGTTGAATTATGGCATTACGTGCATCCTTTTCACTGATTGCCTCTAACTCATAAAAATGTTTGAGAATTTCTGGAATATGCAGGCTCAACTTATTTAGCAGAGCCATTCTATCTGAACGAATAGCGAAGACTAATTTTAAATTAATTTTTGTATATACTTTATCAGCTTGTTCTTCACTTAGCGTTTTAAAGTATTCTTTCTTATTCAAAAAACCTGGTATTTTCTCGTAAATCAATGTTTTGAGTTCTTCACCAAACACTTCTATTTCTTCTGGCGAATAAGTAAATAGCTCTTCAAATTGGTCGAAGAATAAAATAATAGGTTGTTCAGGCTGATATAATTGCCATTGTTTAAGCCAATACCAGAGTTCTCCTTTTGGATAAGCGTTTCTTTTAAATTCCTCCATCCAAGGATTTTCAATATCCTCAATTTGTAAAAGGTTTTTCTTTGCAAGAACTTCTTGATTTGTAAGAGAATTGATTAATGTCTTGATAGGCGATACATTAATTTCGTTTCCTCCCTGATTACTATTGTATAATCGAATGGTGAAATGGTTCGCTTTTTTATCTCGTTCCAATAGTGGGATAAGGCCTGCATTAATCAAAGAGCTTTTGCCTGTTCCACTTTTACCATACAGCAATACTACCTGTCGAGCAGAAATTAATTGCCATAGTTTTTTGGTATCGTTATCTCTTCCTTCAAACAAATGAGCTTGTTCAGTTGTAAAACAAACCGCTCCAGGATAACGGTATAATTTATCATTTGCCATCTGATTATTTCTTTACTTTAGATAGATAAATACGGATAGAATTAATAATTTTCTGCAATCCACTTTCATAAAGATTGCCTCTTAAATCGCCTCTGTTTTTTTGATTAAACTCCGAAACAATCGTATCATAATTGTTTTTCAGTTGTAATAATCTGTTTCGCTGAAGGTCTAAATCATCTGTACTCTCATCTTTATCAAGGCGTTTTTTAATTTCTTCTTTCAATTCCTTGAGTTTAGAATCGAATTTGTCCATTGCGGTTTTCCTAAAGTTGGTATCTCTTAAACTTTCGTCTATTTCACAAGGCAACACAATCTTTCCAGCCACTTCGGCAGCTATAAATGCCCTAATAGATTCTTGGGCTACCCAAGCGGAAGTAAGAAAATCTTTAGAAATAAGCTGTAAAGTAAAATCTGCTTTTTGAATACTTTCGTTTATAAATTGTGGAATCTCAAATCCAATAGGGTTATCGGTATCAATAATGACCTCTATGCCAAAAGCTTCTAAATCTTTCTTTAATTGTAAAGCAATGTCTGAATCATTATGATTGTATGAGATAAAGACTTTTGCTTCTATTTTTTTCTCTATTTTTTTAGAAGATGTTGTTCTTAGAAGGTTTTCATTTTTGCAAGCGTCATGAATATCTTGAAGTAAAGGGATGGGCAGGCGATTTTTCTTTAGACTTACCTTTAATCTGTTTTTAGCTAATTTGTCTTCATTTTCTTCTTTAACATTTACAAAAGCAAGTTTATCGGTGGCAGAACTAACGTCACCAAGATGGAGTAAGAGATTGATAAGCATTTGTACATACCATTTTTCAACCCTTACACCGATAAAAACAATTACTTGAGCCTCTTTGATAAGATTGATAATTACCTCAGGAACTTTAGGATTATCTTTAAAAATACTATGAAGAAAATCAAACCAATCATTAAAAGTAAAAGTGGAGTCTTTGTTTGATAGTGTTCCTAATAGTTTATATAAAATCGTTTTACCTTCGGGAACATCGTCGATACTTCTTACTTTTTTATTTAAGCGAGAATAGTGACTAATAACAAAAGCATCCTTGTTAACTTCCTGCATTGTAGTCTCTAAATGCTCATCTGGTAACAAAGACAATATTAAAGAAAAAGGAATTTCTGCAATTTGTGTAAATGGTTTTTTCCAGCCAACCAATTGCTCAAAATACCATTTCATAAAATCGTATAAATGCCCTTCATAAGCTTCCGAAACCGTCAAGAAGTTTTCTTTTGCAAAGGGATTATCTATAAATCTGATTGGATTACTTAAAATTTCTTCTTTTTCGTCTTCGTCTTGTATCTCATTATTAACATAATATTCGTAAGCTAAACGAATAGAATCATCAAAATTTTTGGGTGTATTGCCTTCAAATATATTAGTACTAATTTCACCAATCTCTGGACCAAGTACCAAAAGGCATTTATTATCTTTTATAGCATCAATTATTTTTTCAAGTTCTTTATCCATTGTTAGGCAGTAAGTTTTTAATTAGGCTATTATTTATTTGATAAATATACCAATAGCCTAATTAAAAACATAAATACCCAACTTAATTTTATTAAACGGTAAAAGCACTGTCATTTAAGCCTTTATAAAGGCTATTTTGGTACTTCTTAATCATGGGTATCGCTTTGTTTTACTCATGCCATGACTAATGTAATTGTTTGATAATTGATAGATTACTACAAAGTCATGCCATGAGTTGTTTGGTGGTTTCAAAGTAATTCTTTCGCTATCAGCTTTCGGTCATCGGTTATCAGAAATGGTAGGATTAAGTAAAACGGAGTTATAGAACCAGTAATAGTATAACTGTTGCATATTAAACTGGCAAAATGCTCGTGAAGACACGAGCAATGGCACAAGTGAAAGAGCTAATTGATATTTCACTTTATGTAAGTAGGAACGCTTCGCTTAATCTATGTCCAGTAATAACTCCGGTTATTTTCGTTTTTATTCGGGAAATTGCGGTAAAAAGATAGGTTTGATATGCTGGAGTGTATCAAACCTATCTTTTTACCGCATAAATCCGCAAAAAAGCCTCGTTATCCTCACTTTTAGAGAGCTTTTCCCTTCTCCGAGCATATCAAGCCTATCTTTTTACCGCATCAATCCGCAAAAAAGCCTCGTTATCCTCACTTTTAGAGAGCTTTTCCCTTCTCCGAGTATATAAAGTCTATCTTTTTACCGCATCAACCGAGCAAAAAGCCCCGTTATCCTTGCTTTTAGAGAGCTTTTCCCTTCTCCAAGCATATCAAGTCTCGCTTTTTACCGCATCAACCGAGCAAAAAGCTCCGTTGTCCTTACTTTTTCAGTAATTGTTCATTAAAATACAATCTAATGTTTTTGTCTGTTGGTCTTGGAGCATTATCGCTAATAATTGTACCATCTCGTCCTATGAGCATATAACGAGGAATAGTACTGATCTTAAATTTATCTGCAAAGGCAGATTTTTTCCCGTCGGGCATCAGATAATGAACCGAAGAATTGAGACCTAATTCGGTAATAGCTTTATGCCAAGTACTTCCATTGTCGTCTATTGAAATATAAACAAACTTGAGACCTTTAGAGGAATATTCTTGTTTGAGTTGCTTAGAGGCAGGCATTTCTGCACGGCAAGGAGCACACCAAGAAGCCCAAAAATCTACATAAATAAGTTTATTTTCGTCTGTACTCAATAACTCTCGCCATGTATGTGTGTCCAAATCTTTGTTTGAAATAAGTTCGCTATCTAAAATATCGTTATTCACCCCTAATCGTTTAGCCAGTATTTGTGGTTGAAAATTTTTGATGAAGTATTCTTTTAAAAAGCCATCCGAAGCATATTTTAAATATTCGCTGAGGGTTGAGGTTGTGTTCTCTTGTCCTAAAACGACAGTCGAACGAACCAAATCATACATTGCCATTTCACGGATATTCCCTTTTAATAACTGGTGTGCTAAACTCATCAAGCTTGTAGCATCGGTTGGTTGTTTATTTTTAAGTGCCCAGTAATAAAGATATTGCTGAACACAGCTTCGTTGTTCTCCCAAATAGAAAAACTGTTCATCTAATTTCAGCCATTCTTCTATTTTTTTATCAATCAACACCTCTCTCTTTTTTAGTACTCCTCTATAAACGGAGTAATAGCCCGACATAAGAAACGAAAGTCGTCTATGTTGAAAAAGTGCTGTTATTTGAGCAATGAAAGAGGGACTTAGCTCATGATTTTGTTGATACTTTGCTAAAAAACGCATTCGTTGCTCGAATTTGTCATTGACAAATTTTAACTCTTCTGTGGCAGAGAATTTATTAGGCATTAAATCTGCCCCAAATCCTTCAAATAGACCCAACTCTTTTTCCATCTCTACAAAAAAGTTGAGTTCATTTGTACGCACCTTATCCTTAGCACTAAAATGAGTGATGTTTTCCTCATCTTTTTCTACTTTAATTGTTTCGTTAGGCTGAACTAAGCAATTGTTTACCGTAAAACTCCCATGAAACTTGCCATAGAGGGTATTTCTGTTGGGGGTACTATCTGTTACAATAATCAAAATAGGATAATCAGTGTAGATGGTAAAAAGAGTATCCGAATATATTTCATATAAAGCAGGGCGTTCACCATATAAATTGTTGTAATAAAATTTAAAGGGTTTTTCTTTAGAAGCTCTAATGTCTAAAATAGTCGAATCTTTGGATATGAATGGTACTAAATTTTTGCTGTAACTTTTAAACAAAGTACATGCAAATAGGAAGCTCAAAAAGAGAGAGGTTTTTTTCATAATATGTTATGGTTTTACCTAACAAAATGACTCATAAAGAACAATTTGTACTATTGAAAAACGATGCTCATACTTGCCATCATTCTTTGAGCAACTTATCAAAAACCTCTTTTAACTTAGGGGCGGATGGGCGTAAAGCATCGGCATTTATTACTTTGCCATTTTTGTCAATAAGCATATATCTGGGAATACTTGTGATATTAAACTGCGATAATATGACTGAGTTTTTGGATGAACCAATCAAATAATGGCTTTCCTTTGACATATTTCTCGAAAGTATGGAGTTTTCCCAATGTTTGTAGTTTTCATCTTGAGAGAGATACACAAAGTTAATGTTGGGATATTTTTTCTGAACCTCATGCGAATATTTCATTTCTTCAATACATGGCTTACACCAACTTGCCCAAAAGTCTAAATAGGTAATTTTCCCAGTATTTTTTTCCAGAAACTGTTTCCAAGTAAGCGTTTTTTTGTCTGAAAAATGAATGACAGTCGAACTGTCTAATGATTTATTTCCACTCGAATTTAAAGTATTCGCCATGAATTGATATTGCTCTTTTAGGTTGTTTTTCAATACAATATTTTCTGCATCCTTTTGGAAATAAGTATAAAGCGTATAGATATGTTTAGAAGTATTAATAATACAAAAATCAACAAATCTATATAAAACGATGTCTCGGGTTTTTCCTGAGTATTTGGTTTTAAGGTTTTGATAGAAGTCTATTTCAGATTTATCTGCTTGCAACAAAGATTCTAAGAACCTTAGAGAATGCCCATAAATTGGAATTTCGCTGGCACTATCATCAAGCTTAAAATCAGAAATAAAACGAGCTACTTGAGTATCCTGAACGATAACTTTATTTTTTAGGAGATTCTCTTGGTAGAGAGCTAAAAAGTCAAAGTATTGTTTATAGTAAAATTCTTTGCTGATGAAATCCTTAAAAGATTTACTTGAACGATTGACTTTAAAGAATTGATTGGCAAATGCTATACGATTTTGATAGGCATCTTTGATTTTTTGTATTCTTACCGCTGGCGTATCATCACGGAAGGGTATTGGAACAAACCAACCTTCATAATTCCCAAATTGCTCTCTGAACTGAGGGAAAAAAGAAAGCTCTTTATTTCTTTGGTCAGATTTGCCAGAAATGCTGGTGATTGATTGAGGCTTTTCAAGAAATACGGTATCGTTTGGATATAACAAAAAAGTATGTTGTACAACCTGAAAATTTTTACCGCTTCTAATCATATCAGAACTGTTAAGTTTAACAGGGATATTACTTTTTATAAGAATAGTATCGTGGGCTGACGTAGCTTCATAAGGTTGAGTAGAGGCATCAAGCAAAGAAGACCAATCAAAAAATATTTCCTTCTTCAATGGATTGTTAACAATAATGGTGATGTTTTGAGGTGGATTAGTCGATGTTGAATCTGAAACAGAGCTATCTTTTTTTTCATTATTACATGAAAAGAAAATGATAGAGAAAATGACAAGAAAGCAATATTTCATGTTTGTGGTGCGAGCGTAAATTGATAACTTATGAGTTTCCATAGTAAATGATAGTTTGAGTTTTTAAAAGGGTATTACTTTCTTAACAATTCATCCAATAGTTGTCGAATTTTTGGGTCAGATGGGCGAGGGGCATTATCATTGATTATTTGCCCATCTTTGTCGATAATCATATACCTGGGAATTGATTTGAATTGATGTTCTTGGATAAATTTCGATTCTCCAAAATTTAAAATCTTGAAATTGTTGGGAATTTCGGTAAGCTCTAAACGTTCACTGGCTTTCGCCCATTTTTGAAAATTATCATCCGTAGAAAAAAAGGTAACTTCTAGATTACTGTCTTTATAAGTTTGTAAAAGTTGCTTAGAGTATTTCATTTCTTCGATACATGGCCCACACCAACTTGCCCAAAAGTCTATATACAGCACTTTCCCTTTCTTTTTTTGGAGAAAATCTTCTATCGAAGTCTGTTGTTTATTTAATGTTTCTAAATGTAAATTTGAAGGACTGGCATTGACAATTATATCCTTTTGATATTTCTTTTGAGCTTCTTGGACAAGACTTTTATTGCTGGCGAATGCAGTGAATAAAGGTAAGTATTTGTCGATTTCATCACGAAAAAAGTAGTCAATATTACCTAAACCGAGAAATAACATTTGTTCTTTTACTTCATGGCATAATAATGATGAATTTAAAATCAATAAAAAACTTGCTCTGGGGTCTCTGAAATTAAACTGATTAACTACTTCCCATTTTACTTTTGATGTGAAATGTTTCTTTTCAAAATTACTTATACATTGATTCCAGTACTCATCATATACAAGCTGTTTCTTATATCTTTCATTCAGTTCCGTGGCTGCAGAAGTAGAGTCAATCTCTCCCGACATTACTTTTAATTTGAAAAGTAAATTATCATATTTTTGCTGGTAAAAGGCGTATATCTCTTTAGAAATGAGCTTATTCCTGTTCAAAGAATCCAGAAAGTGTTGTGTATTATCATTGAGTATTTTCATTGAAGGAATCAATGTTTGTCCCACTTTATTTTCGAGGGTTTCCAGATATAATCCTTTTTCGTAACCTTTTCTGGCACTTTGTTTTACGGGTTCTTTGGGGTCGTCATAAAAATACCTGAAAGCAGTATTTCGAGTGTCATTTGCCATACCAGTTGTTAAATAAGCTCCAGTAAATTTTTGATTGAGTTTATCTTCAACGATGAAATCTTGTGCTGTATAACTATAATTTGAGTGTTTTACTACAACAGGTTTCTTCCTATCAAAACTGATGACAAGAGAGTCCCCTTTATGAACTAAAAAATCTTGAAATTCAAAGAAACTTAAATACCTGCGAATCATTACCCAATTTGAGGAGGTAGAAAAAGTCACTGACTTTTTTGTTGCAATATCACCAAAAGATATTCTCTCCAATTCCAAATCATCACAAACAACCAGATATTCAAATCTTCCTATTTGCATTTTTGTTTTTGTCATGAGGTTGCTGTTAAATTCAGGTTTGCCTGTAAACTGAATATGGACTACTCCTTTGGAGATATTCTTAGTAGAATCTTTTGTGATATTTTTGATTTCAATGCAAGCCGATACATTGCTATAAATCAATAGTAAGCTTACCGTTAAGAAAGAAAGGATAGGGTGTTTCATTATTGGAGGAGTTTCATGAATCAAGTAATGTAAATCTGTTTACTATGTTTTAGCTTTTTACTTATTATTGATTTGTTACAGGTATAAAGAAAGTATTTTAGTGGCTCTTACTTTCGTAACAATTCATCCAATAGTAGTCGAATTTTAGGGTCAGAGGGGCGAGGGGCATTGTCATTGATTACTTTACCTTCCTTGCCGATTAGAATGTATCTTGGAATTGATTGAATCTTAAATTTTTTCGCTAAATCAGATTCAAAGTTCTTGGTAACTAAAAAGTTCTTACTTCCTTCTTCTAATGCTTCAGCACTAATGGCTTTTTTCCATGCCATTTTGTTTTCATCCATCGATAAAGCAAGGAAAACCACATTTTTATCTTTATAGTCAATCAGCATTTTCTTTAAGCTGGGGATTTCTGCCCTACAAGGCATACACCAACTTGCCCAATAATCTATATAAATGATATTGCCTTGATACTGTTTGAGTAGCTCCGAATAGGTTTTTATTTCATTATGCTCATTTACTAATGTTCCATTAACAGAAGGCGTGCTTAGATATTTCTCCCTTAAATAAGTAACATATTCTTGATTTTGAGTCTCTTTTAGAAATGTCTGTAAATACTTATTAAAGTTTTGGTTTTTACTATTAGCATGATTAAGATGAAAAAACTGTAGGAACTCCTTTATTGCTCCTTTGAAATGGGTAGCAATTACTTCATATTTAGTTTTAAATTCATCGGGTTTATTCAATGATTTTCTGGATAAATACTGTGTATATCCAATTAAAGCCATTCTGAAATCAGAGTTTTGCAGATAAGTTTCGTCATAGAATATACTTTTTTGTTTTTCAATAGCCGCTATTTCTTTGGCTGTATAACTCTTCAAATTAGGTGGTGATATATTTATTAAATGATGAGCATTTAGTAGCTTCTTTATTGCATTGAAGTATTGTTCAGAAATGGGATGCGTGATATTTGCTTTTTCTATTTCATTCAAAATGTCTTGATAAGCTAAGTCTTGGTTGTACACAAAGAAGTTTTGATGTTTTAAAATAATAGGAACAATAAAGGCTAATTCCTTAGAGCGGTTATCATCATCAGAGGTTAAGAGCGTTGTCTGATTTTTGTCTTTAACGACATACACTTTTTCCGATTTGTTAATTGGAAATATCATTTGCTTTTCGGTATCTTTCAATAAAAGATAATCTTTGAAGGCAATTTTCACTTTCATTGAATCTTGAAATTCAATAGGCATATTTAGGTCTTGAAGATGGTCATAGAAATACAAATAAGCCTTTTCGCCTTTTTTAAGCTTGCTGATGATTTCTAGTGTATCCATTTTAATCGTTTGATTGCGTTGGACTAAGTACTTAGAAGAATGTATTTTGCCTTTCAGCTGAAATGAAATGATAGTAAGAACCACAAATAAAGATGTGAATGAAAGCTTTTTCATAGATTAAGGTATAATTAAAGGTTTTACAAATAACTAAAAAAATAGTTTACTGAAATTAAATAAAAAGTTTACAACTACCAATCTGAAAACAGATAATTTTTTAAAATATTTTACCACTTACAAAATACAATAAACACCCATAATTTTGGTTTATCCAAAATATACGTCACTACGACATTGCCCATATCATCACGGGCTATATTTCGTTTACTTGTGTGTACTGCCGAAATACTTGTGGGGAAACGAGTAGAGGCACAGTATTTTTTGCCATTTGACAAAAAAAGTGAGAATGTAATTTATACTTTTGCAAAATGGAACAATTAGTCAATTATTTATTATTATTTGGACAGCTTAATCAGCAACAAATTGACTTACTAACAAGTAAAGTAAAAGTTGTTGTTCTGAAAAGAAATGAATACTTTTCAGAAGCAGGCAAAACTGCAAAACATATTGGCTTTATTATAAATGGAGTAATGAGAGTTTGTTATTACAATAACGAAGGCAAAGAAATAACAAGATACTTTATTGATGAAAACAATTTTGTTGTAGACTTAAACAGCTATTCTTGGCACCCTCCCTTTAGTTGTGTAAGTTTTGTTGGGGCTTTGATTTTTTAAAAAATCAAAGCCCCAACAAAAAACTTTAAATAACTTAGGAACAATAATTGTCATTTTTATGGATAAGTC
>NZ_JAYFUM010000016.1:0-157181 GCF_034929435.1 Arcicella rigui
TTATGGGGTTGATAGGACTGGTGTTCACCTCTTCCCATCTCGAACAGAGAAGTTAAGCCCAGTGCCGTTGATGATACTGCAATCACATGCGGGAAAGTAGATAAACCCCAAAAATATTTTAGCCCTCGGATTACTAACAATAGTAATTCGAGGGCTTTTTAATTTAATCTGTTAAGAAAACTGTTGGCTTTTGTTGATTATCAAGAAAACTTTGTGTTACTTGGTGCTGCATAATGGCTGGTTGCAATGGATACAATGGAGTTTGACTGAAGACCTGATGAACGAATCTTTTTTATATACAGAAAATTTACATGGTAGAGGTAAACATATTATTCATAATGTTTACGGCTGTATAAAAAGTAATTTCTGGGGTTATTTAAAGACTTCTCTTTTTACAATTACTTTTTTATGTTCGTTTAATTCACTATTTGCTAATAAGATTCCTCGCAATGAAAAAATATTAGATTTAAGAAATCACGATTTTGTAAATGCTGGAAGTGTTGATTTAAAGGAAAATTGGGCTTTTTATTGGAATCAGTTGATTCAACCAAATGAGTTTTCGGAGACTCTAAAACCCAATTATTACACTGAGTTGACAAAAGTATGGAACAATCACGAGCAGTTAAATATTCCATATAAGGCTTTTGGATGTGCTACTTACCAATTGAAAGTTCTTATTAATTCAAAAAAAGACCCTACGCTCACCTTTTTTATTCCTGCTACTTATTGTAGTTATTACTTCTGGATTAATGGAAAATTATTCTCAAAAAATGGTGTTGTTGCTAAGGAAATTGAAGCCAATAAACCTCAATGGTTGCCAATTCTAAGGGATTATTACGCTACTTCTGATACCTTAAATCTTGTTCTTCAAATTTCAAATTATGAACATTATAAAGGTGGTATTGCATACCCAATTGTTTTGGGCGATTCGGCTTTGATGAAAGAGCAAAGAGAAAGAGAAGTAGCTTCGGATATGCTGTTGACAGGTGTGTTATTGATGGGTTCTCTGTTTTTCTTGGGGCTTTACTTCATGGGAGAAAGAGACAAAGAGATTCTTTATTTTTCTCTTTTTTGTTTGTTCTTTATTTATCGTATTATTGGTGTGGATAAATTATATTATTTGCATCATATTTTCCCGAATTTGAATTGGTACTTAACAATTTATTTAGAATACTTTGCCATCTTTTTTTGCATCTTCATTTTCACGCTTTTTCTCAGGGATTTATATCCAGACGAAACTCGTGACTGGATGATAAAAGGCGTTAGAATTGTCAGTTTGTTTTATATCGGTATTTTGATTCTTACGCCTATCTCATTTTTTACCCTTGCTTCTTCTTTCTTTTTATATGTTGTCTTGCTTTTCATCATCTACAATATTTATGTAGGGATAAAAGCGTATATGAATAAGCGTATTGGTTCTGGATATGCACTTATGAGTATTTTGTCGCTTGGGGTGGCATTGTCTCTGACTATCCTTAGCTATATGAAGATATTAGATGCTTCGCCTTTTTACTTTATTTTTGGCTTTTTTGGCTTTATTTTCTTTCAAAATCTAATCCTATCTTATCGTTTCGCACATTCTTTACGGAAAGCTAAAGTACAAGCGGAGCAAAGTGGACAAGCAAAATCTGAATTTTTGGCAAATATGAGTCACGAAATTCGTACTCCTTTGAATGGAGTGATTGGTTTTGTGGATTTGTTGATGAAAACAAAACTTGATGATACTCAAAAGCAGTATATGTCCACTGTGCTTCAATCTGCAAATTCTTTGTTAGACATTATTAACGATATTCTTGATTTTTCTAAAATTGAGGCTGGAAAATTAGAATTGTCGATTGAAAAATATGATTTGTATCAACTCGCTGAACAAGGAATTGATATAATTACTTATCAGGCAAACGAAAAAGGGCTTGAAATTTTACTTAATATTCAACCGAATACTCCTCGATTTATTTGGACTGATTCAGTGCGATTAAGACAAGTATTGGTCAATCTTTTAGGAAATGCTGTGAAATTCACCCAAAAAGGCGAAATTGAATTAAGAATTTCAGTATTAGAACATATTTCAGACGAAAAGAAAAGAATGAGATTTTCTGTCAGAGATACTGGTGTGGGGATTGATACGAAAAATCAAGAAAAAATATTTCATGCTTTCTCGCAGGAAGATGCTTCTATTTCACGAAAATTTGGAGGTACAGGTTTGGGTTTGACGATTTCAAACCGACTTTTAGGCTTGATGGGAAGTGAATTGAAAGTAGAAAGCGAATTAGGAACGGGAAGTACTTTTTACTTTGATGTAATTTTGAAAGCTGTCGAAGGCGAAGCCATAGTATGGGAGGAGTCGATGCAAAAGCTAAAGAAAATACTTATTGTAGATGATAATGCCAATAATAGATTGATTTTGAAAGATATGTTAGCCTTGGAAGGGGTTGTTTCAGAACAAGTAACGAATGGGTTAGAGGCATTGGAAAAAATGAATTTGGGGAATAGATATGATGTCATTTTGGTAGATTACAAAATGCCAGAAATGGACGGCATCACGATGATACGAAATATCAGAGAAAAGCTTCAACTATCGCCCGAAGAGCAGCCAATTATGTTGTTGTATAGTTCGCCAGATGATTTTACAATCAGCAAGGCTTGCGAGGAGTTGGGCGTTAAACAAAGATTGGTAAAACCAATCAAGATTCAGCAATTGTATCATGCCCTTGAAGCTTTATTGAATCAGCGTAATCTCGAAATTTCGGGTTCAGTAAAAGCGACTGAAAATGTAGTAATAGAACAAAAAATAGAACCAGCAATTGAAGAATTTAAAGTACTGATTGCCGAAGACAACCCAATTAATATGTTGTTGGCACGTACTATTTTGAAAAAACTTTTTCCTCAAGTACAGATTTTTGAGGCTGAAAATGGTAGAATTGCCATTGATTTATTTAAAAGTAATCAGCCAGATATTATCTTTATGGATGTGCAAATGCCTGAAATTGGTGGATACGAAGCCTCGAAGATTATTAGAGCTTTAGAACAAGGGCATAATGTACCAATTAT
Organism: Arcicella rigui; assembly: GCF_034929435.1. Lineage (NCBI taxonomy): Bacteria > Pseudomonadati > Bacteroidota > Cytophagia > Cytophagales > Flectobacillaceae > Arcicella > Arcicella rigui. Next base: position 3,049 of record NZ_JAYFUM010000016.1, read on the forward strand.
TGCCTTGACTGCCGAGACTATCAAAGGGGAAAGAGAAAGATGTCTGGAAGCTGGAATGGACGATTATATTACCAAACCAGTGGTAAAAGCAACCATAGAAGCTACGGTATTAAAGTGGCTTTCACAGAAAAAATAGCTTGCTTTTGTTCGATTAATTGGAGATATTGTTAATAATTCCGTAAATTTGGAATAATTAATAATTATAGTAGAAAAAACCACTTCAATCGAATGAAATACTTATCCTTAATTTTATTTTTTATCTCTTTTGTGGCTTCAGGACAAAAAAATGAAGCTGATACTACAAGTTCAAAACAATTGGAGGAAGTAGAAGTAAAAGCTTTTAAAAAGCAAAATGAAACACTACAACCTTTAAACGATGTTCATAATAATTTTATTTTTTCTGGAAAAAAACATGAAGTAATTGATGTACAGAATCTGAATGCGAATATTTCTGAAAAAACAGGGAGACAAATTTTTGCCAAAGTAGCAGGAGCATTTGTGTATGATATGGACGGTTCTGGAAATCAAATGAATATTTCTACTCGTGGACTCGACCCACACCGCAGTTGGGAATACAATGTTCGACAGAATGGAATAATGACCAACAGTGATATTTATGGCTACCCAGCCAGTCATTATAGCCCACCGATGGAATCTATCCAAAAAATTGAATTAGTGCGTGGTACGGCTTCATTACAATACGGAGCTCAGTTTGGCGGAATGATAAATTATATCACCAAAAAGGCTGATTCTACCAAAAAGGTGTCTTTTGAAAGTATTAGTTCGATGGGTTCTTATGGGCTTTTTAGTACTTATAATGCAATTGGTGGAAAAATTGGGAAGCTCAAGTACTATGGTTATATTCAAAAAAGAGTTTCTGACGGCTATCGAAAAAATGCCAATTCAGATGCTGAAGCTCAGTTTTTAACTTTGGAATATGATTTTTCGCCCAAGTTACGTGTTAAAGCCGAAATCGGTCGGAGTACTTATGTGTATCAAATGCCAGGGCCTTTAACAGACGCTATGTTTTATCAAGACCCACGTCAATCGACCAGAAGCAGAAATTACTTTAGTCCTGATATTACTGTGCCTTCACTTTCTTTTGATTGGAAAATTAATGAATCAACACAGTTGAATTGGACAACTTCGGCGGTTTTGGGTACAAGAAGTAGCGTACAAATTGTAGCTTTGGCAAATGTCCCAGATGTGATTGACCCAGCTACCAATCAGTATAAAAACCGTCAGGTGGACATTGATAATTTTAATAGCTACGCTTCGGAATTGCGTTTGACGAAGTATTATGCTATCGGAAACTTTAAAAATACTTTGGTTAGCGGACTTCGCTACATTAATAATGATTTGCATCGCCAGCAATTAGGCAAAGGAACAACAGGTTCTGACTTTGATTTAACTTTAGTTGACCCAGCTTGGGGAAGAGATTTACACTATAAAACACAAAATGTGGCGTTTTTTGTGGAGAACATTTTTTATGTAACCCCCCAATTTAATATTTCGCCAGCATTGCGTATAGAAAATGGCGTTACCAAAATGTCGGGTTATATCAAGTACTTAGTGCCAGAGAAAGTACCTAATGAAATCAAACACGCTTTTCCGCTTTTTGGGGTGAATACTCAGTATAAATTCAGTAATCATCTTAAAATTTATGGAGGTTGGTCGCAGGCGTATCGACCAGTGATTTTCTCAGATATTATTCCGGCTACGGCTTTGGATGTCACTGACCAAAATCTTAAAGATGCTTCTGGATATAATGCTGAAATTGGCATTAGAGGAAATTATCAACAAAAAATCTATTTTGATATTACTTATTTTCAGATTGGCTATCATAATAGAATCGGAAGTTTGATTTTGCCCAATGCCAATGGAAGTAACTATGTGTATAAAACCAATGTAGGAAGTAGTTTAACAAAAGGTTTAGAAGTATTTGTTGAAACAAAAGCGGTTCAAACTAAGAATAGTAGCGTGTCTATTTTTACGGCTACTTCATATTTTGATGCCAGTTATGTAAAAGGCTCAGTGACCTTGAATGGTGAAAATAAAAGTATTGTAGGCAATCGTTTAGAAACTGTTCCGAGGTGGATAAGTAGAAATGGGATAACACTTTCGCATAAAACCCTAAGTGCCACTTTACAGTATAGCTATGTAGCGGATAGTTATTCGGATGCCTTGAATACAGAAACGCCAAGTGCGGACGGAGCGAAAGGTTTAGTACCAGCGTATAGTCTTTTTGATTTTAATGCTTCTTTGAAGATTGCACAGAATTATACTTTTAAATTGGGCGTGAATAATTTCACGAATACACAGTATTTTACTAAACGCCCTACGGGTTATCCGGGAGTTGGTGTGTGGAGTTCGGATGGAAGGAGTATTGTGGCTACTTTGCAGTTTAAGATTTAAGTAAGTAGAACGAGTTTCCAACTCGTTATTTGTTTATTTAAACGAGTTGGAAACTCGTTCTACTTATCTGAATTTTCCTCTTTCATATTGTACTGGCCATTGTACATCTTTTTGCCCCAATTCAGCGGCTGCTCTTAATGGAAAGTAAGGGTCACGGAGTAATTCACGGGCTAAAAAGATTAAATCAGCTTGTCCAGTTACCAGAATTGACTCCATTTGTGTTGACGTTGTGATTAAACCAACAGCACCCGTTAAAATACCTGTTTCTCTTTTGATATTCTGAGCAAAAGGAACTTGATAAGATGGACCAATTGGTATTTTAGCATTGTAAATATTTCCACCAGTTGAAGAATCAATTAAATCAATGCCTACATTTTTTAAAATATGGACTAATCTGATAGAATCTGCTTCGTTCCAACCGCCTTCTGCCCATTCTGTGGCTGAAATTCGCACAAATAAAGGGAGATTTTTTGGCCAAACGCTTTTAATTCCTGCAATAATCTCAAGTAATAAACGAATTCTATTATCAAAACTACCGCCATACTCGTCTGTACGTTGATTGCTGAGAGGCGATAAAAACTGATGCACCAAATAACCATGTGCCGCATGAATTTCTATGACGCTAAAACCTGCTTCCAAAGCTCTTGCTGCTGCCATTTTGAAATCATTCACTACTTTTTCGATACCTGCTTTGGTCAATGCTTCTGGAATGCCATAAGTATCATTAAAAGGAATTGTACTGGGTGCTACCACTTGCCAGCCACCTTCGGCTTCGCTAACTAATTGTCCGCCTTTCCATTGCGAAGAAACACTTGCTTTCCTGCCTGCGTGAGCCAACTGAATACCTGCTTCTGCTCCATTGGCTTTGATGAAAGTGGTGATTTTTTGTAAACCTTCGATGTGTTCATCTTTCCAAATTCCTAAATCATCTGGTGAAATTCTGGCTTCTGGTGAAACGGCTGCGGCTTCAGTAATTACCAATCCAGCTCCGCCCACGGCTCTACTGCCCAAATGTACAAAATGCCAATCGTTGGCAAAGCCATCAATTGATGAGTATTGGCACATCGGCGAAACTACGATACGGTTTTTGAGAACTATATCTTTTATTTTTATGGAGCTAAATAATTGTGACATCGTAAATGAAGAAATTTTATATTGATGAAATTGTTACTTTTTGCTAAACCTTAGTACTTTACTCTTTTATTCATAATGCGACAGTCATTATCTTAGTTCATTTTAATGATTTGAAATAGCGTAAATATTGTAGCTTCATAAGCATACAATAGGCTAAAAAAATGAAGAGCTGAAAGCGAAATTTTGAAGAATTTACTTTTAAAAAATTGAATTAGGCTTTACTCAAGTGACTGATAATGAAGCACAGTAGAGATACAGGAAAGTATTTTTAGAGGTTTTTTTTTGAATAAAAAAAAGATTTTTATACTTTTTCTGCATTAATCACTGAAATATAATCTAAACACGGATAGTTTTTTGAAAAAAAATCTTTTGATTTGTATTGTAATTGAATAAAATATTCAACAGTTATGGAGCTTAATCGCATGTATCTAAATTACTCAAACCTAAATAAAGAGAATGGATAAAAGTGAACAGATAATAGATAGCCATGTGATTTTGAGAGCACTCTTGGAGAGTTCGACAGAAAATATGGTGATACTTTCTCCAAAACATGAAGTTTTAGTACTTAGTAAAACGATGTATGGATTTGTGAAAACAAATTTTGGAGTAGATATAATCGAAGGAGATAATATACTTGATTTTTTGCCTTCAAGTAATTGTGACATATTCCTTTCTGCTTTCCAGAGAACTTTGGAAGGGGAAACTACCAGTGTTGAAAGAAATGTAAAAGGATTGAAGAATACTTCTTTACAATTAGAGTATAGAATGAGTCCTGTTTATGGATTCAACAATGTTTTACAAGCGGTTTTGTTAAAGATTAATCATACAGAAAGTGAGCCAAGTACTTTACTTTCTGAATTACAACATAGAACAGAAGTATTAGAAGCGATTTTTGACAATACTGGCGAAGCCATCGTACTGGTAGATAAAGATTATAAGGTTTTAGAATTTAACAGTATTGCCAAAAACAGATTGCTGAAAAATATCCAAAAGGAAATTTTCGTCGGGGCAGATTTTAGAGATTTTCTGTATGCCAAACCTAAAGACCTTTTTTACAAAATGTTTGCGGATGCTTTGGCAGGTAAAAGTTCCGAAGTTGAAGTACCTTCTAAAAACATTCATGACGAAGAGTATTGGTTTCAGGCAAATATGTTTCCTTCATACAATCGAAATGGCGTGTTGATTGGCGTTGCGATTTATACACACAGTATTGATGTACGGAAAAAAGCAGAATTGGCTTTGCAGGAAAGTGAGGAGAAATTCAGAAAAATTGTAGATGTTGCTCCCGTTCCCATTATCATTGCTAATAAGGATATGCAAATTGTGTTGGCAAATACAGAAACGGAAAGAGTTTTTGGCTATAAATCATCGGAATTGACTCGTAAAAATATAGAAGATTTGATTCCAGAGCGTTTTAATTCTACTCATATCGAGCATCAAAATGATTGTATGAAAAATTCTGGTGCTTGTAGAATGGGAATGCACAAATTAGCTTCTGCTTTGAAAAAAGACGGTAAAGAAATTATAATTGAAGCCAGTTTGAATACTTTCCAACTTAATAATGAGCAGTATATTTTGGCGATTATTCAAGATGTTACACAAAGAGTAAAATCTGAAAAGCAAATTGCCAATCAGTTGGAACGCCTAAAGGCTATTTCTTGGCAACAGTCGCATGAAGTACGCAAGCCAGTAGCTAATATTATGTGTGTAAATAATATTTTGAAAGTAAACGATGATATTACTTTTGAAGAAAGAGAAAATCTACTAAAATTACTGTACGAAGCTACCGAAGAATTAGACGTGATTATCCATAAAATTGTTTCTTACGCAAACAGTTCTGAGTAAATGAGTTTATTCAGAACTGTTTTTTGTTTTACTGTTTATATTCTCTTTTTTACCCAAATACAAGCCTACAATTACGAGTAAAGTACCGATTATGGTATAAATAGTAATGGGTTCGTCGGTGAGAATTGACGCATACAAAAATCCAAAAATCGGGCATAAAAATAGCCAAAGAGATGCTTTCGTCGGTTCAGCTTTCAGCAGATACAACCAAACTTGAATGGCTAAAATAGATACAGGAATAACCAACCAAAGAGCCGAAAACCAAAATTTTGTATTAAAATGATTGAGGCTTTCATCATAAAAATATGCTGTAAAAGGCAAGAGTACCAAACCTCCAAACAATACTTGCCAGCCATTAATGCTAAGGCGAGGTAAAGCCCAATTGATACTCTGATAATAAACAGTTCCGACTGAATAACAAAGCATACTAAAACTCAGTAAAATTACCCCAAAAGGCGTTGCGTAAGCTTTGAGTAAAAGCGGATAAATGGCAATGGCTACGCCAGCAAGTCCAATGAAAAGTCCTGCCCAAATGTTCCATGTGATTTTTTGGCGTAACCAAACGGCATTCAATACGCTAATGATAAGCGGGCAAGCCGCACTGCCAAGCGTGCCAATGCCAGCTGTAACGTGTTTCATCGCAAAAACGAAAGCACTTGGATATATAGCCATACTCAGAACCCCACAAATGATTAAAGGAAGCCATTCTTGGCGTTTGGGGATTCTGTCTTTATTAATCAATAAGGAAATAGACAGCATGATGAGTGCCGCCAAGAAAAATCTTGTGCTTATTAGTAAAAGTGGTTGTGCCACTTTTATTCCTATTTTGGTAGCTACCGAACCCGAACCCCAAAGTGCAGCAAAAAGTAAACCTGCTAAAATCTTTTTCATAAATCGCTCGAAACAACTGTATTTTTAGTTGAATCTGTAATTTAGGATTTTATCAGGAAAAATAGGAGAGTAATGGCTATTTTGTTTAAAAAGCTTTAAAATAAAAATGGTTGCCCAGTTTTAAGGCAACCATTTTTTAATGAAAAATTGAAAGTATGTTTAGTTAGAGTGAACCTCGCCACCCAAATTTGCTTTTACATTTCTTTGGCTTGGGTTGCCTTTGTAGGTAATTGTTCCGCCTGTTCCTGCAAAAGCATCTAAACTTTTACTGGCACTTACTTCTGCCACACCGCCAGTGTTGGCTTTTATTTCTACTTCATCGCTCTTTAACTGATAGGCGAAAAGCTCGCCGCCTGTGTTTACTTTTGTTTGTTGGAAAATGGCTTTTCCTTCTAAAGTAACAATTGCTCCTTGTGTGCTTGATAATTCTAAGTTATTCACATTCAAGTTTAATTTAGCAATTGCTCCCGAAGTAGCATCAATCGCCAAACGGTTGCCAGTGAGTGCTTCTTCTGCACTTAGTTCTGCTCCACGACCAACATTGATACCCGACAATTCGCTGGCGTATTCAATTCTTACTTTGAATAATTTCTGATTATCAGACTTCTTTTTGTTGTTTTTGGTATCGGTCAGTTGTTTGAAAATTTTTGTCTTTACCGCCAATTCACCGCCAGAAACCGCCACTGTAAGGTCTTCAAGGTTAGCTCCGTTCAAGGCTTCTGTACTTATTTTGTTACTTTTTCCTTTTACTAATTCTACTTGCATGATGCCTTGAATATCAATTTTATTGAACGACTGCAAGGTAACTTCTTGATTTTGTTGTCCGTAAATAAATGAGGATACCGTCAAGAGGGCTAAAACGAATACACTTTTTACTGTTTTCATATTTGTATTTGCTAAATGTTTATTAAATCATTGCTTATTAGATGCGATAAACAACGTCATAGTTGCATAGCTTAGTACTTTAAAATTATTTAGTAGCTGTAAAATTTATCATCAAAGTATCTAATCGAGTATTCGCTGAACTCAAAACTTTCTGAAAAGGTTAGTGTAAGCATAAATAGAAATGAGGAATTCTATTTTAAGCAATGAATAATATGAAAAACCAAGCAAGTGATTTGTCGATATTAACAGATTTGTGTACAGCTCTTGCCAAGGCTGAAAGGGTAGAAGTATTGGTCGATGTTTTTGAAAAATGTATTCATCAATTATGGCATGGCGTATTTTTCAGCTTGTACTTTTCAGAGGAAAATGCCTATCAGTTTGTATTAAGCAATACCGATCGAATGTATCAATTGAAAGAAGATGATGCTTGGGAGATGTTTAAAAATATTGAACAACGATTAGTCGCAGACCTTAAAACAGATAATTTTCGACAAAATGTATTTTATAAAGACGCTGAACTTTGGCAAAAATTTGAAATAACAGAAACCTTGATACTAAAATTATTGGAGGTAAAAGCCGTTTTGTTGGTACATACAACTGAATTGAGAATTTTTGATATTCAACAATTAAATGTATTAAGAGTTGCGACAAACTTGCTTGTAAAAAGTATCAATGAACATTGTTATTTACAAAAAATAGCTCAATTAGGCACAGAGCTTCAAAGTTATCCACAAAAATTGTGGATAAGTACTGAGCCTGAGCAGGGTTTTACACAAATTGCCCCAAATGTGATTGGTACTTCGCCAGCGATACAAGAAGTTTATCAACAGATTAATCAAGTAGCTAAAACAGATTCTACGATACTTTTGCTCGGTGAATCGGGAACAGGGAAAGAAGTAATTGCTAAAACTATTCACGAGTCGTCAGAGCGAAAAAATAAGGCTATGATAAAAGTAAATTGTGCTACAATTCCGACACATTTGCTTGAGTCTGAATTTTTCGGACATGAAAAGGGGAGTTTTACAGGAGCAAGCCAAAGGCGAATCGGGAAATTTGAACAAGCAAATGGCAGTACTATTTTTTTGGATGAAATCGGTGAATTACCCATCGAGCTTCAAATGAAATTACTGAGAGTATTGCAAGAAAGAGAATTTGAAAGAATTGGCGGGTACAGTACCATCAAAGTAAATGTACGAATCATTGCGGCAACTAATAAAAATTTAGCTAAAGAAGTAAACGAAGGGCGTTTTCGTTTGGATTTGTATTATCGCCTAAACGTTTTTCCGATTGAACTACCCGCACTACGTGAACGCAAAGAAGACATTCCTTTATTGGTCGATTTTTTTATTCAGAAATATGCTAAAGGAAAAAATATCAAAACGATTAGTAACAAAGCCTTAGAACAATTGATGCTTCATTCTTGGCCGGGAAATATCCGTGAACTTGAGCATTTGATTGAACGTAGCGTACTGACGGCTAAAGGCGATACAATAAAAGAAGTAAAAATCAGTACTCTATACACACAAGACCATGAAGACTTTGCCCTACAAACGTTGGCAGACATTGAGCGAGAACATATTTTAAAAGTATTGAAAATCTGTAATGGCAAAATTTTCGGACAACATGGGGCAGCCATCAGGCTTGGATTGCCACCAACTACGCTGATTTCAAAAATGCAGAAATTAGGTATTACGAAAAAAATAGCATAGCCTCAGCAAGACAATTTTCTTTTTTGAAGGCTTTTAGAGAAATATTTAAACAGGTTTTTCATTGGAAAAGTATCAGCCCAAAAACGACTGGATTATCATTTGTCCATTTCTACACGTAGAAGGAATGGCGATTTTTCCATTTATTCTGCTTAGAAAAGAAAAACCATCGGCTGTATTACTCAATCACGAGCGTATTCACTTGCGGCAACAAATAGAATTACTGATACTCCCTTTTTATATTTTATACTTGTTGGCTTACCTAAGCAACAGAATCTGCGGACAAGCCCATCAGCAAGCTTACCGAAACATAATTTTTGAAAAAGAAGCTTATCAGAACGAAAAACAATTGGATTATCTAAGAAAAAGAAGGGCTTGGACTTACTGGAGAAAGCGTGTAGAATAATTTTTTATAAATTTTTACTTTTTTTTCGATTATCAAACAACCTTTATGAAAAGTACTCTGTCTATATAAGTACAAATAATAAAGCAATTAGTGATAACATAGACAACCCCTCCGACTTGAATCAGAGGGGTTTGTTTTTTATGCTTAGTCAACTTTTTGTTCCATACGTTTACGCATACTTGGATCCAAGTAAATTTTACGCATACGAATTGACTTTGGAGTAACTTCTAAGTATTCATCTTTTTGGATGTATTCCATAGATTCCTCTAAAGAGAATTGGATTTTCGGAGCGATTTTAACGTTTGTGTCAGTACCAGAAGCACGCATGTTCGTTAATTGTTTCGCATTCTGAAGGTTTACTTCAATATCGTTCTGACGGTTGTGTTCGCCAACTACCATTCCAGCATAAACCTCTTCAGAAGGGTCAATGAAGAAAACACCTCTATCTTGTAATTTATCTACTGCATAAGGCGTAACAACACCTGAGTTCATAGAAATCAAAGAACCGTTGATACGTCCCGGGATTGGGCCTTTGTAAGGTTCATAAGCTTTGAAACGGTGTGCCATAATAGCTTCACCGAAAGTAGCTGTCAATACTTTAGAACGCATACCAATCAAACCACGTGAAGGAATGTTAAATTCTAAGTGTTGTAAATCACCTTTAGGTTCCATGATTAACAATTCACCTTTTCCTTGTGTTGCTAATTCAATTACTTTACCTGCCGATTCGTCTGGAACGTCAACTACTAAAGTTTCGATTGGTTCTAAACGCTCGCCATTAGGCCCTTCTTTGAAAATTACTTGTGGCTGACCAACTTGTAATTCATAACCTTCACGACGCATCGTTTCGATTAATACAGACAAGTGAAGAATACCACGACCAAATACTAAGAATTTATCTTCAGAATCAGTAGTAACTACTTTCAAAGCTAAGTTTTTCTCAGTTTCTTTGAACAAACGATCACGTAAGTGACGAGAAGTAACAAATTTACCTTCTTTACCAAAGAATGGAGAGTTGTTGATGGTGAACAACATATTCATCGTTGGTTCATCAATCGAAATTCTTGGTAATGCTTCTGGCGTTTCGTAGTCAGTAACAGTATCACCAATTTCAAAATCTTCGATACCCATCATAGCACAAATTTCACCAGCACTTACTTCTGAAACTTTTACTCTTCCAAGTCCTTCAAATACTTGAAGTTCTTTGATTTTCATTCTTTTTACAGAACCATCAGCTTTCATCAAAGCTACTTGCATACCTTCTTTGAAAGTACCACGGTGAACACGACCAATAGCAATACGACCTACGAATGAAGAGTAATCTAAAGAGGTAATCTGCATTTGAGGAATACCTTCGTTTTCTGGTGCTGGAGGAATCGTATCAATGATTACATCTAATAATTCAGTAATATCTTCCGTTTTACGTTTCCAGTCAGTACTCATCCAACCTTGTTTAGACGAACCGTACAAAGTAGGGAAATCTAATTGGTCTTCAGTAGCATCTAAGTTGAACATCAAATCGAACACTTGCTCGTGTACTTCGTCTGGGCGACAGTTTTCTTTGTCAACTTTATTAATAATTACGATTGGTTTCAATCCTAATTGAATCGCTTTTGATAATACGAAACGAGTTTGAGGCATTGGACCTTCAAAAGCATCCACCAAAAGGCAAACACCATCAGCCAATTTCAATACTCTTTCTACTTCTCCTCCAAAGTCCGAGTGACCCGGAGTATCAATGATATTAATTTTTACGCCTTTGTAGCGAACAGATACGTTTTTAGAAACGATAGTGATACCACGTTCACGCTCCAAGTCGTTGTTGTCAAGAATTAATTCTCCAAACTCTTGGTTATCACGAAATAACTTTGAAGCATGGATAATTTTATCAACGAGGGTAGTTTTACCGTGGTCAACGTGAGCAATGATGGCAATGTTACGAATACTTTGCATGATTTCAATTTGAAAATTTGAAACGGGCTCGCCCGTGCGATGAATTAATTTGAAAATGAAATTGTAAGAATTATAATCTTCAAACTATCTGATTTCCAAATTTACATTTTAGGGTGCAAAGGTAAGGATATTATCTTAGAAAAATGCTATTCACTTGAAAAAATAACAAAGAAATAAATCAGAGGTCGCTTTTAGCCTACAATTGGCTAAACAATTGTAAATCAACCATTAGAAGTGTATTTTAGATTTGAAAAATGAAGAATTTAATATAAATTAAGTAAGAAAAAATATAAAAAATGCAATTTTATAAAATGTATTCCCTATTGAAATCCTATTTTACTTGGTCGGTACTTTCAATTCAATTCTTGTTCCATTTTGTGGTTTTGTGTAGATTTTGATAGAACCATTCATCGAAGAAGCCCTCTGTGTCATGTTATTCAAGCCATTTCCTTGCTTTACTCGTACTTCATCAAAGCCAATTCCGTTGTCTTTAATCATGATATTAAAAACGTCGTTGGCACAAGTAATGGCAATTTCTACTTCACTCGCTTGGGCATATTTTACGCAGTTATTAACGGCTTCTTTAAAAATTAAATAAATACTGTACTGTTTCAAAGGCGAAAAACTGATAGACGATACATCCGAAACATGGAAAGTATAATCTATATTTTTGGGTTCGAGCATCTCGGCAGTAAATTCTTTCATTTTTACAATTACGCTATCAAGACTTTCTTCGATTTGCTTGGTCGTCCAAACAATATCACTTAGCGAGCGTTGTACTTTTTCAGAACTTTCACTGATTCTTCGCACTAATCCTTTTACAGATTCTGGATTTTTTTCTATTTGATTTTCAACTACTTGACTTAAAATGCCGATACTGCTTAGGGTAGAGCCGATGTCGTCGTGGAGGTCTCTGGCAATGCGATTTCGCATTTGTTCGTTGGCTTTCAACTGGCGAATTACTTCCCCTTGGTACTGGTCTTTTTCTTTTCGGTCTCTATTAATTCTATAAGCCAAAGCAAAAGAAAGTAAAACCACTTCTAAGGCAGAACCAACTTGTAGGGCGTTTCGGGTAAAATTGTCGCTCGGTAAAATATTCGATAATTGCATGATGAATATTAAGGCACTTACCAAAAGAATCGACCACGCTCCCAAAAAAAACAAAGCCTCTTCTGAGCCTTGCATCCAAATATAAGTAGCCATTACTAAAACATACATGACAATAATGAAGGCAACCAAATTCAGAAAAGTAATGCTTATCGGCCCGAAACCAATCCAGTGAAAAAGCAAGAAAATAACCACAAGGCTAATAAGTACTTTTGAGATTTTTTCAGAAATGGGCAAATACTTATCGGCATTCAGAAAACTATTGGCAAATAAAAGTCCAAACGAAATACCCATCGAAATAAAAATGGGCGTAAAACGGTTGAACCATATCGCATTTGGCCACAAAAATTCATGAGAAATTCCTTTGTTGTAGGCAAAAAATCCAGCAAACGACAATACATAAATCACATAATAAAGATATACTTTGGTACGAACCGTGAAGAAAATAAAGAAATTGAAAATAGCCATTACCAACATAATGCCTAAGTAAATGCCTTGTAGTAAATCTTTTGGATGGTTTTCTTCAAAATATACTTTTAAAGGAGCAATTCGCATCGGGAATAGCAAGGGAAGCGAATTTTGAAAACGGAAATAATAAGTGGCTTTTTCGCCTGCTTTGAGATTGAGGTTGTATAAATAGAAATTACTTTTTAAATCTCGCTCGCCGAAAGGCACATAAACCCCCGATTTTTTCTTACTTACTTGATTGTTTGCACCAATTTTATAAAAAGTAATACTGTCGATAGTGGCTTCGGCAATTTCGAGAAAAAGGTTTTCGGTAGTTTTGTTTTGTAGTGTGATTCTTGCCCAGATGACAGATGAAGTAATGCCAAAACTTGGCGTAGTTTGTAAACTTCGTACAAAATAGGCATCAATATCGCTTCGTTTACTGATGTCTTTGAAAGGAATTATCTTGGTCTTGTCTTCAAAAATTTCAATTTCCCGCCCGATGTTGTAGGCTTCATTCGGGTTTGTAATCACTACATTTCTTTGTGAATATGTCTGAAAAGACAAGACAAACATCCATACAAAAGCCAAAATCACATCTTTCATTTCCTTCATGTAATGATACATATTCAACAAATTGGAACGATGAATACAAATGAGTACTATACGAATAGTTTCAATAGCTGAAATTTTTACATTTCTTCGTACAGCTCTAAATATTGGTAAACAATATAAGTTAGCGTCAAAAATACAAATAATGTAAACTTTATCAAAGAAAAATACAAAAGCCACTGAAAGCAATAGCTCTTCAGTGGCTTTGATAATATAATATGTGTTTGCTAAATTGTATTAAGCCTGATTTGGAAATAAGTACTTGCCAACAAAGCGATTTTCTGGAAATCTGGAACTCTGATTCTTTCGTTCTGAATTTTAGAAGCTGGGCAACCTTTTATTTTATCGAAAAGTCTTAAATAATATCTGTAAGCTAAATAAACTCCTGCTTTTGCTCCTTGTGGTAGCCCTATGATACCACGCAAAGCGGCATCAAAATCAGCTTGAATATCGTCTTCGATAGTTTTTTTGTCTTCTAATGTAAAATTCTTAAAATCCACATTAGGGAAATAAGTACGTCCTCTTTCTTGAAAGTCAGATTTGATGTCTCTCAAGAAATTTACTTTCTGAAAAGCTGCACCCAAACGGCGGGCATCGTCTTTTAATCTATCATACATTTCGGCATCGCCTTCGCAGAAAACTCTGAGGCACATCAAACCCACCACTTCTGCCGAACCATAGATATACTCTTCGTAGCCTACTTGGTTGTAGTCGGCGAAGTACAAATCCATTTCCATTGAATGCAAAAAGGCTTCAATCAGTTCATGCTCGATGTTGTACTGATTAACAATCAATTGAAATGAATTCAAAACAGGATTTAAGCTAATCCCTTCTTCGATTGCTAAATAAGTATCTGCCTTGAAGCGACTCAATAAAGATTTTTTATCAAAACCATGAAAAGTATCTACAATTTCATCTGCATAGCGAACAAAACCATAAATCGCATAAATCGGCAGATGAAAGCGTTTGTCCAAGGTTTTAATACCTAATGTAAAAGATGTGCTGTAATGTTCAGTAATGACCTTACTACATTCAAGGGTTGTTTTTGTATATAAATCCAAATGATTCATCACAGATAGCTTTTTAGTTTGAGGGTTAATATAAGTTTATGGTTTCCTGAACTCTTTGTTTACTTCATTGGCTACTACCATTCCTGAAATTAAGGATGGCGGAACGCCCGGCCCCGGTACTGTTAATTGTCCGGTATAATAGAGATTTTTTACTTTTTTGCTTTTCAACGTGGGCTTCAATAAAGCTGTTTGCATTAAAGTATTTGCCAAACCGTAGGCATTTCCTTTGAAGGCATTATAGTCTGCTTTGAAGTCGCTATGAGCATAACTTCTTTTGAAAACTACGGCATCACGGATAGAAACGCCACAGTATTTTTCTAATCTTTCCATGATGATATGGTAATACTTCTCACGGATTTCTTCGCTATCTTCCAAATCTGGTGCTACTGGAATGAGTAAAAAGACATTCTCACAACCTTCTGGAGCAATACTGGCATCTGTTTTTGATGGAGCAGAAGCATAAAACAATGGTTTTGATGGCCACTGTGGCTCTGTGTAAATTTCATGTGCATGCACCTTGAAATCTTCATCAAAAAACAAATTATGATGTAATAATTTAGGAATACGTTTGTTGATACCCAAATAAAACAAAAGTGACGAAGGTGCCATTACTCGTTTGTTCCAATAAGCTTCGTCGTAGTTTCGGTATTTATCTCCCAACAATTTATCTTCAACATGATGATAGTCGGCACTGGCAACAACTACCTCTGCTTGGAACTCGCCTTTATCTGTTATTACTTTTTTGGCTTCGCCTTTGTCGATTTCTATTTTAGTAACGTTTTGTTCGAGCAGAATTTTTACACCTTTTTCCTTTGCCAAAGCTACCATTCCTTCAATAATCTTGAACATTCCGCCCATTGGATACCAAGTACCCAATTTCATTTCTGCATAATTCATCAAACTATACATGGCTGGTGTATTTTCGGGTGTAGCTCCTAAAAACAAAATGGGAAATTCCATCAGTTTCAAGATTTTCTCGTCTTTAAAAAACTTACGAATGTGCGAAGAGAAAGATTGAAACACATCAAGCCGAACAACATCATATAATAATTTAAGACTCAAAAATTCTGTAATACTGGTCGAAGGTTTCCAAACAAATTGATTAATACCCACATCGTACTTGTACTCTGCCTGACGCAAGAACTCTTGAAATTTGGCTTTACTTCCTGCTTCCATGCTTTCAAACAAATCCCCTAATTTATCAATACTGGCTGGTAAATTAATGGTTTCGTTATTGGCTAAAATTACCGCATAAGAAGGGTCTAAACGTACTAAATCGTAATAGTCAGAAGGTTTTTTACCAAAAGCGGCAAAGTAATTTTCAAAAATATCAGGCATCCAATACCAGCTTGGCCCCATATCAAAGGTGAATCCTTCTGTATGAAAAACCCTCGCTCTACCTCCTGCTACACTATTTTTTTCTAAAACTGTAACGTCATAACCTTTATCCGCTAAACTTGTTGCTGCTGCTAATCCCGAAAACCCAGAACCAATTACAATTACTTTCATATTCAATCTCTGCCTACGAGGGTTTATTAATTTAAGTATTTAACTAATTTACTCTTGCATTGTTTAAAGACTTTTCCCTAAACTACTATTCAAATAAGAAAATACCTACTACTATTGAATAACTTTATTGATGATTGAATAGAAAAATAGGGTTCAACAAAAAAGTCGAACAATCGCTCGACCTTTTGTAACATTCTTCTGTTAACCAAAAAACTAATCTATTGCATATCTCAGCAATTGAAATCCGCAAATTGATTTAGTCGATTAGAGTTTCTTTGTGTTGATGAAGTGTAACGCTGAAACAAATCAACTAAATAACTAACACGCATACATGTGTAATCTATCTTTCAACTCTTTACGAGCTATATGTATTCTGTTTTTCACTGTACCGATTGGAATATCCAATTTCTCGGCAATTTCATGGTATTTAAACCCTCTGAAATACATCATAAAAGGCGTTTTGTAGGCATCTTCCAAAGCCGAAACCGCATTATTGATGTCGTTCATAGCGAAAGTGCTGATAGCTAAATTATCAGTGCTACTTTCTGTTGAGTTAATGAAGTGTAAATTATCTGAAGTATCAATAAAAGTATTCTTTCTCACCATTTTTTGATAATTGGTGATGAAAGTATTTTTCATAATGGTATATAACCAAGCTTTTAGGTTTGTTCCTTCAGTATATTTCTCTCTATTAGTAAAAGCTTTTAATAGCGTATCTTGAAGTAAGTCATTGGCTTCTTCGTAGTCTCTTGTTAGCTTCATGGCGAAAGGCTTTAAAGACTTAGATACTTTTCCGATATGATAGGTAAATTCTAAAGCTGTCATTGTTTAGTTTTTCTTGATGTTTGTTTAACAAATATACATAATAGTTAAACAAAAAAACAAACTAAAAGTGCATAAATTTTTTAAATGATTTAGATTAAACTTATTTATTATCAATATATAAGCCCAAAAATGCCCTTTTTGTAGCTTTTAAGCCTGTTTTTGAAAATAGTGCCTCAAAAAATAATTGTTTAATATAATGTATTATATGTTAAACAAAGTTGAACAAAGTACAGACTTATATTTAAAATTGAAGCATTTGTAATACTTGAGCTATTTCGCTAATTTTGCAACAGCATTGCATAAAATACAAAGTCGGTAGATTCTTCCCATATTTCAAGCCGATGTACAAAATACTTCATCATGAAAAAATCCTTCCTTATCTTTTGTTTAATCCTTCTTTTTACCTTTTCGGTTGATGCACAAAAGCAAACTTGCAATTGCACACTTCAAGGCGTAG
The DNA here is from genome assembly GCF_034929435.1 of Arcicella rigui. Lineage (NCBI taxonomy): Bacteria > Pseudomonadati > Bacteroidota > Cytophagia > Cytophagales > Flectobacillaceae > Arcicella > Arcicella rigui. The sequence goes on from NZ_JAYFUM010000016.1 coordinate 20,311, forward strand.
TACATGAAAAGGATATTCACCAAGTAGTAGCTGGGGCGGTTATTTATATCAAAGGCACAAACATTGCTACTTTTGCCGATGCCAAAGGCAAGTATTCGTTCAAAAATTTATGCAAAGGAAATTATATACTGGTTTGTCAAGCCGTAGGATTTCAGAAAGTAGAAGTACCTGTAAGCCTTAGTAATGAACATCAAGAAGACTTTTCATTGGAAGATAAAGACGAACACTTACAAGAAGTAGTAGTAAGTGGAAAGAAAATGGAAAATGTTACGCAGGCTAAAGGCATATTAGAAGGAGAAGCCCTCGACCAAACCAGAGGACAAAGCTTGGGCGAATCGCTAAAAAGTATTACAGGTGTAACCACGCTACAAACGGGAAGTTCTATTTCAAAACCGATTATTCATGGAATGCACTCCAACCGTGTACTGATTCTTAATAATGGTATTCGTCAAGAAGGACAACAGTGGGGAAGCGAACACGCCCCAGAGATTGACCCTTTTGTGGCGAAGAAGCTTACAGTTATTAAAGGTGCGGCAGGTGTGCGATATGGTTCGGATGCTATTGCGGGCGTAATCATGGTTGAGCCTGCTCCCTTGCCTGATTCTGTAAAAATTCACGGTGAAATCAATTCCGCCGCTTTTACCAATGGAAGAATGGGCGTTATTTCGGGTATTGCAGAAGGAGGAGTATCTGCCATAAAAGGTTTAGCTTGGCGAGTACAGGGAACTTATAAACGTGGAGGCGATATTAAAACCGCCAACTATTATATGGCAAACACTGGCGTACAAGAAAGAAACTTTTCGGTAGCTCTCGGTTATAATAAAATACATTATGGAACAGAAATGTTCTTTAGTTATTTCGATACGCAACTGGGTATTTTTGCAGGCTCGCATATTGGTAACACAACAGACTTACAAAACGCTATCAACAGCTCGAAACCCAACGAAGCTTATACCCCTGCTGAACCAAGTTATAATATTAATAGACCCAACCAAGATTTAGCACATCATTTGATAAAGCTTAAAAGCTTTGCGATTGTAGATAAACTCGGAAAGATTACGCTTACACTGGCTCGTCAGTATGATTGGCGTTTAGAGTATGACGTTCCGAGAGGAAATCGTAATTTAAACACCCTTAATTTTAAACTTACTACCTACACGGGCGAGCTTTTATTAGAACACAAACCGCTTTTTAATATCTTCTCAGGCTCAGTAGGCATTAGCGGAATGTATCAAGAAAACCTTTCTTCTTCTTATGAACTTACGAAGCCTTTAGTGAATACAGTACTCATTCCCAATTACCAAGTAAGTACGGGTGGATTGTTTGTGATAGAACGTTATTTAAAAAAGCGATGGGAGTTTGAAACAGGGCTACGCTATGATTTCAGAAATGCACAGGCTTATGGACTTACGTTTACTAATCAAGCCTACAACAATTCTTTTACTTTCAATAACTTCTCGGCTACTGCTGGAACTACCTATACTTTAAATGACCACATCGACTTTAAATTCAATGCGGCATTGGCTTGGCGAGCCCCCAATATGAATGAATTGTTTTCAGACGGGATTCACCACGGAGCGGCAGCTTATGAGAAAGGAAATATCAACCTTCAACCAGAAGTAGCTCATAATCTAAACTTTACGGCAAATTATAGTAGCGAAAAGCTCAATATAGAACTAAGTCCTTACTTGAATTTTATAGATGACTTTATCTATTTAAAACCCCGTTCGGTTGATGGCGTACTACAAAGCGTGCTTACCGTGCGTGGAGCTTTCCCTGCTTTCGATTACACCCAAGTAAATGCCCGATTTGCAGGGCTTGATGTTTCTGCTACCTATCAAATCACCGAAAAGATAAGTCTTTCAGAAAAGTATTCGATGGTAAGAGCAAAAGACATCTTGAATAATCAGTACATGGTAAACATTCCGAGCGACCGTTTAGAGAGTAGCTTAAAATACGACTTCAAAAAACAAGGGGCATTTATCAGTATTGGCAACGCTTTAGTAGCTCGACAAACAAGGGTAGAAGCCAATAGCGATTTCCTTGCACCACCGCCCGCATACAGTCTTTGGAAAGCAGACGCAGGCATCAATATCAGCAAAGTCAGTCTTGGACTTAGCGTCAGCAACGCCTTTAATGTGGCATACAGAGAATATTTAAACAGATTCAGATACTTCACCGATGATATGGGCAGAAACATCTCCGTTCGGGTAAAGTACTTATTCTAATACATCGGATACTTTAGCTTTGCGATAGGTCATATTTACTTTGCGATGGCTTATATGTATCGTGCGATTGGTCATATTTGCTTTGCGATGGCTTATATGTACCGTGCGATAGGTCATATTTGCTTTGCGATAGCTTATATGTATCGTGCGATGGGTCATATTTGCTTTGCGATAGCTTATATGTATCGTGCGATAGGTCATAGTGTAAAATGAATATAAAAAAGGAATATTAGCTTTACAAGTGAGCCTGTTAGACCCTGTTACTAAAACTGTACACATAATAATAATGAAATACCATAGAAACTTTATATAGTATTTATCAGCAAGAGTTTAGTGTTATTTTTTTGTAGATTTGCGTAAAATGCTTGAACATGGATAAATACATTCAAATAAACATCGATGAGCTAATACTCGATGCCAATAACTATCGATTTATAGATCATAAAGATTATACAAAGGTTGATGAGTTCCAAGTAAGCGATAAACGTATTCAAGAACGTACTTATCGTTTATTATTGGGAAAGAATGAAGAGAATATAACAGACTTGATACTTAGTTTCAAAACGAATGGTATTCTAAAACTTGACCCTATTCAAGTCAGAAAAATATCAGAAGCTAAGTATTTAGTGATTGAAGGAAATCGTAGAACGGCAGCATTAAAGTTCCTACAAGAACAGTATAAAAAGAACTTTGATATTGGAAAACTCAAAGAAGAAGACTTTAGAGCAATAGAGGTTGTTTTAATCTCTGATGAGAGTCCTGTTCAACACCTAATTACAATGGGCTTACATCATCTTAATGGGAAAAAGAAATGGAGTTTAATGAATCAATCACAACTTATTCAAGATTTATTGAATATTCATCATTTATCCGAGGACGAGATTTCTAACTCTCTGGGGTTTGGTAAAACCATAATTAGGAGAAGTATAAGAACCTTTTCACTTATAAATCTATACAAAAAGAGTGATTATGGTGACCAATTTAAAAGTGAGATGTATCCTATTTTTCAAGAAATAGTAACAAATCTTGAATTAAGAGCTTGGTTAGAATGGGATGAGTCGTTAATGAAACCCTTAGCCATAATTAATCAAGAGCGTTTATTTTCATGGCTTTCGACTATTCCCGAGACCAATGAAGAAGATGATGAAGAAAGTGATAGAAAATTACATCCGATTATCTCTAAACGTGACGAGATAAGGTCTTTAGCCGAATTTATTAATGACTCGGAAGCTGTAAAGGCTATGGAAAGTAAGCGTAGCATTACAGCCGGATATGTACTTAGTGATGGTGTAGGAACTTCTCGCTTTAAGAATTCTCTTGAAAATCTTGAAAAAGAAGTTCAAAGTGCATTTCAATTTAGTCAGTATATGACTGATGATGACGCTAATAAATTAAATAAGATACAAGATAAACTTTCTCGTTTACTATTACTACCTGTCAATAAAAGTCAAGTAAACCTAACTGAAAGAAGGGGAAGCCAATATTTCTCATCTATAGATAGGCACTTTAGCACAATAAAGGTTCATAAGTATCGAAAACTTGTAGATATAGATATTAACAAATTAAGCAAAGTTAATTTATTTGCTGGTGGCAATAATACAGGTAAAACTTCAGTGCTGGAATTAGTCTATCTGTTTACTAAATTAAATACAATTCAATCCTTGATTGAGCTTGAAAAATTTAGAGGTCGTTTTTATCAAGATTTTAGTGCTAAATGGTTTGATACCTTTTTTATTGATAAAATTCATCTTGAAGGTTGTTTCAACCGTAAAGAATGTTCTCTTTTTTTACAGAAAATTGAAACTACTGAAAACATTGATAAAAGCTATTACCTTGATAGCATTGAATCAGAGGCTAATGTAAATGGAGATACTTTTACAAGTACACTTCATTTATTCTCTAACAGAGAGCCTCAGCTTTATTTTGATAAAAGTCAAGTTTTGTGCGAAGCTGCTTTTAGCAGCCCTTACAGGTATAATGGTGATTTGCTTAAAAAAGCTCATGCAAAAGCCATTCAAGAACGATACTTTGAAAAAATTGTCAAGTTCATTCAAGATAAAATGGACAACAGTATTGAGGAAATAGAAATGGTAAACATTGATAATACTTCTCGTTTTATGGTTACTTCATCTAAGTTAAACCATGCCATAGATTTAACAAAGTACGGAGAAGGGCTACAAAGAGTTTTTGAAATAGCATTATTCATGGGGTACTGTCAGAATGGAGTACTCTGTATTGATGAGCTTGACAGTGCTATTCACAAAAGTTTACTTGTTGATTTTACGGGATTTATTCAAGAATTAGCAGATGATTTTAATGTTCAGTTATTTTTAACTACTCATAGTAAGGAATGTATCGATGCGTTTGTCGAAAATGAATATCCTGATACAAATCTAACAGCATTCGCCTTACAAGAAGACGATGGAAAAATATCGTGTAAGTTTTTAGAAGGGAATAAACTTAAAGCTTTGGTCGAATCATTTAATATAGATATCCGATGATTACTCAGATTATAGCCGTTTTGTGCGAAGGTCCTCACGATGTTGCTTTTTTAGTAAAAATATTGAAAACAGAAGGTTTTAAAACTATTGATTTTACCAAGTTTTCTGACCTCCCATCTCCAATGGGTGACTTATTAAAAGAAGAGGTACGAAAAACCAATCTTGAAGAACTTCGTTTGACTCAACTAAGACAAGCCTTACTTCCTACAAACATTCTTAAGAAAGATAATATTTACCTATTTTTTTATGCACTTGGTGGAGAAAAAAGAGTGGACTTAAGGAATTCTATTTTAGAAAAATTTAAGTTATTAATTCCACAAGCAGGAGAATTAAGCATGCTACCTAAAGATACACAATTAAAAGTAGCTTATGTTTTTGATGCTGATAATAAAGGGGTAGAGGCACGTATTAAAGAGCTAAATCAAGAATTAAGAAAGGTTTTTCCCAATTGTAATTTTCAGAATAACTCCGACATAGTTGTAGATGAAATCACGTTAGGATGCTATATTTTTAGTAAAGCAGGTACTAATACGGGAAAATTGGAAAATCTTATATTACCTCTGATGAAATCAGGGAATGAAGCTATTTTCGATGATGCAGAGAGCTTTTTAAATGCTCATACAAACATAAAGTGGAAGAAAGATTATGACCAAGAAAAAGCTATTATTGGGGTAGCAGGACAGTTACAAAAATCGGGAAGTACTAATACTGTCATTATTGCTCAAACAGATTTTATAAATGAGATAAAGATACAACGAGACTCTAAATGCCAAGAAATAATAGATTTTTTCAATTTACTAACTAGGTCTTAGGCTATCTGTGCGATGATATTTACTTTGCAGTTGCTTATATTATGTATAATAATAAGCTTGTTTGTTACTAATAAAGTCTTCTGGAAAGTTGATATGCGCATTTTAGTTTAGCGAGACTATACTCCTAATTCATGAGAGATTAACTATTTATTAATGAGTTATTTAAAAGAAAATCCACTTGTATAAATTAAGATTGTTATTTATTTTTATATGAATTAATAGTCACTTTAATTTTTTATTAATAAATACTCCTTAATCATGAAAAAATTCATTAAAATCCCCCTGATCGTCTTAGGAACGATTGTTCTAATTGCTGCAATAGGTTTAACCTACTTTAATGTTAGAGGAATTCCTAAATATGAAGTTAATATTCCAGCAGAAATTCAAACTACCAAAGTTGAAGTTACAGCTCAAAGAGTTGCTCGTGGTGAAAAAATTGCTACTGTTCTATGCAATGGTTGTCATGCTAATTCAAACAATCGCTTAGTTGGTAAACATATTGGAGATTTACCCAAAGAATTTGGAAAAGCTTATTCATTAAATATTACTCAAGACAAAGAAGATGGAATAGGTAATTGGACAGATGGAGAATTAATATATTTTTTGAAAACAGGTATCAAAAGAGATGGACATTTTTCACCCATTATGCCTAAGTTTCCAAGAATGGCTGATGAAGATGTAAAGTCAATTGTGGCTTACTTACACTCAGACCGATACCCTGTTTTGGCAACCAAAGGAAAGCAACCAGCGCAAGAGCCGAGTTTGCTGTTGAAAGTACTAACAAATACAGTGATAAAGCCTATTGAAATAGTTAAAGAACCTATCTATATACCTGATTCAACAAACTTAGTAGCTTTTGGTAAATATGTTGCCAATGACATGATTGCTTGTTATGCTTGTCACTCCAAAGATTTTTCTAAGCAAGACCCTCTTTTCCCTGAAAAATCTTTAGGATTTTATGGAGGAGGTAATGGAATGCCTGACCTTAAAGGAAATATTATCTACACTTCTAATTTGACCTTTGACGAAGAAACAGGTATTGCTAAATATACTGAGCAACAATTTATAGATGCTGTGAAACTTTGTAAAAAGCGTGATGGAACTATATTAAGATACCCAATGATTCCTCATGTTACCTTAACAGACTATGAAGTAAAAGCAATTTATGCTTATCTCAAAACGATTCCAAAAATTAATAATAAAATTTAAACCTTAGTTTTAGCAAATAAGTAAACGTTTTGAGTCTTTAAAATGATTTTCAATTATTATGCAAAGGCTCAAAACGTTTTATATGAACACTATCCCTTATTTAGAAAAACTGAATCTATAAAAAAATAGATTTTACACTATTATAAAGTATGATGAATGATAGCTACGCCCTCCTGCATCGTTCTGAACAGTATTTTACTTCTTCCCAAACTCTTTCCCATTTCTTTCTCCAAGTAAATGGTTTTCCACAGGTGACACAGATTTTTGTGGGTAAGTCGGATTTCTTTATCATTTTCATGGCTAAAAAATTTATTTCTAAGGAAACAGGCTTTTCTATAAAATGTTTTCGATGAGCTATTGGGTTTTATGTTTCAGAGAAATACTCTTAATGAAAGTGCAATTCAAATAAGGAAAATATCAAAAGACAAAGTAATTTTAAACAACGAACTATTTGACATGAAATATGATGAATCCTAAAGTTGACTTTTATTTTGAAAAAGCTGAAAAATGGCAAGAGGCATTGGAGCAATTAAGAAAAATTGTCCTTGAATGTGAACTGACCGAAGAGTTGAAATGGGGTGTTCCTTGTTACACTTTTCAAAAGAGTAATATTGTATTAATCCACGACTTTAAAGAGTATTGTGCTTTGTTGTTTATGAAGGGTGCTTTATTGGATAATTCCAAAGGACTGTTGATTCAACAAACTGAAAATGTGCAGGCTGCCAGACAAATTCGCTTTACCAATCTTCGGGAAATAGTGGATAATAAAGCCATTTTAAAAGCTTATATTTATGAAGCCCTTGAAGTAGAAAAAGCAGGATTGAAAGTAGAGCTAAAAAAGACAACAGAGTACAGTATTCCAGAAGAATTTCAACAGAAATTAGATGAGTCCACAAACTTAAAAACAGCCTTTGAAGCCTTAACTCCCGGACGACAAAGAGCATACTTATTACATTTCGCTCAACCCAAACAAGCTAAAACACGAGAAGCAAGAGTAGAAAAATGTATTCCCCAAATTATGGATGGGAAGGGGTTGAATGATTGAGGTCATTGTTTAGAAAAAGCACCAAAGTATCGTAGAGAAAAGTATTTTATGTTTAGATATATTGCAAATGGACAACATCTTTAATCTTCACCAAGAAGAACTTTCAGAACAAGGATTTACTATTGTTGAAAACATCTACACCAAAGATGAAGTAACACAAATATTAAAAGTAATTGATAACATAGATAATTCAAAAGCCACTTTTAGGAAATCGGCGGATTTATTTGCTATTAGGCAGTTTTTAAAAGAAGTTCCTGCTACACATTCACTTATCTTTAATAAAAATCTAACACAGTTAATCAGTCAACTTTTTGGGCAGGATTTCTTTGTGGTGAAAAGTATTTATTTTGATAAGCCCGAAACATCAAATTGGTATGTTCCTTATCATCAAGATTTAACGATTTCGGTAGATAAGAAAGTAGAAATAGAAAATTTTGGTCCTTGGACGGTAAAGCAAAATCAATTTGCCGTTCAGCCTCCCATAGAAATCTTGGAGAATATCGTAACAATAAGAATTCATTTGGACGATACAAACGAAAACAATGGTGCATTAAGAGTAATCCCGAAATCGCATAGTCAGCAAATTTATAGACCTGAACACATTGATTGGACGAAAGAAACTGAAACCACTTGTTGTGTAAAGCAAGGTGGTGCAATGATTATGAAGCCATTAATTCTTCATAGTTCAAGTAGAACAACCAATCATCAGAAAAGAAGAGTAATCCACATAGAGTTTTCAAACATTGCTTTGCCAGCAGCATTACAATGGGCAGAATGGATGAAAGTGAATACTAATTAAGATGTAATTTCAACTCATTAATAAAACCTAACAATGAAAATACTCGCTTTCGCAGGAAGTAACAGCAGAGCTTCCATCAATAAAAAATTAGTTACGCACGTTGCTTCTTTTTTCAATGGACACGACATTGAAATCTTAGATTTGAATGACTACGAAATGCCTTTGTTTAGTGTGGACAAATTGGCAAAAGATGGTATTCCGTCACTGGCAACAGATTTTGCTAAAAAAATAGACAACAGTGATTTTCTGTTGATTTCATTTGCTGAAAATAACGGAGCATATACTACTGCGTTCAAAAATATATTTGATTGGGTTTCTATGATTCAAGGTCGCCCTGTATTTGGCAATAAACCTATGTTTTTGTTATCTACTTCGCCCGGGCCAAGAGGTGGGGCAAGTGTGATGGAAATTGCCAAAAACAGAATGCCTTTTAGCGGAGGCAGAGTATTGGATACTTTTTCTTTGCCCAGTTATAACAAGAATTTTGTAGAAGGCGAAGGCATTACCAACGGCGAATTTGCAGCGGAGGTAGCGACAAAAATTGCTAAAATAAAGATGGAGTTGTCGATGTGACGGCTTTTTAGCAATAAAACAATCTTAATAGAAGTGAATTTATGTTACTTCTATTGAGATTATTTTTATAGAACGAGGAAAAACACGAAGGTTGTTAGCTGTGGTACTGCATCGGAAATACTAAAGTAAATTCAGTGCCTTTTCCTTCTTCGCTTTTGAATGTGATTGTACCACCGAGTTTATGAGTAAATTCTCTGGTAATGTTGAGTCCCAAGCCTGTGCCGTCGATATTCAATACATTGGTAGCTCTAAAAAATATATCGAATAGGTTTTCTTGGTCTTCTTTGGGAATTCCTATACCATAATCCTTGATTTTGATGCTAAAGCTTTGTTCTTCAAAGGATAAACTTAGGCATGGATTGGGTTTGTTTGTTGAATATTTGAAAGCATTATCCAGCAGATTGTTGATGATATGATGTAGCAAAGAGGCATCAGAATAAACGCTTTTACCTACTTCTGGCAAGATAAGCTCTAATGTTCGAGCATCCTTTCTTTCATGATAATACTGAAGATTGATTTCTTTAATTAAGTTAATGATGTCTAAGTGTTCTAATTGCAGCGTAATTTTATCATTCGCTGATTTTTCTAACAATAGCACATCAGAAAGCATTTCTGTAAGGCGTTTCGCTTGCGACGTCACTCTGTCGAGATGATGTTGTAGCTTACTTTTTATATCGGCGTTTTCCAACATACTGGTATAAATTCCCAGAATGTCGATACTCGTAACGATTGTCGCTAATGGCGTTCTGAACTCGTGTGAGGCAAAAGAGATAAATCTTGATTTCAGAAGGTTGATTTCTTTTTCTTTTTCCAATGAAAGCTCCAACTGACGAACGTGCTTTTTGGCTTCTTCGCTGTTTTTTCTTTCGGTTATGTCTAATAAAATTCCGTTGAAATAGGTTTTGTCACCAATTACTGTTGGGCTTGAAATACCCTGAAACCATTTTATTTCACCATTATCAGACTGTAACCTTCCTTCATAATTCCAATTGATTTTATTCGTAGTTACCTTAGAGAAAGAATCTAAGTAGGTTTGTTTATCTTCTTGATAAATGTATTTTGAAATATTCCTTTCTTTATGGTCAAAATTTATCCCGAAGATTTCTTCCATTTTAGAACTTAGAAATAGAAAATGTGATTTTCCATCAGCATCTACACATAATTGATACACCACTCCCGGTACATTTTCCGCCAAATTCTTAAACATCAACTCGCTGGCACTTAGCTGTTCTTGTACCAGTTTTTGCTGGGTGATGTCCACACTGATACCTATCAAACCTTCAACTATGCCATTTTCATTTACAAGCGGAATTTTAGATAATAAGTACCATACTCGGCGTTTGCTTGGGTCTTCAATAAGGGTTTCTTTGTTGATAATCGCCTTCCCAGTTTTGAATACACTTTGGTCTTCTTCAACAAATGTTTTGGCAAATTCTTCTCCGAAAGTCTCAAAATCACTTTTTCCCAAACCTTCTTTTTCATCTTTAAAGCCCAGATATTCAAGTTCGGCTTTGTTGATGAGTGTTTTTCTCGACTCTAAATCTTTTACATATACATTCAGAGGCAAGTTGTCTATAATACTTCGTAATAAGTTTTGTTCGTTTTTGAGTAATTGCTCCGTCTTTTTCTGCTCGGTGATGTCTCTTACATTCATCACAATGCCCTTGATAGACGGGTCTGCCAATTTGTTATTAAAATTGGTTTCTATCCAAATTATTTCTCCATTGGGTTTTATACAACGAAACCGCACAGTAGGAGTATAGTCGGGATTGGTATATACTTGTTTAAATGCTGAACTTAAATTGGCGAAATCGTCGGGATGAACTGTGTTGTTGCCGTATTCCGCTACCGTTTCAATGCCGAATATCTTTTTACCGCTATTGCTCATTTCAATCAGTCGGTTTTCGGCATTTACGATAACAATACCTTCTGTACTTTTTTCAATGAGTTTGGTGAATATACTTTCATTTTCAAAAAAAGTACCGTCTTTTACTTTGTGTTGGGTAATGTTTTTGAAATAGCCATGCCAAGTAATAGTGCCGTCTGCTTCGTCTTCTGGATTGGCAAATACTTCTATCCAACGGATTTCATCATTGTGCTGAATCCTGAATTCATAAAGCCAATCTGTTGAGTTTTGTTGTGCTTTTTGCAGAGAAGAAATAAAGCCCTGATAGTCTTCTTTGAGAATGGCATCTAAATAAACGGAAGTCTGCTGCTGGAAAGTAAACTGTTCAGCCTTGAAAAAGATATACTTTATCGCCTTACTAACGTAGGGGAAATTGATAAGTCCTTCCTCGGATAATTTTAGCTGAAACATTACTACCTGAGAATAACCAACAGTATTTTGAAGAAAATAATCAGTTTTTAATTCGTTCTCCACTTTCATTTAAATAGTTTTAATTGCAAGGAAACCAAAATGTTCCAATTAAAGAAGCCTTTTATTGAGATTGTATCATTTAATTAAATAGGAGGGATTTTTTCACAACTTAGTACAAAAATTAATATGTGCGAAATGGTTTTGTAAAAATTCGGCAATATTTTGTATTTTTTTGTTAAATGTCTAAAAAAACACATTGAATGTCTAATCTTTATTTTTTAATTACTCGCTGTGTTTAATTTCTGTTAAACAAAAAACTTCATTAAGATTCTTTTTTATTCTTTAAACATAACTCACCCCGAATTTTATCATCTATTTAAACTAAACGTTCTTTAATGACAAAATTCGGGGTGAAATATATCAATCACTTAACTGATATTATGGAATACTTGTTTAATAAAAAGAAAATCCATAGCCAGTATTATGTGTTTTCCTTTATTATTTCAATACTTCTACCGAAATTTTGCTGTTGCCATATACTCGGTGCGTAGCTTTTTGGAAATCACTTTCTTGGGCTTTGTAAATGTTATCCACATATTTTTGTGGATTAATATCAAACAGTGGAAAAGCCGTTGATTGTACTTGAATCATGATTTTGTGTCCTTTTTTGAAAGTATGCAAAACGTCTTGCAAGCGGAAATCAATTTTAGTGATTTTATTTGCCACCAAAGGCTCTGGTTTACTAAAAGAATTTCTAAATCTCGAACGCATAATTTCACTTCTAACCATTTGCTGATAACCGCCCAAAGTAATGTGTTTGGGTGTGTAAGGCGTGTTTTTCTCGTCGCCCGGATATACATCTACTAATTTCACAAACCAGTCGGCATCAGTTCCAGTGGTTGAAATGTTTAGATTTGCCATAATTTCGCCACCCAAAGTAATGTCTTCTGTCAGTACATCGCTTTCAAAAGTCAGTACATCCGTTCTTCTTCCTGCAAAACGTTGGTCTTCACTCATATAATTTCGTGGACTAAAACCTAAAATTTGCTTTGGGTCTTCGGTATAAGGTACTGGTTTTGAAGGGTCTGAAATAAATTCTGAAAAGCCATTCGCCGATTTTCCTTCAACAATTTTTCCGTTTGGACTCAAGTAAAAATCTATTTTCTGTGCATTCTTTACAGGATATTCGGCAAACTCACGCCATTCTTTTTTACCAGTATCAAAAAGCGTAGCTTCGGCTAAATTAGTTTTTCCGTCGCCAGACTCTTTAAGGAAGTGTTTGAAAAATTTCAGTTCAATATTTTTCTGATAATAAGTAGAGATACTATCGCCGAAGTAAATATTTGAATGGAAGTGATGCCCACGCTCACGAGCCCAATCGCCATGCCCAAAGGGCCCCATCACAATTGAATTATAAATATTCGGGTTGTTTTTTTCTACGGTTTTGTAAACCGTAAGTGGGCCGTACAAATCTTCAGCATCGAACCAACCGCCAACAACCATAATAGCAGGAGCATTTTTAATGTTTTTTAAATGTGGAACGATACTTCTTTTTTGCCAGAAATCATCATAATTTGGATGTTCTACGTGTTCTTGCCAAAAGAAGTTTTTGCTATAATTTTTTCCTAAATTTTTGAGTGGCGACATCGTTTTGTACCATTCAAAACCATCATAAGTTTTAATCGTCGGGAATTCGTCATCGTACCAAGAGGTTGGCGTTGGTTTGGGATGTTGTAACCCAAAAACAGGGAAAGTAAGTCCATAACCAATGGTAAATGCTCCATTATGGTGAAAATCATCAAAGAAAAAATCTGAAACTGGAGCTTGTGGCGAAGAAGCCTTCAAGGCTGGATGCCCGCACAAAGCACCAGCAATGGTATAAAAACCGGGATATGAAATACCGTATTGTCCAACTCGCCCATTGTTGTAAGGTAAATTTTTCACCAACCAATCAATCGTATCATAAGTATCAGAAGCTTCATCTACATCGCTATTGGTTTTTTTGTTTGGAATGTGCGGTGTCATGTTTGTCCAAGTACCTTCCGACATCCATCTACCACGCACATCTTGATTCACAAAAATAAATTTCTCTCTCATCAAGTACCTCGAATACGACAAAAGCGTAGCGTACTCGTCTTTTCCGTAAGGAGCAACGTCGTAGCAAGTTCTTTGCATCAAAATCGGGTATTTATTATCTGGCGAAGCGTCTTTGGGTGTATAAACATTGGTAAAAAGTTTTACGCCATCTCGCATTACAATTTCGTACTGCGTTTTGATAAAGTTTTCACGCACAAAGGCAGAATCCATTTGAGCAACCGTCATTTTTTGTGCTTGACTCAAAAGCGAAAAGCTACAAATAGCAAGTATCAAGAATAGTTTTTTCATGTTTTGTTTAAAATTTGTTGAGTAAAGTGCAATTTAAGTGCTTCTTGAATCAAAAGAAAATATTTCACGAAAGCAATTCTGTCTTCTAAGATATAGTCGTCTTCAAGTGTTGGTAAATCCACAAAATAGCTTCTGAATTCCTTCTGTATCGTCCCTTCTTTTCATCATTATTTAGTAAGTACTTATCATAATTACGAAATATCGTAGATTTTTGTAAATTCTTATTTGTGTAAAACATTGATTTTCAAATGATTGTGTATTTGGCATTTCTCTTGACTATTTAATAGTCGAACTTAATAACATACAATCATGAAAACACTTTCTAAACTTTTTATTCTTCATTATCAACCCAGCTTGAGATTGAAAAACTTCCTCTCAGCTATTGTTTCATTTCTAATCTTAACAAATACAATGACCGCACAAACCAAAAGAGTACCCGCTTCTCTTGGAAGAGAAGAGTACGTAGAAGTTGAAAAAAATGTAAAACTTCATGTAAGCGACCTCGGCGAAGGCACACCTGTCGTGTTGATTCATGGCTGGCCTTTGAGCGATGCCATGTACGAGTATCAGTATCAATACTTGATTCAGGAAGGTTATCGAGTAATTGGTATTACTTTACGAGGTTTCGGTAAATCCGACAAACCTTATGGCAAGTACGACTATGATGTGTATGCTGATGACATAAAGGTAGTTTTGGACAAACTTAATATTCAGAACGCTACTTTAGGAGGTTTTTCCATGGGTGGAGCAATCTCAATTCATTATACAGCCAAGTACGGAGCTGCACACATCAATAAATTGGTACTTTTTGGAGCAGCCGCACCAATTTGGTCAAAAAAGGAAGACGTAGATGAGCTTATCGCACAGAGTAGAATCAACAGACCTCAATTATTAGAAAATTTCGGTAAAATTTTCGCTGCTACCGAAACAGCCATTTCGCCAGCTTTGGGTGCTTGGTTGGGAGCAATCAATTTAGAAGCTTCACCTTATGCCACTACGCAAAGTTTGATAGCCTTGCGAGATGGTGATTTGCGTACAGATTTAGGAAAAATCAAGATTCCTACGGCTATTTTTCACGGAACGAAAGACAAAATCTGTCCTTTTAATTTAGCAGAAGAAATGCACGCAGGTATCAAAGGTTCATACATTGTAAAATTTGAAAATAGCGGACATGGCTTATTTGTAGAAGAACTTCAAAAATTCAACAGCGAATTATTATCGTTTTTGAAGAAGTAAAAATGCAAAACCGTAATTTTTACAAGTCAAGCCTCAGTTTTGCCATTTTCTGGCCTTTAAACCTATTCTAACTTTGTATCATTCAATCAGCTGAAAGATTTCCTTAAAAATTCAAACAAAGAACTCCAAAAAATAACATTGGAGTGGTTAAAATTCACATACAAAAATTTTAATAATCATGAAAAAGACCCTTCTTACATTCGCATTTGCAGTAGCATCATTTGTTGGATTTGCTCAAAAACCTTCTCCGATGTTGCTCAACCCAACCAACCACGCTTTAGTACTTATCGACCATGAATCACAAATGGGATTTGCTACAAAAAGTATCGAAATGACTGATTTACGTAACAATACAGCCATTGTAGCAGGTGCTTCAAAAATCTTTAAAGTACCAACGGTGGTGACTACGGTAGCTGAAAAATCATTCAGTGGACCAGTTTTCCCTGAAGTTTCAGAGTTTTATCCAGCCGCTACTTCAAATTACATCGACCGTACAACCATGAATACTTGGGAAGACATAAATGCACACAAAGCAATTGTGGATAAAGGCAAGAAAAAAATCGTTTTTGCAGGTTTGTGGACAAGTGTTTGTATTGTAGGCCCAGTATTATCGGCTATCACCGATGGATATGACGTATATGTAATAACGGACGCAAGTGGAGACGTTTCAAAAGAAGCCCACGACCAAGCCGTAACTCGTATGGTTCAAGCTGGAGCACACCCAATTACAGCTATCCAGTACTTATTAGAATTACAACGTGACTGGGCTCGTAGCGAAACGTATGTACCTGTAACCAACCTTGTGAAAAAATACGGAGGTTCTTACGGTATCGGTATCCAATACGCTCATGAAATGTTGAAACACTAAGATTAGCGAGACTATCTAAAAAGTTTATAACGCCAAAGATTATTCTGCGAAAGACCTCACCCCCAACCCCTCTCCTGTTGAGAGGGGAGCTTGGGGAGCTAAAAAGTCCCCTCTCAACAGGAGAGGGGGTTGGGGGTGAGGTTGAATACCAAAGAATATTTGGTTGTTACTATCTTTTTTGGACAGCTTCTTCCAAAATTCTTTCCTCAATACCCTTTCTTCTTACGAATATGAAAACTTTATCCACACTCGCAATCATACTTTTTGTATTGGCTGGCAATACTTTTGCCCAACAAAAAGCTGATATGATTCTTTTCAACGGAAAAGTAAATACGCTCGACGATACGCATCAAAAAGCCGAAGCGGTGGCGATACTTGGTAATAAAATCTTGGCGGTGGGTACAAACAAAGAGATTTTAAAACTGAAAAATGCCAAAACAAAATTGGTAGATGCTCAACAAAAAACCATTGTGCCGGGTTTGTTCGATAGCCATTTGCACGTGATTCGTGGGGGACGTTTTTACAATACAGAATTGCGTTGGGACGGTGTAAAAAGCCTAAAACGTGCTTTGGAGATGTTGAAAGAACAAGCCCAAAGAACACCCGAAGGGCAGTGGGTAAGAGTAGTAGGTGGCTGGAATGAATATCAATTTGAAGAAAAACGCCTTCCTACTATCCAAGAAATCAACGATGCCACTGGCAATACGCCTACTTTTATTTTATACTTATATGGCAAAGCATGGCTGAATCAGGCAGGTATCAAAAAATTGAATATCACTGGCGAAACGCCGAATCCTATCGCTGGATTAATCGAAAAAGATAGCAACGGAAACCCAACAGGCTTGTTGGTAGCTGAACCGAATGCCTTTATTTTATACTCTACTTTGGCAAAACTTCCTGAATTGAATACCGAAGAGAAAATCAATTCTACGCTACAATACATGAGCGAACTTAATCGCTTGGGTGTAACGGCTGTGATGGATGCAGGAGGGGGCTTTCAGAATTTTCCTGATGACTACAATATTACTGACTCGCTCAACAAGGCAGGCAAAATTACAGTCAGACTTCCCTATTATCTTTTTGCCCAGAAAAAAGGTACAGAGCTAAAAGATTATACTCGCTGGACTGGAATGGTTGACCTTGAGCTTCAGCACGGAAATGGCATCAACGAAATAGATTATCATGTAGAAGGTGGTGGCGAAAACTTGGTTGCCGATGCCGCAGATTTTGAAAATTTCCTTTTCCCTCGTCCAGAATTGCCTAATTCGATGGAAAGTTCTTTGAAACCCGTTTTACAATTATTGGTTAAAAATCGCTGGCCCTTCCGTTTGCACGCCACTTACAACGAAAGTATTTTAAGAGATTTGGCTGTCATTGAAGAAGTAAACAAAGAAACGCCTCTGAACGGTTTAGTTTGGTTTTTTGACCACGCCGAAACCATCAGCGAAGAAAATATGCAGCGTATCAAGGCTTTGGGTGGCGGTATTGCTATCCAACACAGAATGGCTTTTCAAGGCGAAAGTTTTATTCATCGTTATGGAAAAAATGCTGCTTTGGCGAGCCCGCCAGTAAAAAGAATGCTTGAATTGGGTATTCCAGTAGGTTTGGGTACAGACGGTACTCGTGTGGCTTCTTACAATCCTTGGGTTTCGCTGTACTGGATTACTTCTGGAAAAACGGTCGGTGGTACACAAGTAATGGCAAAAGAAAATACAGTGGACAGAAATACAGCCTTGAAATTGATTACGGTAGGTGGTTATAGCCTTATCAAAGAACAAAATAAAGGTAAAATTCAAGCAGGATATTTTGCTGATTTGATTGTTTTGAGCGACGATTATTTTGAAGTAGCCGAAGAGAAAATCAAAGATATTACTTCTGAATTAACCATTGTTGACGGTAAAGTAGTGTTTGGTACAAGTACTTTCCAAAGCGTAGCACCGCAAGCTTTACCCGTTATTCCAAGTTGGAGTCCTGTGAAATATTATGGTGGTTATCAAACCAAATAGATATGAAAAAACTGTTGTGGCTAATAGGAATTTTAAGTTGGAATACCTTAGCATTTGCCCAAAATAGTCCAGTTTTTAAAATGTTGAGATACGATGAAAATTGGACTTTTCTAAAAAAAGACACAAGTAATCATTGGTATAATCGTTTGAAATATAATCAAGTAGGTACTTCTGGCAAAAGTTATATTTCGGTTGGTGGCGAAGTGAGGTATCAGTACTTCGCCATCAAAAACGAAGATTGGGGCGATATACCAACCGATAAAGACGGTTATGTATTGACACGCTATTTGGCTCATATCGACTATCACATTAATCCTACTTTCAGAGCATTTTTTCAGTTGCAAAGTAGCCTTGCCAATAGCCGAATCAATCCGAGTCCAGTAGAAGAAAATACTTTGGATATTCACCAAGCTTTTGCAGATGCTTTTTTATGGCAACAAAAAGGTAAATCAGTTCTGTTTAGGGTAGGTCGCCAAGAAATGACTTATGGTTCACAAAGATTGATTGCTGTGCGTGAAGCCCCCAACAATCGTTTGGCTTTTGATGGACTAAAATTTATTTTTCAACAAAAAAATTTTAAATCTGATGTCTTTTATACGCATCCAATCGCCAACAAAGCAGGCATTTTTGACGACGCTTTTAATAAAAACACTCAACTTTGGGGCTTTTATTCGGTCATTAATCATGCTTCTTTTTTAAATAATATCGACTTGTATTATTTGGGCATTCGCAAAAAACAAGCCACTTACGACGCTGGCAAAGGTGAAGAAATAAGACATTCGATAGGCACAAGAATCTGGAAAAACAAAGGCGATTGGCAGTATGATTTTGAAGGGGTTTTTCAGTTTGGCACATTTGCACAGCAACAAATTTCAGCTTGGACACTCTCGTCAAACACTACTTATCAGTTTAGTCAACTGGCATTAAAACCCAAATTGGGCTTGAAAACAGAAGCCATTTCGGGCGATAGAAATTTGAGTGATAATCGTTTACAAACTTTCAATCCACTGTATCCCAAAGGAGCGTACTTTGGCTTGGCAGCACTGATTGGTCCAGCCAATTTATTCGATTTTCACCCTTCGCTTGATTTGGAATTGAATGAACGATTAGAGTTTGGAATTGATTACGATATTTTCTGGCGACTCAGCAGAAAAGATGGCATTTATGCCCCCAATATGTCGCTGATTTATTCAGGAAAAAATACCAACGACCAGTTTATCGGTACACAATTGTCGGCAGAATTTAATTATCAACTCAATCCATTTTTATTCTTTCGGCTCGAAGGTACTTGGTTTGAAACAGGCGATTATTTGGATGAAGTAAGTACTGGAAAAGACATTTTGTTTACTGCTTTTACCACACAATTTAAGTTTTAGATACAATCAGGAATGCTTCTAAATTTACTCAATAACGTCATGGATACTTTGCTTACTCTTGAATATCAGGTTGTTGTTTCAACTATAAAAACGTATCATAAAAGATTACAAGCGGATGTTGAGCAAATGCAATCAGGACTATCTTTCTTGAACCAGTATTGTTGGGAGGTAAGCGATGTCAAGGTTTTAGAGGAACTGCAAAAGATAAAACAAGAGTTGTTACGCTTACTGGAAATGTATTATCAGAACATCAGTATTTGCGAAAAAATCTACCGAATCTTTGAAGCTGAAAATGTAGTCCATTCTCAGCAAATAGCTCGTGAGATAGCCCTGATTGAACAATGTTTTATTTGTGCTGAGTGCCAATATAGCCGCCTGACCGAATATCTAAATAACTAAGTATTGCTTGATTATCAATATATCATTTCTATGAAACTCACATAAAATCAACCCTCTTAAATAAACTATAAACATGGAAGAAACAATCTTAGGCATTCACCACATTACAGCCATTGCTGGCGATGCCAAACGTAATTTTGATTTTTATACGAAAGTATTAGGATTGAGATTTATCAAGAAAACCGTCAATTTCGACGACCCTTATACTTATCATTTTTATTTCGGAGACGAGTTTGGTAATGCAGGCACAATCCTCACTTTTTTCCCTTGGGGAAAAAGTGTTGGAAGGGGCTTGAGAGGAGCAGGCATTGCTACTGAAATTGGCTATTCTGTACCAAAAGGCAGTCTTGATTTTTGGATAGAGCGTTTTGAAAAACATGGCGTAATTTACAATAAACCTGCCGTGAAGTTTGGCGAAAAGTACCTAACATTCATCGACCCAGATGGATTGAAACTTCAGTTAATTGAGACTGAAAAACCCGATAATCGCATCGCTTGGGAAACCGACGAAATCAAGCAAGCAGTGGCTTTGAAAGGTTTTCATAGTGTAACACTTACACTGAATGAATATGCACCCACAGCCCAAATCTTAACAGCCATATTTGGCTATGAACTTATCCAGAAAGATGGCGTAAATTACCGCTATGCCACAAACGCCATTGATACCGCTGCCATTATTGATATTGTAGAATACCCCGAAGAACCTCGTGGTTGGGTAGCGGGTGGCATTGTACATCATGTGGCGTTCAGAGTGAAAAATGATGAAGTATTGATGCAATTCAGAGAGAAAATTAAAAATATGGGCTTGGATATTACGCATCAAATTGATAGAAATTATTTCCACTCTTTATATTTCAGAGAACCGGGCGGAATACTCTTTGAAATTGCTACCGAAAATCCGGGCTTTACAGTAGATGAACCTTTGGCAGAATTGGGCAAAAATCTAAAACTACCAGCCCAGTACGAATCTATTCGGGAAGAGATAGAACAACAGTTAGATGTACTGGATTAATGATTTTCAGCACGATAAATTTATTTTGAAAATGTAACATTACTAAAAATATGTCTAAATTTATATGGATTATCATGGTAGCTTTAGCGGGAGCTTTGTTACCCATTCAAGCAGGCTTGAATACCAAGATGGGAAAAGCCATCGAAAGCCCAGTTTGGGCTTCACTTATCTCTTTCGCCGTCGGAACGGTAGCAATGTTGGCTTATGCAGGCGTAAGCAAGCAAGGGTTCAATTTTTCTGAATTACGCAATGTGCCAGCCTATACTTGGCTTGCAGGTATTTTAGGAGCATTTTATGTTACAACCATTGTATTAGCTTTCCCTCGGTTGGGGCCAGCACTTACTTTCGGTTTGGTAGTAGCAGGGCAATTATTTATTTCGCTTGTACTCGACCATTTCAATATCCTTGTTCATGCCCAACACAGTATCAACATCTTTAGAATTATAGGAATGCTTTTGATTATTGCAGGCGTAGTTATTATCCGTTCTTTTTAAAAATTATCTCTTAAAACCTTAACATTTCACTACATGGAAGCAAAAATTGGCATTAGTCAAGAAAATCAAGCAGGCGTAGCCCTTGAACTATCAAAATTATTAGCGGATGAATTTGTACTTTATACCAAAACCAGAAATGCTCATTGGAACGTAGAAGGTCCAGATTTCTATTCAATCCATAAATTTTTTGAAAGTCAGTACGAGCAATTAGATGAAATCATGGACGATGTAGCCGAAAGAATTCGTGCTATCGGACATTACGCCCCTGCTACTTTAAAAACCTATTTGGCACTTACACACCTAAGTGAAGAAGCTCCAACCAGCAATAATAGCACGGGGTACATCAAAGAACTTTTGGCAGACCACCAAACCGTAATTATTCATCTCCGAGAAAACATCAATAGATTCGCTAACGAGTACAACGATTTAGGCTCAAGTGATTTTATTACGGGCTTGATGGAAACACACGAAAAAATGGCTTGGATGCTACGGGCTCATTTGAAGTAAAAATGATTTTGTTCAAGTAGAAAATTTTAAATAGCAACAATATGAACAAGCATATACACTTGCGGATGAAGCAAATTTTTAACATAATCTTTTTGGCTTGTACCATTGTGTGTATATGCTTTGTACAAAATGGCTATGGCAAAACCCAAGAGGAAATCAATAGCCTTGGTGAAAGATTAGATAAAGCTCCCGAAAACAGTACGCTGAAAGTAGATATATTGTTAGAATACGGGCAGTACTGTCTGGAAAAAGTAGGTGAACTAAAAGTGGATATGGATAGTGCTATGACTTTCCAAAATCAGGCTTTTGTACTTGGGCAAAAGCTTGGCTACATAAAGGGCATAGCCAATGCCATGATACTGAAAGGGCGGATTTATACTGAAATGCAGCTTAAAAATCAGGCAATTATTCAGCTAAAACGAGCTTTTCTTTTTGCTAAGAAACATCAATTGTACAAACAACAAGGTGATTTTTTTATCCATTTTTCCCAATTCCAAAACAACGAAATTGATGGTATTGAAATTAAAATTGGGTATTATATCAAGGCTATTCAATTATACCATAAAGCCAATGCCCACGAAGACGAAGCTACTTCTCGGAAAATGCTGGGCGACTATTACAGTATTTTGGGTAAATCAAACGAAGCCATTGAGCAGTTGGATTTGGCTTTGAAAATTTATCAAGACATTCGTTTCAAAGACTTGCAAGGCGTATATAATATTATGTCGGGGGTGTACTCGCAGATGGGTAATTACGAACTGGCTATAAAATATGGTTTATTGGCTGTTAGAACAGCCGAAGCACTCGGCGATGAAAGCTTACAACTGAGTTCTATTTATAACAAATTAGGTATCAGTTATCTTTATTTAGGTCAATATCAAAGAGCTTTGGAAAGCTGGCAAAAAGCGGCAACTATTGCCGAAAAATATCAAGATGCCGATTATCTCAGAATTATTTATGACAATATTGTTAATGCGTATTCAGGATTAAAAAAATTCAAGCTTGCCCTAAAACAACTCATATATATTGAGAAAAACTATCCTCCTAATGATTATCATACTCGCCTTATGCTTCAGTATCGCTATGTAATGCTATACTTAGACTTAAAACAGTACGATAAAGCAAAACCACACTTTCAAGAGCTAATAGAGTTGAACAAGGATACCTCTAAGGATATTATAAACCAAATGTACATCAATCACGTAGCCATTCGGTATTATATAGAAACCAAGCAGTCGGATAAAGCATACTCTTTTTTGATTGATCAAGATAAAATTTCTCGAAGTGTTGCCAATAAAAAGATGCTTTATGAAAACTATTTGACTTGGTTTAAGGCCGACTCCGCCTTAGGGAATCTTTCCGAAGCAATCAAGCATTACAAATTATACAAGGTTTACTCCGATTCGGTAATGAATGCCCAAAAAGCTAAACAGATTTCTAACCTACAAATTCAATTTGATACTGAACAAAAAGACAAAAATATTCTATTATTAACCCAAAAAAGTGAACTACAAAACGCCACTATCCGCAACGATAGAATCATCAAAATTATTTCTATTAGTGGTGCTTTTGTATTAATTGTACTACTTTTATTGGGTTACAATCGTTATCAACTCAAACAAAAAACGAATCTTCAATTAGAGCAGAAACAGAAGGAAATCAACCTACAAAACGAGTTACTCAAGCGGTTGTTGAACGAAAAAGAATGGCTTATCCGAGAAATACATCACCGAGTAAAGAATAACTTACAAATTGTGATTAGTCTGCTCAATACGCAGTCGGCACATTTAAAAAATCAAGATGCCCTCGAAGCTATACAGAATAGTCAGCACAGGATGCACAGTATTTCTTTGATTCACCAAAAACTGTATCAAACCGAAAACTTGGCTTCAATTGATATGAAATGGTATATCGAAGAACTGGTTGCTTACATAAAAGAGAGTTTCAATGTGGATAAAAAGCTTAGTTTTAAATTATCAACCGATGATATACACCTCGACGTTGGTCAGGCAGTTCCCGTCGGTCTAATCATGAACGAAGCCATCAGTAATGCTATTAAGTACGCTTTTCCGAACCAAAAAGGAGAAATAACGATAGAACTAAAGAAAGAATCTGAAAAACTCTGCAAGCTACTGATTGCTGATAATGGCATCGGTTTGCCCGAAGGTTTTGATGTTGAAGAGAGCGATTCTTTCGGAATGAGTTTAATGAAAGGATTATGTGAACAACTGGAAGGTAGCTTTGAGATTCAGCATCAGCATGGACTAACACTCAAAGTGATTTTCCCAATTAATTTTGAATTAACCCGTTAATCAATTCTTCATCTAATGATTAAAAAAGATAAAATATTGATTGTAGAAGATGAATTTATAGTAGCTTATGATTTAAAAATAATGCTCACTAAAAATGGTTTTTTGGTAGCAGGCATAGCATCTACCACAGAGCGTGCCAGACAATTAATAGAGCAAAAAAAGCCCGATTGGGTTTTATTGGATATTATTTTGAAAGGAACTGAAACAGGCATCGACTTGGCTCAGGAGCTACACCAAAAAAGAATTCCTTTTTTATTTATTTCTGCCAATACCAATCATACTACTTTAGAAGCCGCCAAAGCTACACAGCCTTATGGTTTTTTGGTGAAACCTTTTCGTGAAAGAGACTTATTTGTGATGCTCGACATCGCCCGTTATCGCTATGCTGTTGAAAGAGGACATATCATCAATTTTGCGGAGGAATCGCCCAAATCAGACATCAGTATAGAGGGTATCGTTGGCAAAAGTGCCTCTTTGATGAATGTACTTGAAAAAGTAATGATTGTAGCCCCAACCAATACTTCGGTGATTATTATGGGCGAAAGTGGAACGGGAAAAGAAAGAATTGCTCAAGCTATTCACCAACATTCTGCCAGAAAAGATAAAGCTTTTGTTACAATCAATTGTGCAGCACTTCCCTTGAATTTGATTGAATCCGAACTTTTTGGGCATGAAAAAGGAAGCTTTACGGGAGCGAACCAAAAACGAATTGGAAAATTTGAACAAGCCAATGGCGGAACAGTTTTTCTGGACGAAATAGGGGAGTTGCCTCTGGAAGCACAAGTAAAACTTTTAAGAGTATTACAAGAAAAAGAAATTGAGCGTATCGGAAGCGAAAATGCTATCAAAATAGATGTGCGTATTATAGCGGCAACCAACAGAAATTTAGAAAAAGAAGTAGCCGAAAGACGCTTCCGTTTGGATTTGTATTATCGCTTAAATGTTTTTCCGATTGAGCTACCAGCACTTCGTGAACGCAAAGAGGATATTGAGATTTTGGCTAATTATTTTCTGAAAAAATTCAGTAATAATGTCGGAAAAAAAATGAACGGCATCAGCGAAAATGCACTACAAAAATTGCGTACTTATCATTGGCCGGGCAATGTCCGTGAGCTTGAACACTTGATTGAGCGTAGCGTTTTGTTGACCAGCGGTCATGAAATTACAGATATTTCGTTGCCGAATGCGATACAAACAAACGAAGTTGTAAACACAATGTCGGGAGCGATAAATAAAATGGAAGAAGTAGAGCGTGACCATATTCTGAAAGCTCTAAAAACCAGTAATGGCAAAGTAGCAGGCGTAGGCGGTGCTGCTGAAATTTTAGGAATGCCAGCTCAAACACTGTACGCAAAAATCAAAAAATTAGGGATTAAAATAAGCTATTATTGAGCAGTCGGATGGTAGATTTCTGGTTTCGGATTTACAAAAAATGCTTGAATCTTATTTCCGAAATCAGAAATCCGAAATCCCCAATCCACAGCCTTAATCTATTTGCTATATTTCTGATTGATTTTATCGTATAAAGCATTAGGTACTTTTGATTTGTATGCTGTAATTTTTGCTTCAGGACGCACCCAGTCTAAATGACCTTTAATCCAAGCATATCCTAAGCCAATCACGAGTACGCCAACAAAAATAAACATTTCAGCCAGCGAGAACCAGCCCCACAAACCGTCGGTTTCGGCAATTAATCGTTTGTTTCCGAAAACCGTAGCCCAAGGAAAAAGGAAAATTAATTCAACATCAAAAAGAATAAAAATAAGGGCAATTACATAAAAACGAATATTGAAACGCACATTGGCATTGCCATCTGGTTCTTCGCCCGACTCATAAGTAGTGAGTTTTTCAACATTGGGGCGATTGGGGCGAATCAGCTTTGCAATGAATAATATCACAATTACAAAGGCAATAGCGGCGATAATAAAAAGAAGTATGTAACCAAAGTCTGTAAGCATATCGTTGTTGAGGAGGTTATTTTCTAAAATTCATATAACCTCTAATCACAGTGAAAGTAGTGATAACTAAAAAGAATAAGATTACGTATTGAACGTAATTGATAATCCAAGGGAATTCGACCCCAAAATAATAGCCGCCACCTACCAAAGAACCAATCCATAATGCACCACCCACCAAATTGAAAAACAAAAATTTTGGATAGCTCATACGGCTGATGCCCGCTAAAATCGGTGCAAAAGTACGAATATAAGGCAAGAAACGACTGATAATAAGGGCTTGGCTACCGTATTTTTCAAAAAAATCACGGGTTGAATCCAAGTGCTTTTGTTTGAAGTACCAAGTATCGGCTTTGTTTTGCAGGTTACTCCCAAAAAATCGACCAAATAAAAAGCCCGTTAATGAACCCAGCACCGAAGCCACAAAAAGATACAACAATACCGTTCCGATGGCATATTTCAAAAAGCCAGTTCCTACAAAAACACCTGTAAGAAATAAAAGATAGTCGCCGGGAAGAAAAAAGGCAAAGAAAAGACCATTTTCAGCATATACAACAAATGTAATGGCAAAGAGACCCGCACTAATGATTTCTTTAGAATCTGATAAGTATTTGATGATTTCGGATATGTCCATTTTAAAGTAGATGAAATACCTTTTGGCATAAAAGTATAAAAATACTTATATCTGTAAAGAGGCTTTTATCAATTTTGTTTTAGAATAAACAGTTTTGAACTCACTTTTAGTTTTTCTAACTATCTATTTTAGTGATTGTTTTTGCAAATGAAACTCAATTCTGGCGAATTCAAGTAAAGTAAAAAAACGCTTTCATCAAATATCAATCTACGACGAGTAAAATTACTTAAATTTCGTTCAAATTATCTAATCCTAAAATCATAAATTAATCTAACATTACTCAACTTAATACTTGCTTGACATAGCCAAGTAAGTATATCCATATCATAATTGCTAAATAGCAGAGTGAAGACCTTTGGAATTTGAACTTTTGATTTCAGAACTTAGGTGCTTTTGCAAGCATACTTAAAAACAAACGCAGGATTCAGAATTTGAAATAGCATAAATCAAAACCATTCCAAAAATTCCAAATCCTGCGTCCCAAAAATATAAAAGAGATTAGTCCTCAAGTCCAATAAAGTCTAAAAGAAAAAAGAATTTTTCTTGTCTCTTGCCTCTAAAAATCTAAAAACCTCCTAAATCCTCAAATCCAATAAAATCCAAAAAAAATTCTTTTTTCTTGTCTCTTGTGTCTAAAATCTTCAAGTCCTAAAGTCTTCCTATTTCACTTCCACCTCAAACGTTCCATCAAAATCAATGCTACCCACCGAGAAAGAACCATTTTTTATAGGCGTTCCATTTACAGGCGGTTGATGATGAAGCACTACTTGCAATTTTCCAGTACTTGCTCCAGAAGTTTTAACCGTAGCAGTCAAACCAACATCATAGCCTCTTGAATCTTTATCCTTATTTGAAAAAACAAGTACCGACGAAGGCGTAGGCACATACTCAAATAAATGCTCGTCCTTTTGTTCTTTAATTTCTTCGGTAACATCCACTACGGGCGATTTCGTTTCGTCCAAAAGTTCAACGGAGAAAGCGTATGTTTTATTAGCCTCCAAAGAAACTTTCTCAATCGTCGGAGCATTCCCACCGTCGCCATCAAGGTCTTTGAATGAAAAAGTTTTCGTAACTCCATTTTCTGTAAATTTCAATTTTACAGTGGTTAAATTCTCGTTGTCTTCCTGCGGAACAGGCTCATCTTTTTTACAAGCAGTCATCAAAGTACTTGCAAACAATAAAGTTAGGAATGTGTTTTTAGTCAATTTCATATTTGTTGAATTTATATAATTGCAATGATGTTGCAAATCTAATGATATTCTGAATATTATTTGCAATAATGTTGCGAAAATAAAAGCAAGTCGCCATATTTGCAACAATGTTGCAAATATGAAATATGAAAAAGGTTAAATATTACTACGATTACTTAGGCATAGCCAGCTCGGGCATCTGTTTGGTGCATTGCTTGGCAACGCCAATACTTATGCTTGTGCAGGCATTTTACAAAACTGACCTCAGTGTTTCCGACCAAGAGGGACTTCGGTACTTAGATTATCTTTTTGTAGCGATTTGCTTCGTAGCGGTTTATTACACAACGCAAGACGTGATTTCATCACCCATAAGTACGGCTTTTTGGCTGTTTTTTGGAGCTTTTGCCATTTCCATTCTGTTTGAAGACGATTTTAAATACCTCAATCTTGTAGGGTATTTTTCATCTGTTGCTTTAATTATCACTCATTTAATCAATATTAGAAACTGCAAAAAATGTCAGAAATGAAACTTCCAGTTACAGTCCTAAGCGGTTTTTTAGGAGCTGGTAAAACCTCATTGCTCAACCATATTTTACACAATAAACAAAACCTAAAAGTGGCGGTAATTGTGAATGATATGAGCGAAATCAATGTTGATGCCCAATTGGTAAAACAAGAAAATACACTTTCGAGAACGGAAGAGCGATTGGTAGAGATGTCTAACGGCTGTATTTGCTGTACCCTTCGTGAAGATTTAATGATAGAAGTAGAGCGTTTGGCAAAAGAAAAACGCTTTGATTACTTATTGATTGAATCGACGGGAATTTCAGAACCTTTGCCCGTAGCCCAAACTTTTAGCTATGTAGATGAAGAAAACGGCATCGACCTTACGAAGTTTTCAAGATTAGATACGATGGTGACGGTGGTAGATTGCTTTAATTTTGCCAAAGACTTTGGCTCAATTGATACCGTGTGGACTCGTAAAATGAACGAAGATGACCCGAACGACAACAGAACAATCGTTAATTTATTAACCGACCAAATAGAATTTGCCAACGTAATTATTCTTAATAAAACCGATTTACTCAGTCCCATACAAGTAGGAGAGTTGAAGGCAATTATTCAAAAACTCAATCCAAAAGCAAAAATATTGCAGTCCACTTTTGGCAAAGTAAATCCCAACGAAATTTTAAATACTGGGCTTTTTGATTTTGACGAAGCCTCAAACGGCACTAATTGGCTTGAAGAATTAGCCAAAGCAAAGCACACACCCGAAACCGAAGAGTACGGCATTAGTTCATTTGTGTTTCGGGATGCTCGTCCTTTTCATCCAGAAAGATTTTGGCATTATATCAACAACTATTGGCATGCTGGCATTATACGCTCGAAAGGTTTATTCTGGATAGCTTCACGCCCGAAAGATGCTTTAAATTGGGGACAAGCGGGCGGTTCAGTTCGGGCAGATTCGGCAGGTACTTGGTGGGCAGGAGTACCCGCTTGGGAAAGAAATTTTTATCCTGCTTGGAGAGAAAGCAAAGACCTCATTATGCAACGCTGGGATGAACGCTTTGGAGATAGAATCAACGAATTGGTGATTATCGGGCAAGATTTAGACCAAGAAGCCATCGTTGAAGAACTTCAAGAATGTTTGTGTACAGAAGAAGAAATACGCTTGATGGAAAAAAAGGGAAAGTTTAATGACCCATTTCCTGCTTTTTAAGGGCAATCTATTGTAGGCAAGTACAATTTTAAATTCACCACACACCAATTTTCACTTATCCAAAGCCTTGTAAACCAACGAGTTTATGAGGCTTATTTTCTTTAAGCCCAACAAAATATTCAGGTTTGCAAAGTAGCAAATAGAAATGCTGTTAATATTTTTAGAAAATCTATATTTTTTTTGTGATATTCGTCAAAATGATAATACTAAATCAAACATTTATCATATTATTAATTCTGATATTTTATGTACTTTTGTCTATAAAACAAATGGAATTACTGAACTTAGTAGAACAGCAACGAGTTAAGTAATACAAAAAATAAAGGTTTTTGAGGTATTTCAGCTCCGGACAACCATTATTTACAATTGGCGAAGAAACAACATTAAAACTTCATCATTATGATTTCAAAAAAAGCTAAATACGCTTTGAAAGCCCTAAAAGTACTTGCTCGTGAATATGAAAAAGGGCCATTACTTATTTCAAATATTGCAGAATCAGAAAATATTCCAAAGAAATTTTTAGAAGCTATCCTGCTTGAATTACGTAATCATGGACTGTTGCAGAGCCAAAAAGGAAAAGGAGGAGGCTATTATTTAAGAATTCCACCAGACCAAGTTTCTTTTGCTAAAATTATCCGTATCATCGACGGCCCAATCTCACCAACACTTTGTGTTTCTTTACATTTTTATGGTAAATGCGACGACTGTGGCGACGAAGAAAGCTGTTCGTTAAGAAACGTAATGGAAAAATGGAGAGATGCCAACTTGGCGGTATTAGAAGCCAATACTTTGATGGATTTGATTAAATAATTCGATAAGTCATCTTGAATTATTATAAGATTAAAGCGGTCAGAATTTCGAATTCTGACCGCTTTTGTATTTAATAAAATCTCAAACATTCAACAACCACCCCGTAATACTCAATCGCTCTCTAAAAGTTTCGCTTACTTCATGGTCGAGTTTTTCGCTTTGGAAACAGACTAATCTTCCTGCCAATGGGGCGATGCTGATTGTTTTTTCAATATTGTTTTCTTGGGTATAAATCAATAAGTTACCGCCATTTTCGGTTTGCCAATGGTTGTTTAAATAATAAATTACGGAAAGAATTCTGCCTTTTTGGGCTTGGAAAGTATCTCGATGTCGGCGGTAAAATTTACCAATGTCATATTTGGCAAAATGTATTTCTGCATCAACGATGCCCAAATAACAAGTTTGATTGAGATAATTAATAAATGCTTGATTTTTATCCAAAAGTATTCTTTCGGCAATGTTTGTTGTGCCATTTTCCAACCAAAGTATTTTATCGCCTCTGATTTCTTTGGCTTGATGTACTTCACTTTGTTTGCCAATTCCTGCTTCTTTGAAATTGCCATCATCAAACCTTTCGGTAAATCTTGCATTGAGCATCGTTACTTCTTCGCTACTTAAAAAATCATCACAAACCCCGTAGCCATTGGCGACAATGCCTTCAATAAGGCTCTCAAACTTTTCTTCTTGACTTTGCATGAAAACAGAAAAACCCTTGTAAATCTTGCAGACTTACAAGGGTTTTGGGGTTTATGTAAAGGTACGTAATTATTTTTATTCGTAAAAACCTCTGCCAGCTTCTGCCATAGCTCTGAGTTTTTCGGTCGGTCTGAATCTTTCTCCATAAGTATCAGCCAGACGGTCGGCTTCGGTAACAAAAGTTTTGATGCCCACAGTATCTACAAAGGAAAGCGTTCCACCCAAATAAGCAGGAAAACCCCAAGCGAAGATAGAACCCAAATCGGCATCCAAATACTTGCGTATTACGCCTTCTTCCACACATTTTACGGTTTCTAAAGCTTGTCGGTACAATAATCTTTTTTTGATTTCCTCTACCGCTAACTGTTCATCTTTCAAAGGAAAAATATTAGCTAAACCTTCCCACAAATACTTTTTGCCATTTTCTGGATAAGTATAAAAGCCAGCTTTGGCTTTTTTGCCCAAACGTCCCATTTCGGTAAACTGTTTGCTGACTTGATAAGTAGTGTCGTCTGGTGACAAAAGACCTTCATCAACAGCCGCTTGAGCGATTTTATAAGCCAAGTCTAGGGCTACTTCGTCCGAAACTGCCAAAGGGCCAACGGGCATTCCCATTTGTTTGGCGATGTTTTCGATAACCACAGGATTTACGCCATCTTTTAATAATTCAATGCCTTCGGAAGTATAAGTAAAGAATACTCTGGATGTATAAAAACCTTGAGAATCATTCACGACAATCGGCGTTTTACGAATCTTCTTGACAAAATCCATCGCTACGGCAAGTGCGTAGTCGGAGGTTTCTTTGCCCATGATAATTTCCACTAATTGCATTCTATCAACTGGCGAAAAGAAATGAATGCCAATAAATTTATCGGGCTGAATGGTCGCTTTGGCTAAATTTGAAATAGGTAAAGTAGAAGTATTTGAGGCAAAAACACCTGAATCTTTTTTCAAGAAAAGCTCCGCTGCTTTAGATACTTCTGCTTTTAATTGGGTATTTTCAAAAACTGCTTCGATGATTAAATCTGCTCCCTCAAGCTCGTTATAATTATCAGTAGTTTTGATAAGACCTAAAATACCATTTGCTTTTTCAGTACTCATTTTGCCTTTACTGATGGCTTTTTCGAGTAGAGTCCGAGCATAGTGTTTCCCTTTTTCGGCAGCTTCAAGCGATATATCTTTTAGTACAACCTCAATTCCTGCCATTGCCGAAACGTAAGCAATACCCGAACCCATCATGCCTGCACCCAAAATGCCCAGTTTTTTTACTTCGGTTTTTTCAATATTTTTCGGTCTGTTTGCACCTTTATTTACTTCATTCAGCCCAAAAAACATTGTTCGAATCAGGTTTTTAGCCACAGAAGAATTGGCAACTTTTACAAAATGACGAGCCTCGATGATAAGTCCACGGTCGATATTCACTAATAGTCCTTCATACACGCAAGACATAATAGCGATGGGTGAAGGATAATTACCATTGGTTTTAGTCATCGTAAGAGCCGTACCGCCCATCATTAATTGTACTCCTTTAGGGCTTAAAATATTCCCATTGGGTACTTTGTAATTTTCTTTTGCCTGAATTTTCCCAGTTTTTCGGTTGATTTCGTCCCAAGGTTGTAAAGCAACAGGATTGGCGTTAATCCATGCAAAAGCCTTTTCCATCATCGCTTCGTGCGAATCCACTAATTCGTCTATCATACCAAGCGAAAGAGCATCTTTAGGCGATACTTTTTTGCCTTCTAATAAAAGTGGAGCTGCCATTTCTAAGCCTATCATTCGGGGCAAACGTTGAGTACCGCCACCGCCGGGGAGTAAACCAATCGTTACTTCTGGCAAACCAATTAAGGCTTTGGGGTTATTAATGGCTACTCGATGATGACAAGCCAAGCATACTTCATAGCCACCGCCCAAAGCTGTGCCGTTGATGGCGGCTACAATGGGTTTGCCGTTGGTTTCCATTTTGCGAAAAATGGTATTCAATGACCTTGAAAGCTGATAGAGTTCTTCGGGAGCTTTACCATTATTATTGAGAATCATGCGTAAATCTGCACCAGCGATAAACTCTGGTCGCTCAGAAGTAATGATGATTCCTTTGGCTTCGGGGTCTGAGTATGCCTGCTCTAATGCCTTAGCAAGAGCAGGAATTGATTCGTCATTCAAGACATTCATTGCTTGATTCGCAACATTGATACTTAAAATGGCGACGTTATGTAAGAGATTGTATGAGAGCATTTTTTTAGATTTTAATAAGTAGCAAGAGTCAAGATACAAGACGCAAGATTTAAGATGCGAGATTTAAGACAAAAGATTCAAGAAGCAAGAATCAAGGTGGGAAAATATAATGTAAGACAAGACGTTGACGGCTTTTTTATTAGCAATACTTTTGAACAAGATGATTTTTATTGTTCAAATTTCTACAAGCCAAACTTTATCTCTTCAATCTTGTCTTTTCGTCTTAAATCTTGTGTCTTGAATCTTGCCTCTCTAAGTCCCAAAGCTAAACCCTTTCAATAACCGTAGAAATTCCCATTCCTCCGCCGATACATAAACTTGCTAAACCAGTGCTTTTGTCTGTTCTTTCTAATTCATCCAAAAGCGTCATTAAAATAATTGCACCCGTCGCACCAAGTGGATGACCGAGGGCAATTGCTCCACCATTGACATTTACTTTAGACGCATCAACCTTTAGAACGTCCATAAACAATAAAGGAATGGCAGCAAAAGCCTCATTGATTTCAAATAAATCAATGTCATTAATATTCATACCATTGCGTTTGAGTACTTTTTGTGTGGCAGGAATTGGCCCAGTCAGCATAATTGTTGGCTCAGAACCCGAAACACCGAAAGCGGTAATTTTAGCTCTTGGTTTCAAGCCCAGTTTTTCACCAATCGCTTTATTTCCGATTAAAATACCAGCCGCACCATCTACGATTTGAGAAGAATTCCCTGCATGATGCAAATGTTTGATTTCATTCAACTCTGGATATTTCATCAGAGCCAGATGGTCTAAGCCCATTTGTCCAATGCTTTCAAAAGCAGGTTTTAATTTTGCTAAAGATTCGAGCGAAGTATCTGGTCGCATACCTTCGTCGAAAGTCAACACATCTTGTCCGATGTCGTCCTTTACGGCAAACATAGATTTTGAAAAACGTTGATTCTGCTGTGCAGAGGCAGCTTTTTGCTGTGAAGCTACGGCATAGCTATCTAATAATTCACGAGAGTAGCCGTATTTTGTGGCTATTAAATCAGCAGAGATTCCTTGAGGTACAAACTTGTGTTCGGCAATTAATTGCGGATTCATCGTCATTGCTCCACCGTCACTACCCATAGCAACCCTCGACATCGACTCGATTCCCCCTGCAATAATCAACTCTTGTTGCCCCGACATGATGTAAGCAGATGCCATATTTACGGCTTCGAGCCCCGATGAACAAAAGCGATTAATTTGTACACCTGCTACGCTTTGGTCGTAACCAGCCGCCAAAACCGCCGTGCGAGCGATGTCTGCCCCTTGTTCGCCGATGGGCGTAACACAACCAAGAATTACATCATCAATCAGCGAAGTATCTAATTGATTTCGTTCTCGGAGTTGTTGTAATACTTGTTGTGCCAACTGAACAGGTTGAATATCATGCAATGAACCGTCTGATTTTCCTCGTCCACGAGGAGTACGAACGGCATCATAAATATAGGCTACATTCATGTTGAAGATGATTTAATAAATGTTCATAATAATCTTACGAATTTAATAAATTCATTATGCTTGCATACTATTTTGGTAAAATATTTAGATTAAATTTGAAAAATCAAACATTTACTATGTTTGAAAGTTATGGAAATAAATAATTCACTTGTTTAAACACACAAATGACTATGAAAAAGAGTTTGTTACTCGGCATGATGTTGTCGGCGTTTTGTTTTGCTGCTCAGGCAAAAACTTCTGGAAAAGAAACAGTAAAACCAGAGGTACGTATAAGTCTGGCAGATTCTCTGGAGTTTAAGGATTATTACGGAAGCTACAAAATGCTTGATAATTCTTATTTCCAAAAGCTGAGGATTTTCTTCAAAGCTGGAGTTCTTTTCGGACAAGCAAGTGATTATCCGGAATCGAAATTAACCAAGAAAAAAGACGATGAATTTGAGGAGGAAAATTATAGTGCTCAGATTATTTTTATCCGTACAGACGGTCAAGTTACAGGTGTAAAAGTATTGGTACAAGGTCAAGAAATTATCGGCACAAAAGAATAAAAAAAACTCCTGAAATTTTAAATAATAAACACAAAGCCGCCACTTTGATTTATAATTTAAAATTTACAGGAGTGTTGAAATCTTTATATAATCTACAATTAAGTTTGGTTAAAATCATTATAGACCTACTACAGTAATAATGATTAGGTATTTGTCTGACAAATATATGTGTCTATACAAGTATTATCAAAGGATAATTCAAGATAAAAAATGACAAATGTGTTATTCGTTGAAATTTTTATTTATTCGTAAAATAATGTATGTTAATTTAAAATCATTTGAAATTTAATAAAATAAAAAAAGCTAAAAAACGAGTTTTTAGCTTTTAAACAAAATAAAAAAATATTTGGGATATGTATCAAGCAATAATAAAATAATGGGAACTCTTTGCTAAGACTGTTGACTCATTGCTACTCGTAAAATTTCTACACCACGGTGAATATTGTTATTAACAGATTGATAATTAATAGACATCTTATTGGCAATTTCTTGGTTGCCTAATTTGTCAAAATAACGCATTTTGAGTGCTTGCGAAACCCTTGAAGGTAAAGTACTCAAGGCTTTTTCTAACTTAACAAAAACTTCTTCTTTCTCTTCGCTGTCATTGATAAAAGTATAGTGATACTTTTCTATTTGATAACCAAATTCAGCAAGGTTATCAAACGGAACTCCTGTGCGAGATTCGTTGATTTTTCGTACTAAATCATGGCGTAAAGACGTTTTTAAATACGGTTCAATGTGGTCTGTATCGGCTAAGTTATGTTTACGCAACCAAAGATTGACAAATAAATCTTGTACAGTGTCTCTGACTAACTCAATATCTTGAGATATTTTATTGCCATAGTTTACCAACACCTTATGATTTAATTGATAAATCAAGTTAAAAGCCTGTTGGTCTCCTTTTTTAAAACGTTGCCACAGCTCAAAATTATCGTAATGTTGACGCTTAATCATGTTAGATTCAGTTTACAAGCAAAATGTTTAGGAAAGTATTCATTACAAAGTGAACCCTTTTTTGTGAATTAAACTTTTCAATAATTAGTAGATTTTAATACTATATTAGCATTGTGTTAAAAAATTGAGGATATTCAGTAATAAATTACTTATAATGAAACCACTATTCAGAAAAGTTCAAATTATGCCTGAACAATCGTTCAGTACTAATAAAGATATTGTACCATATTTTTATAATCATTGGCATTATCACCCCGAAATCGAGATAGTGTATATCTATGAAGGAACGGGTACTTTGTTGGTAGGAAACGGTGTAAAGAATTATCGAGAAAACGATTTAATCATCATCGGTGCGAACGTTCCCCATTTTTTCAGAAGTGACCCCAAGTATTTTGAAGCGAATACTTCTTTGCTATCAAAATCGTCGGTAATTCATTTTAACCCTGCCTTTTGGGGCGATGGCTTTATGCAAATTCCTGAGACGATTCAGTTGAACGAATTATTTCAAAGAGCAAGAAGAGGTTTAATGATTGGGGGCAATAGAAAAGAAGAAATTGCAGAACTGATGAGCCAAATGCCCAATGTGCTTGGTATTGATAAAATCATTCAATTGTTGAAAATCTTGAGCTTTATTGCTCAAGCAGAAGAAGTAACTGAAATTTCAAAATCTGAATTTGACGTATCGCTCGACGAACATAATACTCGTAGAATCGACCAGATTTATTCTTTTTCACTCAATAATTTTACTCGTGAAATTACTTTAGAAGAAGTAGCCGAAGTTGCCAATATTAGTGTGAATTCATTTTGTCGCTACTTCAAAACACATACTCGAAAAACCTATTTTCAGTTTTTACAAGAACTCAGAATCGGTCATGCTTGCAAATTATTAGCAGGCGAAAAACTCAGTATTTCGCAAGTTGCCTTTGAAAGCGGTTTCAATAACCTTTCACATTTCAACCGTTCTTTCAAAACCATTATGCAAATGAAGCCACAAGCTTATCAAAAATTATATAAGCGTTAGCATTAACATTGTTTCCGAATCCTTTGTAGAATTTGCCGTTTATCATAAAAAAATGACCATTCAGAACCTCATTTTAAGATTTTGAGTTAAGAAAAAGTAGCATTTGTATAAACAGCCAAATCTTTCGTAGTCAAATGAATAAATTAATTATCATTCCCGTAGTATCACTCATCTTTTTATTGATTGATTGGTACGTATGGCAAGCCATAAAAGTATCTTTTCAGAATACCAGCGACAGCACACAAGCAATTACAAAGTATATTTTTTGGGGTTTGTCGGCCATTACTATTACTGGTATGTGGCTTTATAATTTTACACCGCCCGAATGGCTTGGTAAAAACCTCAGAACGATTATCATGGTAGGAATTTTCATCAATTATTTTTCAAAAATCTTTGTAATGATTTTCCTTTTGATTGATGATATAGTAAGACTCATTCGTTGGATTACTTCTAAATTCAGTAGCCCAGAACCCATTGTTGCCAACAATGATGCAAACTCAGCTCCCTCTGTATTAAATACGCCCATTACTCGTAGTGAATTTTTGATGAAAACTGCTGTTGTGGCAGGAACGATTCCAGCAGTGGCAATGACATGGGGAATTATTTCGGGGGCTCATGATTATCGAGTACGCAGAGTAAAATTAGCTTTGAAAAACCTTCCTAAAGAATTTGAAGGCATGACGATTGCTCAAATTTCGGATATTCACTCAGGCTCGTTTTTCAACCGTGTGGCTGTAAAAGGTGGAGTAGAAATGTTGATGAAAGAAAAACCTGATGTGGTATTTTTTACGGGCGATTTGGTGAATAATTTGGCAACTGAAGTACAAGAATACATTGATATTTTCAATAAAGTAAAAGCACCGCTTGGGGTTTATAGTACTTTAGGAAACCACGATTATGCCGATTATGTAAATTGGGGCGATAATTTGGCAGGGAAACGCAAGAACTTGAATGATTTGATGCACGCTCATAAAGTATTAGGATATGATTTGTTGATGGACGAAAATCGCTTTATTGAGCAAGGAAAAGAAAAACTGGCGATTATTGGCGTACAGAATATTAGCGGACAAAATCGTTTTCATACTTATGGAAATTTAGCAAAAGCCGTAAAAGGAACAGAAGAAGCTCCTGTGAAATTATTATTATCCCACGACCCAACGCATTGGGATAAAGAAGTAAATACAAAGTATAAAGATATTGACGTAATGTTTTCTGGACATACGCACGGAACACAATTTGGTATAACCGTAGGCGGAGAAACATGGACGCCTGCACAATATGTGTATAAGCAATGGGGAGGTTTGTACAAAGAAGGCGACCAACAATTGTACGTAAATCGTGGCTATGGCTATATTGGTTATCCGGGAAGAATTGGAATGCCACCAGAAATTACGGTTTTTGAATTGCAGAGAGCGTAGATTAAGGTAAATATTCAAAAAAAGCGACAAATCGGGAAGTCTTACTTCTCCGATTTGTCGCTTTTCTTTTTTAGCTTCTTACTTCATTTATAAATTTCTTCAAAGCCTCTGCTGGATTTTCAGTTTTCATAAAGGTTTCACCAATTAAAAACCCTTTATAGCCAACAGATTTCAGCAATTTGATTGTTTCTGCTTGAGAAATACAGCTTTCTGAAATTTTGATACATTCTGCTGGAATTTTTTCTGCTAATTCTAAGGAAGCATTTACATTTTGTTCTGCAAAATTTTTCAGATTACGATTGTTTACGCCTACTACATCAATGTACTGATTCAAACTGCGGTTCAACTCTTCTTCGTCATGGATTTCTAATAATGTTTCCATGCCTAACTCTTTCGTGAGTTTACCCAAATCTTTGATGCGTTGTGGGGTTAAATTGGCAGCAATTAATAAAATTACGTCTGCACCCAAAGATTTTGCTTCGATGATTTGGTACTCATCAATCATAAAATCTTTACGAATCATCGGAATTGTTGGGTTCGTGCGACGAGCCTTTAAAAAATCTTCACTTGTACCACCAAAAAACTCAAAATCCGTTAGTACCGAAAGACAAGCCGCACCAGCTTTTACATAACCAGCCGTTACTTCTTCCACCGTCACGTTTCCGTTGATGATACCTTTTGAAGGCGATTTTCTTTTAAATTCAGCAATGATTCCAGAAGAAGCAGGATTCAGTAAACTTGTCTTTAATGAATTATTAGTTTTAGCAAAAAAGCCACTTTTTTCTAATACTTGTACCGAAACTTGCTCTTTGCGTTGGGCTACTTCTTGTGCTTTATGGGCAATGATTTTATCTAAAATTGTCATTTCTCTTTAAGTATTTTACTGAATAAATTGCTTGAAACCTGCCAAAGCCTTGCCGCTTTCTAAAGACTCTTTGGCTTTCAACACGGCATCCGACAAACTTAAAGTATCGTCGGCACAGTATAAAGCCACGGCTGCATTCGCCAAAACTGCTTGGGTTTGGGCTTGTGTTCCTTTGTTTTCAAGAATATTAATTAAGATTTTCGCCGATTCTTCTACGGTACTTCCGCCATGCAAATCTTTTTGATTACATCTTGTAAAACCTAATTGTTCGGGCGAATACGTTGCTTCTCCTTTGGCAGTAATCAGTTTAAAATCAGAAGTAAGGGAAATTTCGTCGTATCCGTCTAAAGCGTAAACTACACCAAAGTTTTTGTAAGATTTCTGTAATAATTCTCCGTAAAGCTTCAATACATCCTGATTATACACGCCAGTAATTTGTTTTTCAACCTTAGCAGGATTCAGAATTGGCCCTAACATATTGAAAAAAGTTTTCATACCCAATTCTTTACGAATCGGCCCTACAAAACGCATAGCAGGATGAAACAGCGGAGCGTGTAAAAAACATATTCCAGAAGTTTCTATTTTCTGACGAAGGTAATCTTCTTCATTTCTAAATTTTACGCCCAAGTACTCCAAAACAGTTGAAGAACCCACTGATGAAGAAACACCATGATTTCCGTGTTTGGCAATTCTTTGTCCAGCACCAGCTACTACAAAAGAGGCTGTTGTAGAAATATTGAAAGTATCTTTGCCGTCGCCACCTGTTCCGCAAACATCCATTGGGTCGTAGTCAGAAAGGTCGATAATTAAGGCTAAATCCAACATAGCGTCACGGAAACCAGCTAATTCTTCCGAAGTAATCGGATTCATCATGTAGGTTGTTAGAAATGCTGCGATATGACTATTATTGGCTTCACCTCTGGCAATGATTCCAAGGGCAGCCTGAGCTTCTTCCTGTGTTAAAGAAATGCCTTCTACTCTTTTTTGTAAGTAACTTTTCATCTTTAATGAGCTGTTAGGGCTATCAGCTTTCGTTTGATTTTCTATTAAATTTTCACCCAGTTTTCCACCATTTTTACGCCATATTCTGTGAGATAGGCTTCTGGGTGAAATTGTACTCCTCTAACATCGTAGCGAGTATGAGCTTCTGCCATGACGAAGTTTTTTTCGTCGATAGCCGTAACTTTCAACTCGGCAGGCATAGTTTCTGGCACAACCGTCCAAGAGTGGTAACGGCATACGTTTACTTCGTTGGGTACGCCTTGAAAAAGTACTTCTGTTGGGTCGGTGATAATACATTTGGTAGTTACGCCATGGAGTACATCGCCCATATTGTGCAATTTTGCTCCGAAGGCCTCACCAATAGCTTGATGACCCAGACATACCCCAAAGATAGATTTTGTAGGAGCATACTCACGAATCACATCCAATAAAATACCTGCTTCTTCTGGAATTCCCGGGCCGGGCGAAAGCAAAATTTTATCATACTTCCCTACGGCTTCTAATGAAATTTTATCGTTGCGGAATACATCCACATCGTTGCCTAAATCTTTTAAGATATAGACTAAATTATACACGAATGAATCGTAATTATCAAGGACTAATATTTTCATGGTTGTATTTTTAGGCTGTCAGCTTTCGGCTATCAGCTATCATTTTTTATTACAGAAAGACGAATGGTGACACATAAGTACTAAGTTTTGGGAAAATAAAAGCTTTTACATCTATCTCCAAAAGTCTTTAATTTTGAAGTTTCTAAACTATCCAAATCGAAATCTGTAATACTTGTTATCTTCTCTGTAATTTTATTAATCACATTTTTTAAAGCTATTTCATCATTTAAAACTTTCAATATTTCTTCACAATCTTTCTCAGTTTGTTTGGACTCAAATTGAACATTTGAAATTTTTAATTCATATCTAAGCATCATTAAAATAAAGAACTTAAACTTTTTCAACTTTGAAGGTATTATACCTTTTTTTAAACATTCTTGTATTTTGAAGAATG
Source organism: Arcicella rigui (assembly GCF_034929435.1). NCBI lineage: Bacteria > Pseudomonadati > Bacteroidota > Cytophagia > Cytophagales > Flectobacillaceae > Arcicella > Arcicella rigui. The sequence goes on from NZ_JAYFUM010000016.1 coordinate 61,908, forward strand.
CAAATGCAGCAGTATAGTATACTATTAATTTATCATTTGACCTAAACAATCTATTTTTAAACTCTTTGAATAATGTTCCAAAAAACCTTGTTGAGGTTTCAGGTTTCTCAAATACAAAACTTCCGATTACTTTAATCTGTGTTGCTTTGTCTATAATTCTGCTTTTTTCTACAGAATTACTTATGAATTGTTTAGATCTCCTTTCATAAAATAGTTGATTAGAACCTTTATAAGTTTTATAGTAATCTTCTAACTTTCTCTGAAATTCAGAAAATGCAATTAAGTCTTGTTCATTAATTGCTGTTTGACGATTTGTAGAACGAATTAATTTAGATGTTAAATCTATATCCGTACTACTCACTAATTTCAAAGATACATATACTGTATCATCTAATAATTCTCTACAGTTATATAAGACATGAGATGTTTGACAACCATTGATGATTTGATAGTTTGTAAGAGTAAAGGTGTTTCTTGAGGGTTTTATAGATTCTGTGACAATTGTAATACCATTATTTAGAAGGACAAAAGTCTCCTTATTTTCAGTGCTTAACGTATCCCTTATTTCTTTATTTACTGAGTTCTCCCCTTGGAAATCTCTTACATTATCATAAAACACATTAGGGATTATTGATTCTTCATCAGAAATTAACTTTAAAATCTCTTTCGCTTTAACTATTCCCAAATATGACTCAGTCACATTATTAATTTTAGGAATTGTTATTCTTTGTTCAAATTCGATTGATTTTTGTAAAGCTTGACCTAATTTTTTGTATCGATTTTGTAAGCTATTAGTATCAATATATTCAAAATAAATATTGTAGAATAAGTTCTCCCTTTTTATATCCTCAATAATTCTACTTTTAGTACTTTCTTGATTTTGATCTCCAATATAATTCCCTAATGATACATAAAATAAGTAACAATTAGGGTTTTCTTTAAACTTTGTAGAGTAATTGAAAATTAAATCAAATAGCTTCATTCTTTCCTTTGCAAGATTTGACCAAATTAATTTTCTATCTTGGCTTACAAAATCAGCAACAGCCCTACCAAATAGGACAATCTCTTTCAAGTCAAATTTTGAAGATGTTTTTGATTGGGTAAAATATACTTCTACAAATATTGAAGATAAAGATGCCATTTCTAAATATTCTTTCAATGCTTCATAGTCGGTAAATAGCTTCTTATCAATAACCAAAGCAAAACCATCAATTCCTATTGTGCCTTCATCTCCAATATTTAAATCATCAATGTCAATACTATCTTCAACCCTATGGTCAATGATAGTATAATTAACGAAATGCTCAAAAATTTTAGAATCATTGATGCTATCAGAAAAACTATTTTTTTCCCAAAAACTATCAATATAATTTTTTATTATTCTATCCATGATAACTAAGGTATTTTTAAATTCGTTAAATTCCCTCCGCTACTTCCAAAGCTTTTCTCAAAGCACCTAATTTCAATTTGATTTCTTGCATTTCGTTTTCAATCACCGATTTGGCTACTACGCCCATACCTGCTTGGTAATAAAGCGTATTATTTTTACTCATAAAAGTACGAATAGCAATGGCATGATTAAAGTTTCCGACAAAATCCATGTAGCCAATTGCTCCGCCGTAAATATGACGATTTACGTTTTCTAAACGATTGATGATACTCATCGCATTGTGCTTTGGCGAACCCGAAAGCGTTCCAGCAGGGAAAGTATCAGCCACCAATTGTAGCGGATTTGTTCCTGCCGTCATTTTTCCTGTTACTTTAGAAACCAAGTGAATGACGTGTGAATAAAACTGTACTTCTTTGAACGTCTCCACTTTTACCACATCCGAACTTCTTGACAAATCGTTTCTGGCTAAGTCAACCAACATCACGTGTTCAGCAGATTCTTTGGGGTCAGCCAAGAGTTCACGAGCCAATTCTGCATCTTTTTCATCATCGCCAGTTCTTCTGAAAGTACCTGCAATCGGGTGAATTTCAGCCATTCCATTCTTAATTCCGATTTGTTTTTCGGGCGAAGCTCCAAAAATTCTATACTTTTCATAATCGAAATAAAACATATAAGGCGATGGATTGATAGAACGCAAAGCACGATAGACTTGGAAATCGTCGCCTTCAAAAGTACGACTAAAACGACGAGAAGGTACAATCTGGAAGACATCACCACGTAAACAATGTTTGATACATTCCTGAATAATCACTCGCATTTCATCATCAGTATAATTTGTCACTTCTTCGCCCGTCAGTTTGAATGGTTTTGTAGCATAATGTGGCAAACCCAACAACATTTCCAGAAACTCCAAACCTTTTACTTTATCTGCTTCTTGTACTTTTTCACCACTGTATTGATGCTCGTATAAGTACATTTCATCTTTGAAATGATTGATAGCAATCACATAGCGATATACATAATACACGATAGAAGGCATTTCAGTGTTTTCGTTTTTCTCTTGAATTTCGATGTCTTCAAAATACTCAACAGCATCATAAGCAATATGCCCAAACATTCCGTTTGCCATCGGAGCGTAATCAGGCTGACGTTCCCACTCAAAGCGTTTGGCGAAATCCATTAAAGCTTTTACGGCATCTTTACGATTTGCCAGTGTAAAAGTTTCTGTACTTCCATCAGGAAAAGTCTGTGTAACAACGTCATTATCAATGATAATACTCGCCACAGGGTCGCAGGCGATATGGCTATAACCATGTTCCTTTCCGTGATAGTCGGCACTTTCTAAAATGACCGAATTTTTGAATTTATTACGCAATTTCAGAAAGATTCCAACGGGCGTAATGGTATCGGCTAAACGTTTCTTTTGGGTGGTTTTTACTGAAAAAGTCATGCTTATTTTTAGTGATTTTTAAAGAGCAAAGAAAAAGGCTTACTGGTTGAACAGTAAGCCTCTTCGTGAAGAAATATATCTTTATCGAAAATACATTATGATTCTGTTCAACGGACGTTCGTCAGTTGCCACCACCATGAAGTATTTTTGAAATTTGTTGTCATTTGCTTAAATTTTATTTTACAAACTTAGTATTTAAAAATTAGATTCAAAAAATATTCCTAAATTTTTACTGATAGAAATTGATTTTTGGTTTTGTTGGTCTTTGAAAAGTTATTGTAACAAATGAAATATCTTGCTTTAGAATTTCATAAAAGCTGTTTTAGGGAATCCATGCTAATTACTCGTACTTTTGGAAAAGGGATGTCCTCTAAAATTTTGAAATGCTTATCATGTGTGACAATATAATCAGCTTGACAAGCAATAGCACAATCAACAAACTTATTATCATCAACATCATTAAGCATTAATTCCCAATGATAATAAGTTGTTACCCAAATAGTATTTTTCAAATTGGGTAGTAACTCAAGTACGTTACTTGCTAAAGTAGGACTGTAAAAATTCCCTATTATCTCTTCGTACTCTTCTAATATTTCAGTGGTAATCCCTATCTCAAACAGTCCAGCAATTATTGCTTCAAATAACCATCTTGTTTTTGATAGTTTTGGAATGCTCACCATTAAGCAATTGGTATCAATGACTAATCGCATTACTGATATTTCGTTCTTTTATGAGTAACTAATGCTTTATCCAAGTCTTCCTGAGTCATTGCTTTTTCATCCCAAATTCTATCCATTTCTAAATCAATTTGTTTGGCAAAGTAATCTACCAACAATTGTTTAATATCTTCTTCTTGCTGATTACTGATAGGTCTTTCAAATATTTTCAGCATGAAGAGTTGCATTGAATTAAGTTTTGTTGCTGCTTCCATATCAATATTGGTCTTATTGATTCAAATTTAATAATAAATGATTAGAGTTGTAAGAAATACTTTACTCATTAAATCTATTCAAAATGTGCTTTTACCGTATAATAATTTTTCTAAAAAGATAAGTCAGTTTCTTTGGCGTTTTGAGGGAATTAATGGAATTTCACAAGAACTTACCCGAAAAGCTTAGAGGTTTTCAAGTAAGTTAATAAACCTAAAATATTTTACACAAATGTATTATTCAAACTAATGATAATATGAAAAGACTTAAAACCTGGGGAGAAAGAACCTATTTTGAATATGAAGATTCTGATAGTTCAAAAATTAGCATTTATTATGGTACTGATTTAAAGTGGAAAGTTGAACTTCATAGGAGCGACTACGAAAAACTAATCAAAGAGTTTTCTGGCAAAACTGTTCCAATAGGAACAAGTCTTGATAAACCACCAGTGGGAAGTGTAGGAGAATGGATAATGAAAAACTTAAAAACCAGTCAAATTGCCTATATTCTTGGAGCTATTTTAGTTGAAGAAGGATATGCGACTAAAAACGGGTCTGAGATTATTTTTAAGTAAAAGTATTACAGTTGTAAATAAAAAGGGCTTAGAAAAGTATTTCCTAAGCCCTTTTTTATTTTAGATAAAATCTACTTATTCCAACACGCCCACATAATTAAATGGTGTAATTCTTCTTAATTCATATTTTACTTTGTCGCTAACGTCTAAGCCGTCGATAAATTCTGAAATGGTTTTTTCGGTGATTTTGTCGTTTTTGCGTGTCAAAGCTTTCAAGGCTTCATAAGGCTGTGGATAACCTTCTCTTCTCAAAATCGTTTGAATTGCTTCTGCAACAACTGCCCAGTTATCTTCTAAATCTGCGTTGATGGCTTCTTGGTTTAATTCTAATTTATTCAAACCACGCAAGAGTGCCGTTAATGCAATTAATTGATGTGCAATTGGTACGCCCAAATTTCTAAGTACTGTCGAATCTGTTAAATCTCTCTGTAAACGAGATACGGGTAATTTTGCTGCTAAAAATTCATACAAAGCGTTGGCGATGCCTACGTTTCCTTCTGAATTTTCAAAATCAATTGGGTTTACTTTATGTGGCATTGCCGAAGAACCAACTTCGCCTGCTTTGATTTTTTGCTTGAAATATCCCATCGAAACATAAGTCCAAATGTCACGGTCTAAGTCTAAAATGATATTATTCAATCTTTTTAGGTTATCCATCAAGGCCGCTAAATTGTCGTAATGTTCAATTTGTGTGGTGTATTTGCTACGAACCAAACCTAAAGATTTTACGAAGTCATTTCCGAAAGCAATCCAATCGTTTTCTGGATATGCTACGTTATGAGCATTGAAATTACCTGTTGCTCCACCAAATTTGGCTGAGTACGGAATGGTTTTCAATAAATCCATTTGGCGTTCCATTCTTTCGGCAAATACCATAAATTCTTTGCCCAAACGAGTTGGCGACGCTGGTTGTCCGTGCGTGTGAGCCAACAAAGGAACATCTTTCCACTCTTCTGCCAAAGCTTCAATTTTGGCAATAGCTTCTTCTAATTTGGGTACTAATACTTCGTTCATTGCTTCTAACAAAGACAATGGAATGGCAGTATTATTTACGTCTTGTGAAGTAAGTCCGAAGTGAATAAATTCTAAATATTCGTTGATTCCGAATTTATCTAATTTATGTTTGATAAAGTATTCAACTGCTTTTACGTCGTGGTTGGTTACTTTTTCTGTTTCTTTAATCCAAAGAGCATCTTCTTCTGAAAAGTTGAGGTAGATGTCACGCAGTGCTGAAAACAAATCAGTATTGATGGCTTCTAACTGCGGTAATGGAATTTCGCAAAGGGCAATAAAGTATTCTATTTCAATACGGACACGGTACTTGATAAGCCCAAATTCAGAGAAAAAAGGAGCAAGGCTTTCTACTTGTTTGCGGTAACGCCCGTCAACGGGAGAAATGGCTGTTAATTGATTGAGTTGCATTTTGTAATGAGTGTTTGAGTGATTGAGCGATTGAGTGATGAATCCAACTCAATTATTCAATGACCTCAATGCGTTTAAGGAAAAAACAAAGGTACAAAAGAAATACGGAGCTACGATTTACGAAAGCATTTTAGCCTTCATTTTCATAAATTTAATACAAATTATCGCCAAAAAACATGAAACTTGCAGGATGTTTGTGAACTTCCTATTAGAGTAGAAAATTAATCGACAGAAATTTAATTCAGAAAAAGGCTTACTTATGCTTTTGAATCCCAAGTTATTAGCAACTTTATTGGCAGTAGTGATTGCCGCTTTTATTACTTCATTCCTTTCGTTTTTGCCCGAATCGAATGCCAATGTTTTATTTGTAAGTTTTATCGCTTCGTTAATTGTGGCGGGTATTCTTATCTATTTTGTGTTGGATTATTTAGTTTTTCAAGAAATCAACAAAATGTATGACTCTATTAACAAGCTGAAAATCAAAGATTTTGGTGTTAGTAGAAAGAAATTATACAAAAATAGCAACCCTCTGAAAAAACTGAATGATGAATTGTTTGTGTATGTTTCTAAGAAAGAACAAGAAGTAACCGAACTCAAGCGATTAGAAAAGTATCGTCGTGAATTTTTGGCAAATGTTTCGCATGAACTCAAAACGCCCATTTTTGCAGCTCAGGGTTTTGTGCATACTTTGTTGGACGGAGCGATGGACGATGAAAATGTCCGTGAACGATTTTTGATAAAAGCCGCTAAAAGTTTAGATGGTTTAGATATTTTGGTGAAAGATTTATTGACACTCTCGCAAATGGAAACGGGCGATATTAAAATGCACCGTGAGCGAGTGGATATTAAACAAATTACCAAAGAAGTATTCGAGCAATTGGAAGGAAAAGCCAAAGCAAAAAATACAACGCTACAAATAAAATCGCCTCAGCTACAAGTTTGGGTAAAAGCCGACGCACAAAGAATTGGACAAGTAATTACCAATTTGGTGGAAAATGCCGTGAAGTATGGCAACGAAAACGGAAAAGTAGAAGTACTTTTTGAAGAGGATAAAAAAGATTGGAAAGTATCTATCAAAGACAACGGCCCGGGCATTGCTCCAGAACATTTGAATAGAATTTTTGAAAGATTTTATCGAGTTGATAAAGCTCGTAGCCGTTCGGATGGTTCTTCTGGTTTGGGTTTGGCGATTGTAAAACATATTTTGAATGCTCACCGCACTAAAATTTCAGTAGCATCGAAACCAGAAAAAGGAACGACTTTTTCATTCAAACTGGAAAAAGAACAGCAGATAATTGTAGTTTAGATTTACTCATGGCATAAATGAGACCATGTGTATTAATAAATCTTGTGATGACACAGAGGAACACAGAGAATACTAAGAGTTTCACAGAGAAATATTATAATAAACTACTCTGTGAAACTCAGTAAAATCTCAGTTAAACTCTGTGTTAGAAAATTGTCCAATAATCAACGTAAGTAAAGTTGTATTTTTGCAAATAACTGATAATTAGCAATTCTAATCACTAATTACTATTGACTAATCACTTCAAAATTCAAAATTCATAACTCATAATTCTCACAGTCCTTTTTTGATAGCCTGATAAATTACTTCATTGATATTAGTTCTGATGTTCAAATCGTAGAGTTTTGAATTATTTCTTGTCGGATATACTCTGTTGCAAAGAAACACATATACCAATTGATGCTCAGGGTCAACCCAAGTATAAGTCCCCGTAAAACCAGAATGACCAAAACTTGAAGCACTGGCACTGGCTGCGGCACTTACACCTGCACGTTTACGGTCGGGCTTATCAAAACCAACACCTCTTCGGCTATTTACTTCAACTGGGAAAGGATAGGCTGTCCACTCTTTCATCGTTGATTCTTTGATAAATTGAGTACCGCCATAATAGCCATTTTGCAAATACATTTGCATTAGTTTTCCTAAATCCTGAGCCGTTCCAAAAAGTCCTGCATGACCCGACACTCCGCCCAACATAGAAGCACCTTCGTCGTGAACTGTGCCATGTACCAATGTTTTTCTATACAAAGAATCGTACTCAGTAGGGGCAATTCTTGCAATTGGAAAATGTTGAAGTGGGTTATAAGTAAGCGTATTTGCTCCCAAAGGTTTGTAGAAAGTATCTTTCAAGAATGATTCAAAACTTTTTCCTGTAAGGCGTGGAATAATGGCTGGATACATGAAGTAAGACAAATCTGAATAAACATATTCTTTTTTCTCTCTCAAAGGCGAGTCTTCAATGGCTTTGTATAGAGTTTTGTAATAGTCTTTATGCAACCAAAGGTTTTCTACGATTTCCACCGAGTAGTCACCAGATTTTGTATAAGAGAAAGTTTTCGGCTTCCAGATGGTTGGGTCTTTTACTAAATTGATACATTCTTTCCAAAGAGCTTTGTCTGTTTGAATTGCCTGACAAATTCTCGCCAAAGCTTTTTTACGACGAAACAGTTTGTCCCAGAAAGTAAAAGTATATTTATCTGAATACTTCTCTTTATAGATTTTACTTGCTAATACCATTTTGGTAGAGTCGATACAATCCATCCAGAAAGGAATAAATGCTCTTAGACGAGCCTGATGCGTAAGAATATCTTTATAAACCAAAGAAGCTTTATTTGAATTTGCCCAATCAGGAATCAATTCGCCCATCGTTGTATTTAATGAGAATTTACCTTCGTCTTCCATTTTCATCATCGCAGGTACAGAAGTACTGATTTTGGTAATGGAAGCCAAATCATATAAATCGTTTGTGGAGGTGGGCTGAGTACTTTCGTAAGTTTGTTTTCCGTAGGCTTTGTGTAAAATCACTTTGCCATTTTTGGCTACAAAAACAACTGCTCCTGGCGTAGCTTTTTGTTTAATGGCTTCATTAACGATAGAATCTACTTTTACAGTAAAGTATTTTGAATCTATCCCAACAGCTTCGGGTGTTGCGTATTGAAAACGTTTCAAAGCTTGTGTTTTGATACCGTCATTGTATCTGAAAGTCATGTTTACGCCCACAGGTAATTTCCCTTTTGCCCCGATTGCCCCAAAAATCAATTCTGCCACCGCTACTGACTCGTGCATTTGTGGACTTTCTTGATAAGTAGTAATTAAAGCTTTGGCTTTATCTAAATTTTCGAATTTGGCTAAAGTATAAGCGTTTGAGAAAAGCGAAACGATAGTTTTAGACGAATTAGCAAATTCTTTTACCAACTCTTGAATTTTTGGCTGAATACTATAATTTTTTGCAGGACGAACCGACTGACCATTCACAGCCATTAAAACCAAATTGTAATTTTTCAAAGAGTCTCTTACCGCTTGAATCGCTTCCTCACTTGAGGTTTCGTCTAAATTAAAATGCTGTACACTGGTATAATTCGCAAGCATTTTTTGAAAATCAGTAGGTTTTTTGCTACCAAAAGTTGGCGTACCGATATTCAATGAAGCAATTTTTAAAGTATCTAAATTTTTAAGAGGAATAATATTATCGTCATTTTTCAAAAGAGTAATGGTTTCTTCTGCGAAAGTACGATTCAATACTTCTGATTTTTTAGGATTTAAGTCTGCAATTAAATTTTTAATTTCAATCGGTTGATACTTGTCTAAACCAGCCCAAGCTTTTGCCGTAAGGATTCTTTTTACTCTTAAATCAATATCAGCTTGCGAGATATCGCCTTTTTCTAAAGCCTTTTTGATGGCATTAAAAGCCGCAGGCACATCCATGAACGTTTCTAAAATATCATTGCCAGCCAAAATAGCTTTTACATTTGCTGTACCTTCTGGAAAGAACTTTACAGCTCCTTGCATATCCATCGCATCTGTAAAAACCAAACCTTTAAATCCTAAATCTTTACGAAGTAAGTCTGTTACGATATTATTAGATAAAGTTGAAGCTAAATTTTTAGTAGTGTCTAATGAAGGAATACTGAGATGAGCCACCATCACACCTTGTAAACCATTTTTAATTAATTCACGGTATGGATAAAGTTCTAAGGAATCTAATCTTTCACGATTGTGAGGAATAATGGGTAAATCAGAGTGCGAATCTACGCCTGTATCGCCATGTCCGGGGAAATGTTTGGCAGAAGTAATAATACCTCCTTTTTGTAAACCACGCATATAAGCCAAAGCTTTTGCCGTTACTTTTTCACGATTTTCACCAAAGGAACGGAAGTTGATAACAGGGTTGTTTGGATTATTATTAACATCAACCACAGGAGCATAATTGATGTGTACACCCATTCGCTTGCATTGTTGGGCAATTTGTAAGCCCATTTCTTCTAACAATTGCTCGTTGCCTTGCATTGCTCCCAAAGTCATCTGATATGGAAAACGAACAGTACTGTCTAAACGCATCTCTAAGCCCCATTCCAAATCCATGCCGACCAAAAGCGGTACTTTCGACATCGCCTGTAATTTATTGACCAATAAAGCTTGAGCCGTTGGGCGATTTCTAAAGAAAACAAAACCCCCTACATGATAATCTCTCACAATTTTATACAAACGAGCTGTATCGTATTCATAACTATAATTGCCTCTTGGCATCATTAACTGACCAATTTTTTCATCAGTCGTCATTGATTTAAAAACAGAATCCACCCAACGCTGATTGGCATTTGGAAATAAGTCTTGGGCTTTTAGTTGAATACTGATAGAAAAACAAAATAGTAGTGCAATGAAGCTGCGTTGTTTCATATAGATTTTTGATTTGTTTACCTTGCAATTTAAGCAAAAATGTGGGCAAATCTTTAAGAACTCCATTTCAGAAGCAGGACAGAAATCTCTTGAATACAACAATTCGATATATTTTTGAATATTTAAAAAATGTTAAGAAAAAAAAATATCTATTAACAGAACAATATTTTACCAAAAAAATGAAAACAATATTTAATTTTGTATGTTATTGATAAACAGAGATTAATAAATGTTTTAAGTATATTTTCATTGTTAATGTTTGTTAATGCTTTGAAAAAAATTATTGTTTTTTTGGGAATTATTGTCACAACGACTATCTTTGAATTAACCAATCAGAAATACTTCAGTAAAAGAGTTTCGATATTCACTAAAATAAAAATATAGGAGATATACTATGATATAAAGCTTTACGTTAACTAAATAGATTTATCAAAATGGAAAAAATCCATGTTAACGACAGCGAACTTGTATCACGCTATATCAAAAACAGTGACGAAAAAGCATTTGAAACTCTTGTTCGTCGATACAAATCCAAAGTTTATACTACGATTTACTTAATTGTTAAAGACACCTTCGTGGCCGAAGATTTAATGCAGGATACCTTCATTAAAGCTGTAGATGTGCTTCGTTCGGGTAAATACAATGATGAAGGAAAGTTTTTGCCTTGGGTGCTCAGAATTGCACACAACATGGCAATAGACTATTTCCGTCGTGATAAACGCTATCCAAATGTCGTATTCGAGGATGGTAGTAGTGTGTTTAATACGCTTGATTTTGCGGAAGATTCTTATGAAGATTTGCAAATTCGTAATGAGTCGCACGCACATCTTAGAGACCTGATAAAACGTCTTCCTGACACACAAAGAGAAGTGTTGGTGATGCGTCATTACGAAGATATGAGTTTTCAGGAAATTGCTGATGCTACGGGGGTAAGCATCAATACGGCATTAGGAAGAATGCGTTATGCGTTGATAAATCTACGCAAAATGATGAGCAAACATTCTCCGAGCTATGATACAAACCTTTACGCAGCATGATGTTGTCCGTTACGTCTATGAAGAAACAACGGAAGATGAAAATCTTATGATTCAGGACGGCCTCGTCCACGATTCAGAGATGTTAGAGTTTTATTTAGATATGCTTGATGTAAAAGCAGGTTTAGATAAAAGCTATCAAGAACCTTCAGAAAGAAGTGTAGATAGAATCCTTACGTATTCAAGAAATTTTTCCCAGAGCCATCATACCTCAGCTAAATAACTAAGGTACGATGGCTTTGTCTTTTTTGTTTATGTAGGTAATTGGATAAATCATGCAAATGGTTTATCCACAGTATTTTATTGGTTTTATCGTAGGTTCTGAATGACATTACATACATCTATTCATTCATGATGTAATTCTATTCCCTCGCCTGCCCAGTATAAAAATACTTCGGTAAAGTACCTATCTGAAAATCAATACGTATTTTGATAAACCTTTTTCCCTCTCAATTGTATTACTGTTAAATGTAAAGTATTATTTCAACTCTAAGCAACGGTTTTGTTTATGGGCTTGTCTTGACTAATAAATCAACATCAAAAAAAGATATTGATTTCTTTTCCAAAAATTACCTATCCATCCTAATATAATCAAATGAAAAGATTGCTTACACTAATACTTCTATGTATTACATTCGCTTCCTTCAGCCAAGAACGAACTCTGTACAACACTTCACAACAAAAAAAACTAAAGGATTTATCATCAGAAATTTCCAGTCAACAAAGCCTTACGCTTCAAAATGCCAACAAACTGGCTACTGAAAAAAAATGGAAAACAGACGGGCATCTTCGTAATGACAGAACTTTTAAATTGATGGGTTTGGATGCTACTGGTCATCCGCTGTACTTAGCTACTGAGAGCAATGCAAAAGCAGCGATTACAACTCGTACCAATTTACTATATGCTGGCGGTTCGTTGGGTTTGTCTTTGAGTGGGAATAGTTCGTCGGTTATCAATAAGCTTGGCGTTTGGGATGGCGGTGGAGTACTTACTACTCATCAAGAGCTTACTTCGAGGGTTACTCAGCAAGATAAAGTATCAGGTACAGAAGCCCATTCAACCCATGTTGCAGGTACAATGGTGGCTCAAGGAGTAGCAGCACTTGCCAAAGGAATGGCTTTTGGGGCAAATCTTAAAGCTTGGGATTATAATAGTGATGCAACAGAAATGGCGAACGCTGCTTCAAATCTATTGATTTCAAATCACTCTTATGGTTATTTGGCTGGTTGGAGCTATGATTCAGACTTAAATGCTTGGGTTTGGTACGGAAATACTTCAATTAGTCAATACGAAGATTATAAATTTGGTTTTTATGATAGTAATACTCAAGCTTGGGATAAAATTGCTTATAATGCACCGTACTATTTAATTGTAAAATCAGCTGGAAACAACAGGGGAGAAACCGGTCCAGAGGCTGGCGAAACCTATTATTTAGCCAGTTCAAACGACACCAGTAAGGTAGTACGTAGCAAAAATGATGGCTACGATATTATCGCTACAACAAGTACGGCTAAAAATATTCTAACTGTTGGGGCAGTAAACGGAACGAATGGGGTAGCTCCTTTACAGTCTTCGGATATTCAAATGTCTTCGTTTAGTAGTTGGGGGCCAACTGATGATGGGCGTATCAAGCCCGATATTGTTGCTGTTGGGGTTGATATTTTATCAAGTACTAACACTTCAACAAGTAGTTATGCTGTTTATAGTGGTACTTCAATGGCTTCGCCACAAGCTGCAGGAAGTATTTTACTCTTGCAGGAATTGTATGCCAAACAGAACGATGGTTTACTGATGCGTTCATCTACTTTGAAAGGTTTGGTGATTCATACAGCAGATGATGCTGGAAATGAAGGCCCAGATTATATTTATGGATGGGGTTTGCTAAACATGGAAAAAGCAGCCAAAGCTATTTTGAATACAGATAAAACCTATTCAATTACAGAAAGAACATTAGCTACTGGACAAACTTATACCCAAAAAATAGTGGCTTCGGGTAAAGAAACCTTAACGGCTACTATTTGTTGGACAGACCCCGAAGGAACAGCTACTACTGTAAGTGCTTCAAATTTGAACAACCGTACTCCTAAATTAATTAATGACTTAGATATTAAAATCTCGGATGGTACAAACAATTATTTACCTTTTGTATTAGACCCCGACAGACCAAGTGTGGTGGCCAGTAAAGGAGATAATATTAGAGATAACGTTGAGCAGATTCTTATTCCTGACGCAATGCCGGGAAAAACTTATACGATTACGATTAGCCATAAAAATACTTTAAAAAATACTTCTCAAGATTATGCTTTGATTTTGAGTGGTATTGGTGGTACAGAATATTGTGCTTCAACACCCGTAACTATACAAGATAATATCGAAAGCGTAAAAATTGGAGATTTGACAAGTGGCTATACGGTTTCTTCTTCTCAACAAATACCCTTAGAAATTATGTTTAAAAGTACCAATGCCAAAAATACGCTCGTGTACATCGACTGGAATATGAATGGTGTTTTTGATGAAAAAACGGAATTGGTAGCCAGTGCATTAAATCTTTCAGGGGCTTTGAAAGCGACTATTAATGTTCCTGCTGGATTGACTATTGGAAGTGCTACGTTGATGCGGATTGTTTCAAGCGACAATGTGCCACTTTCTAATTTAGCAAGCTGTGGTACTTATGTGGAAGGTGTTACGAAAGACTATAAAATTACTTATGTTAGACCTGCCAATGATTTAGCCGTAACCGCTTTAGTTACGCCCGAAAGCAGTAATTTCTGTGTAAGCTCAACAGGTACTGTTTCTGTTTCTTTGAAAAATTTAGGGACAAAACCTCAGAAAAATGTAGTGGTTTCTGTGAAAATTTCCACAGAATCTGGCACCCTTACTACGCTAACGGGTACTTATCAAGATTCAATTAAAGTATTTTCAGAAGTAACCTTAGCTCTCAATGGTACATTTAATGCCAAAGCAGGCTCTAATTATGTTTTTGAAGTGAATGTGACTTTGGCGGGCGACCAAGATTTAAGCAACAATACTCAAACTTATACTCGTCAGATTTCTGTTTCTCCAACGCCAACAACTGCTCAAGCAATTATTTGTGAAGGAGCAAGTACCTTAACTGTATCAGGTACTTCGTCATCTACTTTGCTTTGGTACGATGCACAAACGGATGGGAATTTACTTTTTACAGGTAATTCTGGGAATTTTACTAAACCCGATAATCTTTCTAAAGTATATGTTGGCATCAATGATATAAATACTTCATTCGGTCCGAAAGATAAATATACTTTTGGTGGAGGTACTTACTATGATAATTTTGGACCGGAACCTATCATCGTTACACAAACGCCTTTGGTTATAGAAAGTGCCAGAGTATATGTAGGAACATCTGGTAAAATTACTTTTACGATTTACCGTCTTTCAGATTCAACGCCAATTTCTTCAGTAACTTTTGATGTTACCGCTACTCGAACCAATAGTAACGCTACCAGAAGCAATGGTCAGTTAATCGACGATACTACCGACCAAGGCGTAGTATTGCCTTTAAACTTGGCGATTCCTGCCGCAGGTACTTATGTGCTGTCGCAAGAGTGTACCAACGGAGCATCTATTTATAGAAGTAACCTCAATGCAAATTCAACCGTTTCGGGAGCAGATATTGCGGGTTATCCCTTTAATATTCCAAACGTTATCAGTATAACAGGAGCTTTGTTCAATGGAAGTTCTATCAAAACAGGCTATTATTATACTTATGATATGAAAATCAAGTCTTATGGCTGTCCGAGTAATAGAGCTGAAGTAGCTATTACTACAAAAGCAGCTCCTAAAGCAAGTGTTACGCCATCGTCAAACTTTAGTATTTGTTTGAACGACACCAAAACAATCAGTGCAAGTACTGGTACAAACTATACTTATCAATGGTTGTTGAATGGTAGCAATATTGCAGGTGCTATTTCTTCTACTTATAATGTTGGTCAGGCTGGTTCGTTCAGTGTGAAAGTTACTGAAAATGGACTTTGTTCAGCTACTTCTTCGGCAGTTGTGGCTTCTGTATATGCTTCTCAAACACCACAACTTACTTTGAGCGGAGCTACACTTTCGCTTTCGTCGGGTTCAAATCCGAGTTGGTATTACAACGGAAATCTAATGAGCGACGCCACTACCAGTAGCATTGTTCCTTTAGCTTCTGGTGTGTATCAAGCAAAAGTAACAGACACTAATGGCTGTACAGTGTATTCGAGTAGTTATGTGTTTACGATAACGGCGGTTGAAGATGAAGTAGTAACGGATGAAATTGCCAAAATTTTCCCGAATCCTGCTCGTGAAAAATTCAAAGTAGAGTATGCCGACCCACAAAATAATCCAAAATACGTTTTTGCAGAACTTATCAATATTATTGGAATACCTGTTTCTTCACAAGAATTGGTAAAATCAAAAGGTGTTTATACGGGCGAATTTGATGTTTCAAGAGAAACCGCAGGTAAGTTTTTTATCAGACTTACTTCCGATAAAGCCACTAAAGTAATTCCTTTGGTCGTAAGTGCAACGAACTAAGTTATCAGCTATGAGCCTTGAGCAGTGAGCTTTGAGCTTTTTAGACTTTACGTCATCAAGGCTCAAAGCTCAAGGCTTAAAACTCATAGCTCAAGGCTCAAAACTTATTGCTCATAGCTCAAAGCTCAAAGCTGATATCACAAACTCTTAGCTTCTTCCCAATACACATCCATTTCAGCCAAAGTCATATCTTGCAAAGTTTTCCCTTGTTCTTTTGCTCTGCTTTCTAAATGTTGAAAGCGTTTGATGAATTTTTTATTGGTTCTTTCCAAAGCTGTTTCTACATTAATGTTGATAAATCGAGCATAATTCACCAATGAAAAGAGTAAATCGCCAAATTCGGCTTCGGCTTTTTCTACATTGATTGCCGCATTATCCACCACATTGAATTCTGCTTTGAATTCATTCATTTCTTCTTCTACTTTTTCCCAAACTTGCTGTTTTTCTTCCCAATCAAAACCTGCTCCACGAGCTTTCTCTTGAATTCGCATGGCTTTTACCAAAGCTGGTAGCGATTTCGGAACGCCTTCCAAAACCGATTTATTACCTTCTTTTAGTTTCAAGGCTTCCCAGTTTTGTTTTACTTGGGCTTCGTTTTCTACTTTTACATCTCCATAAATATGCGGATGGCGATGTATCAATTTCTCGCAAAGTCCATTCAAAACATCAGCTATATCGAAAGTATTGGTTTCAGAGGCAATCTTTGAATAGAAAACCAAGTGAAGCATAATATCGCCAATTTCTTTCTTGATTTCTTTCATGTCGCCCTCGATAATGGCATCCGAAAGTTCATAAGTTTCTTCAATCGTCAAATGTCTTAGCGATTCTATTGTCTGTTTTTTATCCCACGGACACTGCTCTCGGAGTTCGTCCATTACCGTAAGCAAACGGTCGAAAGCGATTAATTGTGCCTGTCGTTTTTCTGATAAAGTGTCAAAATTCATAAGCTATTTTTTTGAATACAAAAGTAAGTATTTGAGCTGGTTAAACCGCCCAAAGCATCGACTTCATTTCTGTTACGATACTTTTCAAAATCAAATTTTAAGAAGGATAAAGGAATGTTAAAAGAATCAAATCATTCAATTTTTTGGCTAAAACACCATAATAATTCGCTAATTTGCATGCTTTAATTTCAATGAAAAAACATGAAAATTCTACATACTGCCGACTGGCATTTTGGGAAAAAACTCCATAAGTACGACCTTCACGAAGACCATCAAATGTTTTTGGAATGGCTGATTGCCCTTATCCAAGAACGAAAAATTGACGTTTTATTGATTTCTGGGGATGTTTTCGACCTCGCCAATCCGCCTGCCGAAGCCCGAATTTTGTATTACTGGTTTTTACGACAAATGATTTTGCAAAAATGTAAAATCATCATCACGGGTGGAAACCACGATTCGGTGTCGATGTTGAATGCTCCCAAAGATATTTTGTCGATGTTGGATGTAATCGTAGTTGGCGGAGCTACGCCCAATATTGAAGATGAAATCATTGATTTAAAAGACCTCATTATTTGTGCAGTTCCTTACTTGCGTGATGCAGATTTGCGTCAGGCGGTTGAAGGCGAAACTGCCACAGGTCGTGTTGAAGCCGTTCGAAATGGAATTAAAAATCATTATGACCAATTAGCCAATATTTGTCAAGAACGTTTCCCGAATACGCCCGTGATTGCGATGGGACATTTGTACGCCAACGGTTCGGTAGCTTCTGAATCTGAACGAGAAATTCAGATTGGAAATTTGGCGGCTTTTGAAGGAAATGATTTTTCAGAAACCTTCGATTATGTGGCTTTGGGGCATATTCATCGCCCACAAAAAGTAGCTGGCAAAGAAAATATTCGTTACTCTGGTTCGCCGATTGCCTTGAGTTTTAGTGAAAAAGATGATTTAAAAATTGTCATTGAACTGGAAGTTTCAGCAGGAAAAATTCAAAAAATAGAAGAAATTCCTGTACCCAAAAATAGGATGTTGAAGAAAATTTCAGGCGATTTCGAGAAAGTAAAAAGTCAACTCAGTAGCTTTCAAAACGAATTGCCGCTGAAAGCTTTTTTAGAAATTGAAGTAACAGAAGAATTACACAATCCGATTTTGACCAGAGAGTTGAACGATATTATTGCAGTTTTTGAAGATGAAAACGCAACCGTTTTGAAACACAGAATTTCATTCAAAAATGAAGTAAGTAGCACCGAAGAACTATTTTTTGAAGGACAAAACATTGATGACATTAACGAAACCGAGATTTTGAAGCGAAGATTAGAAAAAGAAAACGGACTTTCGGAAGAGCATCAGGCTTTGTTGATGGAGGCTTTTGTGGAATTATTGCAAAAAGTAAAAGAGGAAAACTAAGCGATGAAAATCAATAAAATATATTTAAAAAATATCAACTCTTTCAAAGGCGAGCATCGGATTGACTTTACCGAAAATCCGCTGTCGTCGGCGGGGCTTTTTGCCATTGTTGGCCCCACAGGTGCAGGGAAATCTACCCTTTTGGATGCCATTACTTTGGCATTGTTCAACCGTGTACCCAGATTTGATAAAAAGATTTCTAAAGATTTAGTGGGTTCGGGCGGTTCAATTCTTACTCGTGGCGAAAAAGAGTGTGCCGTAGAAGTAGAGTACGTTTGTAAAGCTGGCGTTTTTGTGTCGAAATGGTGGATAAATGTCAACCGAAATAATAATCTGAACGATTATGGAATGGAGGTTGTCGATAAAACTAAAGAGCAAATTATCACCAATAAAAAAACAGAAGTACCCGACAAAAACCAAAGTTTGATTGGACTGAATTATGACCAATTTGTGAAATCAATTTTGTTGTCGCAAGGGGAGTTTTCTAAATTTTTGAAATCTGGAAAAGACGAGCGAGGCAAGCTTTTGGAAGATATTACGGGAATGCAAATTTACCGTTTGCTTGGCAAAAAAGCCTTTGAAATGAACAATGAAAAAGGCGGAGAATTGAAGCTCAAAAGAAATCAAATGAAAACTACTTCTGAAAAATTGGTCGCTCAGGAAATAGCCGAAATTTGGGAAAAAGATTTAGCCGAAAAAGAGTTTGCAATTACCAAAGCCAATGAAAATTTAGAAAAGACTTCTGAAAGTATTCGCTTGAAAAATACGCTAAAAAGTATGGCTGAGGAAATTCTTCAAAAGGAGAAAGACTTTGCCAATACTGCCGCTATTTGGCAAGTATTTGAACAAGAAAAATTACCGATACTTCAACAACATGAATTAGTTGAACCTTTCAGAGAAAGCATTTTACAAGTAAAAAACGACGAAAAGGAACTTGGAAATCTTCAAAATCGTCTGGAAGTTCAGCAGCAGGATTTAGTAAAAAATCAAGTAGCTTTCAAGCAAAATCTTGAAGCTATCGCCGACCTTACTCAAGCCAGCGTAAACACTGAAAATGCAAATGAAGTATTACAAACATTTCGGAAAAAAGTAACCGAATTACTCCGTGAACTCAGCGAGCAAGAAGGTACGCTAAAAGCCAAACAACAGCAAATCAGCGAAACAATTTCATTTTTAAGGATTCCGCAATTAAGTACTTTGTCGGTCGGTCAGTTGGCTGAAAACTCTTTAGCAATGATTGAATCAGTTGCCAAAGAGCAGAAAGTACAGATGGAAAAATGGTATGAAATTGCAGGAATTTCATCGCCAGACGAAGTAGAAGAAAAAGGTTTGCAATTGGAATTTGAGTTAAAATTGTATCATCATCTTAACCAATTAATTGGCGATTATAGCAACCTGAAAACACTCTTTAGCGAAGCCGAAAAAGAGGAAAAAACACAACTTGATTTTCAAAATACCACTACTTTAATTCTTGAAAAAAAACAAATTTTATATGCCGAGCTTGTTCAGAAAATAGAGGCTTTAGAAGTAGAAAAAGAACGTTTGGGGAAATCCTACAATTTTGAAAAAGACCGAGCCAAACTTTTGAAAAAAGATGAAGCTTGTCCGCTTTGTGGTTCTTTAGAGCATCCATTTTTGAGTCATTATGCCAATAATTATGTAGAAATCGACCAAGATTTGAAAGCTCAAAAAGCCGAAGAAAAAGTATTGAATAATGAAGTAAATACTTTGAAAACGCAAATTGCGTCTGCCCATCAAATAGAACTAAAAGAACAAAAGCGAAAGCAAGAAATCCAGCAAAAGCTTGATGCTAAACAAGTAGAAATTACAGAAATTAAGCAAAATCTTCATTTAGAAAAAGTAGGCAACAGAGCTTGGGTTCAGGAGCAAATCAAGCTGAAAGAACAGCAAACTAATGCCTTGAATTTGCTTGAAAAATCAGTAAAAGTACTGGAGAATTTAAGGGCTTTGCACAGAAATGTGAAGGAAACGAAGGCTTTTCAGGAGCAAAAAAATATACTTATTGATACAATTAAAGGCTTATATGCTGGTAAAAATATCAATAATGATTGTGATAAACTACAACAACAGTTCTCGCAAACACAAACAAAAATCATTACAATTCAGCAAACAATTCAGCAACTTTATGCTGAAATACAAGCCAAGCAAGCCACATTAAAAGTATTACAAAATGAACTATTGCATGGGCTTCAAACCTTGGGTTTTGTGTCGGTAGAAGATGCCCAAAAACATTTACTTTCTACTGAACAAAGTAAAAACTTGCGTGATGAACAGGAAAAACTCAGAACGAAAATCAATATTCTGACGAGCGAATTGAAGAATAAAAAAGTAGAATTTGAGCAAAAAGAAAATGAGGATAATCGGGAAGTAAGTCTTGAAGAATTACAGATACTTCGCCAAACTTTACAAGAACAAAAAGTTGCCGTAGAAAAAGAAGTAGTGGATTTGCGGGTAAAAATTCAAGCCCAGAACTCCGTTCGGCAAGAAGTAAAGGCTTTAGAAGAAGAAATTGCCTTCTTGGAAAAATCTAATTTGAAGTGGGAATTATTAAACCGATATATTGGAGATGCAGAAGGGAAAAAATTTAGTACATTTGCACAGGGACTAACCTTAGCGAGATTGATTGCTTTGTCGAACAGAAGATTGGCAGAACTTTCAGACCGCTACTTGTTAGATAAACCTTCTGAGCTTGAAGACGATGAATTGATGGTAATAGACCAGTACATGGGCAACGAGCGTCGTTCGGTAAAAACACTTTCGGGCGGTGAGACTTTTATGGTGAGTTTGTCGCTGGCATTGGCTTTATCGGACTTGGCTTCAAAGAATGTAAAATTAGAAAGTTTGTTTATCGACGAAGGTTTTGGAACACTCGACCCCGAAACACTTGATTTGGCTTTGGGTACTTTAGAAAAGCTACAACAAGAGGGACAAAAAAACATTGGTATCATTTCTCACGTTGAGTCAATAAAGGAAAGAATTTCAACCCAAATTCGTTTAGAAAGAAATAACAGAGGTTTTAGCAAGATTGAAGTTTTTTAGCAATAAACTATCTGTTGAAGTATTATGCTTTAAGCCGTAGGCATTAGGCAAAATAGCTTAAATTAATCACTTAACTATTGATAATAAAATACTTATAATCATAGTAGCCAATTGCTACTTAAAACCCAATGAAACATATACTTTTTATTTCACCTACAACGGCAGCGAATATTCATAAAGTCATTTTAGATGAATTGAATGTATATCAAGACAGTATTCGAACTTCATTTTTATCAAATGTTTCACCGAGGTACAGATATAAAAATAAAGCACAGCAGTTTTTGAATTTACTTTCAAAAGTATTTTTAGGAAGAAATATCAAGAAAATATATCATCAAAAAGTAATGCAAAAAAGGTTTGAAAGACTGGAAGAGCATTATGATTTGATATTTGTGATTCGTCCAGATTTATTGACGAATCAAGAATTGGCTACTTTGAAAGCTAAAACCACAAAATTCGTTGCTTATTACTGGGATACGATTGCTTTTTACCCAAGAAAAAAAGAAATAATGCCTTATTTCGATAAAATCTACTCTTTTGACCTTGAAGATTGCAAAACCTATCAACTCGAATTACTCACCAATTTTTATTTTTTTGAACCCGAGCCAGTGGCGATTGATAAAACGGTATTTTGTATTTCGCATCTTGAAAAGAAGCGTTTTGCCATGTTCAATCTTATGGGAAAATACTTGGAAGAAAAGCAAATTACGTATCGTTTTCTGACAAGGCAATCTAAAGAAAAACTAAAAAGTCCTTATATCGAGTACTTAAAAGCGTCGATTCCGTATCAGGAAATGTTGAAATTATTGAACCATTATGAGGTGATTTTGGATATTGCCAAACCGCAACAAAATGGGCTTTCGTTAAGAATTTTTGAAAGTTTGGGCATGAATAAGAAAATTATCACCAATAATCAGTCGGTGAAAGCTTACGATTTTTATCATCCAAGCAATATTTTGGTCATAGATTTTAATGATTTAGCTATTCCAGAAGCGTTTTTCAAATTGCCTTATCAGCCTATCGACGAAGCCATCAAAAAGCAGTATCATTTAAAAACCTTTGTTAAAAAAGTATTGAGCAATCTCAACTAACTATGAATATTTTATACTTGGTCTTCGGAGAAGAACAGCGAAACCATACGCAGGCTTACTTTTCTATTTGTTCATTTCTTGGACAAATGAATGAATCAGACAGAATTTATATCCTGACTGATGCCCCAAAGTATTATCAGCGTGTGGCAGAACGAGTAAATATTGTGGAAGTAAGCAAAGGACTTCTGGAAGAATGGGAGGGCGTGCATCGGTTTTTCTGGCGAGTAAAAATTAAAGCAATTGAATATATATGTACGATTCATCCCAACGAAGATGTACTTTATTTGGATACGGATACTTTTTTGTATGCTGATATTCACAAACTAAAAGCAGATTTAAAACAGCCTTTGATGCACCTGAACGAAGGAAAACTTTCTTTGCTAAGAAGTAAAACCGAAAGAATGATGTGGAAACAGGTAGGAAAAAAATCATTCGGTGGCGTAGTAATTCAGCCAGACCATTGTATGTGGAATGCTGGGGTTGTAGCTTTGCCAGCACTAAAAGGTATGAATATCGTAAAAATGGCTTTGGCAATTTGCGATAATATGCTTTTGGCAAAAGTAAGTAGAAGATTGATAGAGCAATTTGCTTTGTCGGTAGCGATGGCTGAATTCGGAGATTTAAAACCTGCGAGCGAAAGTATTGGACATTATTGGGCTAATAAAGTAGAATGGAATGAAGTAATACAACGTTTTTTGGCAGATTCTTTTCTGGGTTCACGAACCTTAGAACAAGACATTGCCATCGTAAAACAGTGGGATTTTGCTAAAACGCCCGTGCAGAAAAGAGTACCGAATACGCAAACTCGCCTTAAAAAATTAATAGAAAAATTGTTTCCTGCTGAAAATATTCAGCACGTGAAAACTCGATAAAGATTGTACATGAATATACTTATTCAACATAATGCCTTATTGCCTGTTAGTCAGTACGGAGGAACAGAACGGGTAGTTTGGTGGTTGGGTAAACAATTACATCAACTGGGGCATCAGGTTACTTTTTTGGTGAAAGAAGGCTCTACTTGTCCTTTTGCGAGAGTATTACCCTACAACGAGCAAAAAAGTGTAGATGAGCAAGTGCCAGATGACATCGACCTCGTTCACCTAAATTCTACTTATGAAGCCACCCAAAAACCACAAGTAGTAACCGTTCATGGCAACCCACATGAATCTGAAAAGTTAGCAATAAATTCCATTTTTGTTTCTCAAAATCATGCTGAACGTTATGGAGCTAAAGCCTTCGTTCATAATGGTTTAGACTTCGATGATTACGGAAAACCAGATTTGAATCTTCCTCGAAAACATTTACACTTTTTAGCAAAAGCCGCTTGGCGAGTAAAAAATGTAAAAGGAGCAATTGAAATTTCGAGGAGAAGCCACCATAAATTAATTGTGATGGGCGGTACTCGTTTGAATCTAAAAATGGGTTTTCGTTTTACACCCGATTTACACGTAAAGTTTTACGGAATGGTCGGTGGTGAACAGAAATTATCTTTATTAAATCAATCCAAAGCCTTATTATTTCCTGTACTCTGGCACGAGCCTTTCGGAATAGCCATTACCGAAAGTTTGTACATGGGAGCTGCCGTTTTCGGTACGCCTTATGGTTCTTTGCCCGAATTAGTGACGGATGAAGTAGGTTTTTTATCCAATCATAAATCAGAATTGGTGGAACAACTTTTGAATGTTGACCATTTTTCGCCAAAACGTTGTCACGAGTATGCTCAAGATGTATTTTCAGCCAGAGCGATGGCTGAAAAATATATTGGCTATTACGAAAGCGTTTTGGCAGGAAACCCTCTCAATTCTCAACCGCCAAAAGCTTTAGAAAATTATCCAAAGTTTTTGCCTTTTTCAGAATAAAGCATGAAAATAGCTGGATTTACTTTTGTTAGAAACGCCATTAAATTTGATTACCCCATCGTCGAAGCCATTACTTCTATTTTACCAATATGCGATGAAATGGTAGTAGCCGTGGGAAATTCAGACGACGGCACTTTGGCTTTAATTCAAAGTATTGGTTCACCGAAAATAAAAATCATCGAAACCGTATGGGATGATTCGCTTCGTAAAGGCGGACAAGTACTTGCCGTAGAAACAGACAAAGCTTTAGCCGCCGTTTCGTCCGATGCCGATTGGTGTTTTTATATTCAAGGCGATGAAGTGGTGCATGAGCAATACTTGCCCGTTATCAAAAAAGCCATGCAGGAAAATTTTGATAAACCCTCAGTAGAAGGCTTGTTGTTTCATTATACTCATTTTTATGGTTCGTATCAGTACGTTGGCAATGCACATCGTTGGTATCGCCGAGAAATCCGAGTGATTAGAAATACAGGAAAAGTACGTTCGTACAAAGATGCACAAGGTTTCAGAACAATTGATAATCAGAAATTGAAAGTAAAATTGATAGATGCCTATATTTATCATTATGGTTGGGTAAAGCCACCAGAAATTCAACGTGAAAAAATGAAAAGTTCGATTAATTTTTGGGGTGAAGGCAAAGATGTTGATAAAATAAAAGAAGTACTTGAAAATTTTGATTACTCAGAAATAGATTCACTTACGCTTTTTCATGGAACACATCCTGCCGTAATGCAAGCCAGAATTGATAGTGTAAATTGGATGTTTGATTATGACATCAGAGAAAAAAAATTAAGCTTCAAGAATCAAGTAAAAATGGCTATCGAAAACCTAACAGGTTATAGAATTGGCGAATATCGGAATTATAGATTATTGTAATCATCAAAAAGCCCTCAAACACAAATTGTTCGAGGGCTTTTTGATGGTTAAAATATATTTGATTTGCTATTAAAAATCTTCATCTAAAGAGAACGACATAGATTCTTTCTCAGACATTACACCAGATTTTTGGTACTCTGCTACTCTTTTCTCGAAGAAGTTTGTTTTTCCTTGTAATGAAATCATTTCCATGAAATCAAATGGATTGGTAGCATTGTATTGTTTTTGTAAACCTAAAGCTACCAAAAGACGGTCTGCCACAAATTCGATGTACTGGCACATCAATTCTGCATTCATTCCGATTAATGAAACTGGTAGAGCATCGGTTACGAATTCTTTTTCGATAGCCACGGCATCCATAATAATTTTATATACAGAAGCAGGAGCTAATGGGTATTTGATGTGGTCGGTATAAAGTAAACAAGCAAAGTCGCAGTGTAAACCTTCGTCTCTTGAAATCAATTCATTCGAGAACGATAAGCCCGGCATCAAACCACGTTTTTTCAACCAGAAAATAGAACAGAAAGAACCAGAGAAGAAAATACCTTCTACGGCTGCGAAGGCAATCAAACGCTCTGCAAAATTTCCTTCATTAATCCAGCGTAAAGCCCAGTCGGCTTTCTTTTTTACGCAAGGTATGGTATCTACCGCACGCAACATTTTATCTTTTTCTACTGGATTTTTGATATAAGTATCAATCAACAAAGAGTAGGTTTCAGAGTGGATATTTTCCATCATTACCTGAAATCCATAGAAGCATTTTGCTTCTGCGTACTGTACTTCCGAAAGGAAATTTACAGCAAGGTTTTCGTTCACGATACCGTCTGAAGCAGCAAAAAATGCCAAAACGTGTGAGATAAAGTGTCTTTCTCCGTCGTTTAGGCGGTTTTCCCAGTCTGCTAAATCTTGTTGAAGGTCAATCTCTTCAGCAGTCCAAAAAGAGGCTTCCGCCTTTTTATAGAATTGCCAAATATCGTTTTGCTTGATTGGAAACAATACGAAGCGGTTTGGATCTTCGATTAAAAGCGGCTCTAATTGTTCAATTTGTGTCATGGTTCTTAAAGGAAATTTTATTCAGATTTAAATTCCGAGTGATTCTTTTTTATGTTGAAAACGTTATGCTAATGTTGTTTTACAAGAACGGTTTTTGAAAAATAATTTAACCGAAAGTGTTTTTTGAATACCCAAATCGCTATCAGATTTGTTATCAATGGGTTAAAAACTTTTATTAATCTTTCGTTAATTTTAAAGGAAAACCTCAAGGCTACATACTCAACGTCACTATTCTTACAAACATCAAAAGTAGTGATGAAGTTATATTTTTGAGCAAAAAAATCTGATGTTTTTGATAAAACCTTTTTTTCCGAGACAAGCGAAAGATTGAGCAAAAGTTAAATGCAAGAGCATTTATTTAGGAGGATTTTTGGTAGATAAAATATTTATAAACCAAAAGCTGAAATGCTTACTTCATTGAAGTATCTTGTTCAAATTTAGAAAGGTTTTGTCTGAATAGCTAAGAAAATACCTTGAATTTTTTATTATTTATGCTGAGTGAAGCATAAAAAAAGAATAATGGTACTTTCTGAATATTTCTTTTACTTACTGTTTAATACTTTAATCTGTTGATGCAATGAAATATGATTTCACAGGAAAAATTGCGATGATTACGGGGGCGGCTTCGGGTTTGGGTAGAGCTACTGCTTTGCTTTTTGCTGAACTCGGAGCGAAAGTGGTGGTTTCGGATATTGCCGTAGAAGGCGGTGAAGAAACGGTAAAAATGATTCGAGAGAAAGGCGGAGAAAGTATCTTTATTGAATGTAATGTTGCCAATGAAGAAGCCGTTTGTGAATTGGTGGCACAAACCGTTCAACATTTTGGCAGATTAGATTTTGGCATCAATAATGCAGGCGTAGGAGGGATGTGGATGGCTTCGCATAAGTATCCGTTGGATAATTTCGAGAAAGTACTTGCCACCAACACCACGGGCGTTTACTTGTGTATGCGAGAAGAATTGAAAGTAATGCTTCGACAAGGCTCGGGAGTGATTATTAATGTGGCTTCTATGGCTGGACTATTGGGGTTTCCGAATAATTTGGCTTATTCTGCCAGTAAACACGCCGTTGTGGGCATGACCAAAACGGCAGCTTTGGAGTATGCAAAAAGAAAGATTAGAGTAAATGCCGTTTGTCCTGTTTATACCATTACGCCAATGGTAGAGGAGATGTTTGAAGTAATTGGCGATTTTAAGGATAAATTAGAGACTTCTATTCCGATGAAAAGATTCGGGCAAGCTCAAGAAGTAGCCGATGCAGTTGTTTGGCTTTGTTCTGATGCCGCTTCTTTTATCACGGGTCACGCTTTACCTATTGATGGTGGCTTACAAGCGGGTTAAAACTGAAAAACCTTCGCAGAAAAAACTTTCAGCGAAGGCTTTCAGGTGTGTGAATCATACTGACTTTAGTAATTATGCAGAATAAACTTTGATTTATTAGTTTTATAATCAACTGAAATTCAGATAGTTTTTCTCATAATTCATTATTCAGCATTCATATTTAGTTTACCTTCCAAGTAGGTACTTTAGCGGATTTTGCAATTCTAAATGAATAGCCTAAGCTGATAGAATAGTCAGCAAAAGCAGCATCTCCTTGTACGTGTACGTAATTTGCTGGGTCTGAAATCTTAGAGTTTTGTAAATTCTGGTCAGCAATATCCGCAGCACTTTGAATACGATTTTTAATGAAATTGTAAGGAACAAATAAGCTGAAAGTATGTTGTCCTTTGCGGTAAGTTACCCCTGGCTCAACGGCTACTACATAACCCGGACGACGATACGCCACTTGTCCACCGAAGGCATCATAAGCTGGAATTCCTTCTACTCTACCTGCCAATGAAAACGCTAAATTTTTCTGTTTGCCTACGGCTGTCATAAAACCTGCACGAGCAAAGTATTGGTCTGGACAAGCATAAATATTATAACCTGTTAAACCCGCTTTTGCCGCAGATTTAAACGAACCATTTGATTCTTTCGGGTTGAACAAATAATAAGCATTCGCAAAACCATAAATGTTTTTGTGTAATTGACGGAATCCTTGAAATTCAACTGAAAAACCTACACCACCATCACCCGGCTGAATGGCTTGGTCCATTGTTACATTTTTATATGTCCCATCAGTTTGCAAAGCATCGTCGGTAGCTTTATAATTTCCTGTTGCTAATTTGATACCTGCCCCAATCATAATATTTCCTTTGTGTGCTTTTTTGGGGTCAATCAACCAATAATTTGCTCCAAAACGAATATCAGCAAGTCCGCCAGCTTTTACGCTATAACGAGTCAATGTTTTTGTAGCAACATCCTTATTTAAAGTTAAAGTCTGTGAACGTTCTGAATCTACAAAAGGAAGTGTAGCATTTAGTTGTACTCGGCTCGAAAGTCCATAAGAAATATTAATATCCACAGCGTGTTGGTAAATATTTACAGCATTGCCTAACACTTGTCGTTGAGGTTGTTCTTCTGTACCTACGAAATGTCTCCAAGAGTGAAAATAACGATAATTTGCACCTACTTGAAATTCTCCTTTACCAAGATTGTAAGAAGAAGAGGCAGACATCGCATTGATTCCACCCATTTGGCGTACTGCCACACAGCCTTGTGCTGAGGCTTGTTGTTGGAGTACTAAAGTACTTGCGGCAAGGAATAGAGATTGTAAAAGTTTTTTCATGATTGATTTTGGATTATTGGATTAACAGAAATTTATAACTCTTTATAATTGAAATGAGGTAAGTATGAGTGCTGAGTTTAGAATTTAAAATGCTGAATTTCATGTTGTTAGGCTATTCTAAATTCTAAACTAAAATTGCACAATTACTTAATGTTAAATAATTAAAGGTTTAGAGATAATTTCACTGTTATTAGTTCGCTCCGTCTGTTTTAGCACGAGCTACGGCATAATCACCAATTTTCTTTCCGCAAGTAAGACCTACTTCGCAGTCGAAACGGTAGTGAATAGCTCCATAAATTCTTGATTCCGAGGCTTCTTTTGCCATCGCTTCTAAATTGGTTTTTTCTTCAGGAAAGAGGTAAGACAATACTGCTGCGGCTGCTGCCGAAAAAGTAGAGTGTCCAGAGGTATAACTTGGGAAATTGGGCGTTCCTGTTGCCGTTTTAATGCTTGGGTCAACTTGATTTGGACGTGGATAAAAATAATAGTACTTCGTATCCCAACAGCAAATCCCTGCATCTTCGATGGCTGTATTCAAAAGTGCTAATGAACGAGCCATTCTTACTTCCGACATATTGGCTTTTCTGAATAATTCTAAACCAATCTGATTCCAGTGTCCCGGAGGAGTTGAAGTACCCAAACCATCAGCCCAAAACTGTACAATCGACCATTGTTCACGAGTGATATTTTTAGCAAAACCTCTTACTTCTTCCAAGTCTTTTTTGAATGCTTCTGAATTTAAGGCTGGCGGTGCTGCTGGACGAATAGCATCACGAGTAGCTTTATCGAAGTTCCAAGTTTTTACTTCACCAAATTTCATCAACATTCCCGGACGAGCAGGCACGTCTAAACTTTTCCATGGGTTTGTTATTCCTCGTGCTAAAGCGGCTTCTGCGTATTGTGCTTGAATCGTAAGGTTTCCACCTGCAGTTCCCATTCCGTCGGTTTTAGCATAGGCAATGATTTTATCTGCTACGGCTTTTCCTAAAATATCTGCGGCATCAATATCACTTTGTACGCTTTTCCCAGACCAAAGTCCAACCATGCGTCCTTCGTTGTATTTGTTTTCAATCAACTGTGTTGGATAACTTCCCGGAAATAAAAACTTCAAAACTTTACTTGATGCAGCGGCAATAACAGCTTCTTCCGAAGGGTAGTCTGGCAAAGCATCCGTATTGTTTTTTCTCATGTACTTAAATTTATATGCCCAAGTAGCCACCAAAGCATCGTACTGAGCCACACTTACCAAAGCATAAGCACGTGAAGCATAAGGTGGATTCGCAAAGGGAAAGTAAGGAAGAGAATCAGGTTTTGCTGAACTCGGAGCAGAGTAAGTATCGTCTTCGTTTGGTTCTGGTGCTAAGTTGTAGCGTGCAATCAACTCACGTGCTACTTCATTCCAGCGTCCTACCGAACCCGCCTGCCAATAGGTTACCGCACTTTTTTGAGCGGAAGTCAAGTTGGCAACTACTTTTTTAGCATCTTCCAACTCTGCTTTGTACTCAGCAGAAGTAGTTTCTTTTGGAGCAGGAATTGTATAGTCGCTTGGCTGACCGAAGTACATTTTCCAGTTACCAGCATTGGGTTCAATACTTGATGGTTCTAATGGCTTTACATAAGCTTGTTCTACTTCTTTTGAACAAGCAAAGGCAATCATACTGATAAATAATATAGATAAAATTCTTGATTTCATTTGAATACAATTAAATGGCAATTGAAAATGCTTGATGTTTATTTCTGAGATTTCTTTTTACTAAAATCAAAAATGTATTGTAACTGTCCGCCGAAAGCAGCATCTACTTTACCCACATTTCGCCCAGCGATAACTTTTGCAAAATGACCATTCACAGAAAAGTTTTTGATGGGTGTATGCCAAGTAACAAAAAGTCCGATGCGTGTCCAGTCCATTTTATTAGCAGGAAGTGGCGTATCGTATCTGCGAATATCTGTGCCTGTTGTACATCTGATATTATCAATAAATGCTTCGGCAAGTACTTCTTTTTTGTTTACACCAATTCTTAATGAAGTACTCACTTGGTCGGGTACTGCCATTTCGTGACTGTACTGAATTTCATTTCCTGTATAATAGTTGGTTCTGTCCACATGTATTTTATCACGAGCGATATAACCAGCTTGTGCTGTGATATGGATGCCTAAAGGAAGTAACTGGTGGGCAATCAAACGAGCTGAAGCTGTTTTTGAATGAAGTCCAATAGAGTAAGGCAAAAAGTCAGGAACATAGTCGGTTACGGGAGTAGAAACGCCTACAACACCGAACATTCTGAATTTATGATACAATAAAAATCTGTATTTGAAAGCCAAGCTTACATCTTGAAGACCACTCAAACCCGTCATTGTTCCCGAAGTAGAAGACGTTGAGATATAAGGTAAAGAAGCAATAATATTGAACTTACTCGTAACGCCATAAGCTGCCATTACTGAAGCTGAATTGCTCGTGAAAGTACCAATATTTTGGTTTTTTCTGAGTCTGTCACCTTCCCAGTATTGCGACCACGACTCAGTGTCGTACTGCACTACTGCACAAAGTTTTTTGTCACCCATCATCAAACCATCTTGCGGAGTTTGTGCAAAAATTGTAGTTGAAGAGATGAGTAATAAACAGATAAAATAAAGTTTTTGTAAAGATTTCATCATAATTGACGCTTGAATTCCGATTTATTAGAAATTGAATTTATTTTCCAAAATTATGGAATATCTAAATTGTTTCCAAGCAAATGGAAAAAATATTGTGATTTTTAGAAAAAAAATGATTTTAATTTAATGGAAGCCCAAATTGAGTAATTTTGAAGCTTTTGAAAATCGTGAAATAGTAGAATATTTGGCGGTTTTTGATATTAGAAAAGTTCTATTTAGTTTATTTTTCCAGAATAGTGGAAAAATGAAAATTTTACGAGAAGCAGATATTTTTTCGGAATTTTTAGAAAGAGGTAGAACTATTTACATTAAAAATGTTAGGTTTATTGGTTTAATATTGTTGGGTTTGTGGATGGAAAGTCTTCCAACTATGCCAAAATTCTTGATAAGCATTCACTTTTGTAAGGGTAATTTGTGGGTTCGAGATACTTTTTCCTCTTAAATCAAATCGTGATGAACCATTGATTAAAGTGTCGTTTTTGAAAGTGAATGTTGAACTATTGGTTGGTACTTTAAAAGCAAAAAAGCTTTTGTTGTCTTTTGCTAATACCAAAACGATGGCTTCTTTCCCAATACTTGTTTGGACGATTCGTTCTTTTTTCAAACGATTCCAGTCAAACGCTTTACTTTCGCCATTCAACTGAATACCCACCACCCACGATTTATCTTTCCACGACAATGAATCCGTTCCTGTCAATTTCTTTTTCGATTTGCCCGATTCGTATTTGGCAGTACTGTCGTACTCGTCTTTGTAAAGTACATCGGCTTGCATGATTTTACTTTCGGGGTAAAGCTTCAACCAAGTATCTAATGAAACTTGCTGAGAGGCTAATTCTGGCAATACTGTGCCTTTTAGTGGCCCCGTGATGGCTTCACCGTTGGCTTGTCGCCACCAACTTTTGGTTGTTTTGTCTTCAAACATGGCGTTGAAATGATCCATGCCTACCAATCTGAAAGTTTCAGGTTTACCATTTACCAGCGGTTCAAATACTCTCCCTGTTCTACAAACAGAGCAGTATGTCACCATAATTGGTTTGCCTGCCAAAGTATCTCTTACTTGATGATGATACAGAATCAACGAAATAGGATAGGCTTTGGCTTCGCCGTTGAGTTCAACGCCTACAATTACTCTATTGGTTTTGATTTTATTTTTCTGTGCAGTTTGCATACTCAAATGTTCGGTCTGGGCAAACATTGCATCCGCAGCCATTTGGAAATTAAAAGCATAACAAACGCCCAAAGCAATCACCGAAGCAAGAGCAGTAAATACACGGGAAGATTGATAAGCGGAAGAAATACCTGCCAAGATGAGTACGCCAAAAAATACCCTGAAAGTCCAACGCCAAGTATATAAAAAATAGGCAATATCAATGCTTCGCATTTGCTGGCTTCCGGGCATAGGCATGATAAAATACACATTGAGAATTTCAAAAAGGATGAGTCCGATAATACCCAGATAGAAGAGTTTTTTCATTTTTTATTTGGCTAATGAATACTTTGAATGTTGCTGAGGGCTAATAATGAAAAAACTCTACACATCAAGCTGATAAGTAGAGTTTGAATTATTAACCATTTATAAATACTTAAAATATCTTTGAATCATTTATTACATCGGGTTTTTGTTTTAAAACTTTCCACATTCGTTAAATATGGAAAGTTTGTAATACCCCAATTTTAATATTCTGATTTTCCACTGCTAAACAAATTAAAATGACTAAATATAGATTTTTTGTCACTTTTCTAATTTCTGCTACAAAGTAATGGCTAAAATTTATTATTTCCAAATAAGTGGAAAAATTTTCCATTATTTTTTCTCTTTTTTGAATATTTGGCTTCAATCGCTCATTAATTTGACAAATTTTTATTCGTTTCTGGAAAAAGTAGGAATATTTTCAAAATTTATTTCCGCAAATCTGGAAATTCAGTTTGGCGTTGAATTAGCGTAACCTGTTTCTTCGGCAATTTTCTTGGCTCTGGCTTGATACATGGCAGGATTATCAGGGGCGAATGTACCTAAGCCATCCACATAACGATTGAACATACAAAAGGCAGCGGCGATTAAAACCGTATCATGGATTTCAAAATCACTTGCTCCTAAGCGTCGTGCTTCGGAAACTTGGCTTTCAGTAACAAACTTTCCGCCTTGTTGTACGCTTTTAGCAATGCTCAAAAGGGCTTTTAATTTATCAGAAATGGGAGAATTTTGATAATCTGCTTTTACTTTCTGCACCAAGTGTTCGTCTTCTGTGGCATAATATTGTGCCACTGCTCCATGAATATTCTGACAGAAAAAACAGTCATTTAAAGATGAAACAAAAGTGGCGATAAGTTCTCTTTCGCCTTTGCTCAAACCTTCGTCTGTACGAAGTAAAGCTTCTGCCAAAGCATTTAATGGTTTTGCCGTTTTCGGGCTAAATGCCATTAATCCACGAATGCCGGGCAATTCTTCGGTTAATGTAATGTGTGCCATAAGCAAGAGTTGTGAGTTTTGAATGATGAATTGTAGAGTTAAAATATTGGTAGGAGTAATTTATCAGGATAATATCATCTTTCAGACTAAGCTACTTATATCAAGCTTTTGTTGGTAGAACATATCCTAAAGTCCCCATTCGTTCGCCCATTTGTGCGTAAGTTTCAGCATTAGTCGGGGTAAGCGTAGCCAATCCGTCCACATAGCGATTGAACATACAAAAAGTAGCGGCAATCAATACCGTATCGTGAATATCACGGTCGTTTGCTCCGAACGAACGAGCCAATTGTACATCTTCTTCGCTTACGGTTCTGGCATCTGTTTGTACTTTGCCTGCAATCGTTAGCAAAGCCTTTAATTTATCAGAGATTGGGGCATTTTGATAATCTCCCAACACTAAATCAACTGTTTGGGCTTCGTCTTGATATAAATATCTTGCCGCCGCCGCATGACTACACGAGCAGAAAGTACAAGTATTTTTGTTGGAAACATACGTGGCAATGAGTTCTCTTTCTGCTTGAGACAAAGGTGAATCATCACGTAATAAAATTTGGGCTAATTGGTAAAGCGGTTTACCTGTGTCGGGTCTGAACATTACCAAACTTCTGATACCCGGAACATTTTCTGGAAGTTGAATATGGGGCATAATGTGAGTGATGAATTTTGAGTTATGAGTTTTTTATTTTGATAGCATTTTTTTCATGAAAAAAATGTAAAAGCAACCCTTGCGGTTGCCTTACTCGAAACAGTGAAACGGCAACCGCAAGGGTTGCCGCTACGGGATTTTATTGAGGTAAATTCAAATGCTTTGTTCAAGAGTAGTTTTGAAAGAATAATCGAAAATCACTCAACTACTTTCTTTTCTGTAAAATAAACCACAACTAAAGCAATTAAAAAAGTAATGGAAAACGACAGCAGGGCGTTGCCAATTCCGCCAAAAACTGACACTAAACTTCCTACAAAAAAGACCGCAGTAGCCGTGAAAAATCTGCCGATATTGAAACAAAAACCTGTGGCTGTGGCTCGAATAGTAGTGGAAAAAAGGGCTGGAATGTAGCTCGATAAAGAACCTTGGCTGATTCCGAAGAAAAGAGAAAGTAGGGCGGTTTCAAGATAAATGATAGGCGTGAAGCTTGAATTGGTAGTAAACAATAACAAACAAGCTAAAAAGCAACCTGAAAAAGTAAGCATCAGCGTAATTCTTGAACCTAATTTTTTGATAAGAAATCCAGAAAACATTCCGCCAACAATACCACCGATGCCCAGCAGCATCATGGTTAGTCCACGTTCTTTTTGTCCGTCCGATGAAGTATTGGCTAATAAACCTTGTACCCATGTTGGAAGCCAAGAAAAAATTGCCCAAAGACCAATCAAAACTGAACCAAAAACCAACGAACCGATGAGTAACTTTTTACCATTTTGGGCAGAAAAAATACTTTCTTTTTTCTGTTTTTTATTGAGTCCTTCACTTTGCCAAATAGAAGATTCCGGCAGAAGCATAATTACAAATGCCAACAAAATGGGAATAATACCCAGCCAAAAAGATTGTCGCCAATTGCCAAAGAGTACGTTTAAACCACCCGTTAATACAATACCAATCGGAAAAGAAACCGCTAAAATCCCCAAAGCCACTGGACGAGTACTGGCGTTCCAAATTTCGGAAATATAAACAGTGCTGATGAGTAAAACGCCTCCAACGCCCAAACCCGTGAAGAAACGATAGACCAAAAGGCTTTCCCAATTGGCTACAAAAACGGTCATTAAAGTAAATACGCCATAGAGACCAGCCGAAAAAGCTAAGGTTTTGATTCTACCAATTTTGTCGCTTATAATGCCCAAGGTTAATCCGCCGAACATCCAGCCAAAAATAAAGGAGGCATTCAAGTACGCACCGATTTGTCCTAATTCATCAACCGAAGGCGTTTTGCCTAATAGTTCAGGAATGGCAACGGGTAAATTAACGGACATCAAAGTTGCCACTGTGCCACCCAAAAGATAGCAAAGCATACAAACGGCAAAAGCAATGTTAGTACGTGATTGTACTTGTGTATCATTTAGAAATACTTCCATGATAAATTTGAAGAAGTTAAATGTTCGATTTTATCTAAATAACTCATCAAACGTTAGAGAAACATAATACAAACCACCCACCGCTGGCGAGCCATAAGCTTGTACGATATATTGATTAGTAAGGTTATTTGCTCCTAATTTCACCGTAGTTTTTAGGCTCGGCACACGGTAATTTACTTGTGCATCTATCAAACTATAAGCAGGAATATTGCCCGGACGGTTTTCATTAAACGTTCCGTACCAATCGAAAGATTCTTGCCAATGCCAAGCTACGCTAAAGCCTAAACGTTCTGTGATTTTTGAATTACTAAGGGTTAAATTGGTTTTCCAACGAGGTGTATTGAACGCTGGAATATTGTTTGGATTGGCATCCAAAATATTAAAATCAGACCAAGTAGAATTGAAACCTACTCTGAAATTTTCAGGTAAAAAGTAGGTCAAACCTAAAGAAACGCCTTGTGAACTTACTTTATCCGCCGCATTGGTATAAAGCTGGAAAGCCTGAGTTTTGCCTCCTAAAATATCTTGTGCTGCCGCTGAATTTATCGTTCCATCTGAATTTAAAACATTATTTGTCGGACGAATTACGACTTGGTTAATCAAGAAATTGGTAAAAGTACTTCTGTAATAATTCACATCTACCAAAAGTTTTTGAGCTAATAATCCCTTATAACCAATTTCAAAACTTTGTGTTTGTTCTGGTTTGATATAAGGCACATTTGATTTTACGAGTTTACTTTTATTGTTTTCAACAGCCGTCGGGAAAGGTACTCCTTTCTGTAAATCGCTTGAAAAACCGCTGGCAAAAGCTCCCACAGAAGCCGCTGTAAACGAATTTTCATAAGCATTCAAGCCTGAACTGTTCGCTGGAGCTCCGCCCAAAATGATGATTGGCCCTACATTCAACTTAATAAATTGGTCTGGAACAGTCGGGTTTCTAAAACCTGTTTGGTACGATGCTCTGAAATTATGATTTTCGGAAGGTGAAAAAACTGCCGAAGCTCTCGGCGTAAAACTTCCGTTGAAATTTTCGTTTTTATCATAACGACCTGAAAGCGTTAGTTTTAGTTTTTCATCCAAAATAGCTTTTGAGGCTTGGGCAAAAACGCCAAATTCTTTCACTCGTACTTTATTGATTTTATCGTCAAATAAAGTACCGTTAGTTTCCATATCATACACTCGGTAGCTTCCGCCGACTAATAAATTGACTACTTTCAGACTTGAACTTAAATCGTACTGAGCATCCAAATGATACAATTTGCTGTTACTCAATACGCCTGCTCCGCCCAATCCTGCGGTGGCAATGTACTTGCTTTTTTGTTGTTCAAAATCACTTGAACCTGCCGCAAAGCGTCCTTGGTCGGCAAAAGCTCTGGCTGCCGTATGGTCTTGTCCAGTTATATTATTGATTTTTCCTGTGTAGGCAGCCGTATAGCGTTCAAACCAAGTGGCATCGGCTTTGTCGGGTGTTACTACGTTTCCGTTTAAATCTCTCACCCAAGTACGGTTTATCAATTGGGCTAAAGAACGAGTATTGTAAGAATGATTCGATTGCTCTGCGGTAGAGTATCCTCTGATAAAAAAGTTTGAACCTCTTAATTCCAAACGGTTTTGAATCAATTTAAAATCATTCAAAGCAAAACGGCTACTTCCTGTATAATTTGCTGTGCCTTGACTATAATTTACCTGATAAATAGCTTCCAGACTTTCAGAAATTTTATAGTGCAAAGCCGTATTCAATTTTGTAGAGTAAACGCCATAATTGGCTAAGTCTTTTTCTTCATAACCAGTACGAGACACTCGTCCGATGCCTTGAATGGTTTGAGCTACTTCGTCGCCATAAATATTCAAGGCATTTCTTCCGGGATTATTTGCTCCACGCTGTGCTACGGGAGTATTTGGGTCGATGTCGGTATAATTATTGGCGTACCAATCTGTACCTTTCAAATAAGATGCGTTGATTTTGAAAGCGAAACGATTATTGAAAGCTTTGGCATAACGCAAGGCGAAATCAGTAAAAGGTTTTGCTCCAGAAGCATTGTCTGAAACGTGATTGATGCCCACTTTTGTTTGTACCGACAAGCCTTCGTATTTGAAAGGATTTTTGGTAGTTGTCATCAACAAGCCATTAAAAGCTACTGGCCCATAAAGTGCCGAAGCCGCTCCCGGAATTAATTCTACGCCTTCAACGTCTAAATCTGAAGAACCAAAAAGGTTTCCAACCGCAAAACCCAAGCCGGGCGATTGGTTATCTACACCATCTATCAATTGTAAAAAACGGCTATTCCCTGTTGAGTTAAATCCACGAGTATTGATTTGCTTGTAAGTCAAGCCACTCGTTACCATATCCAAGGATTTTACATTGACCAAAGCATCATAAAAACTTACCGACGGACTTTGCTGAATGGCTTTTGTATCCATTTTTTCAATACTTATCGGTGATTTTTGAATGTTTTCTTCAATTCTTGAGGCAGAAACTACTACTTGTTGTAATAATTCATCGCCAGATTTTAATGAAACATTAATTGGTGAATCGTTTGTTACTTCAATCGTTTGGCGTTCGTAGCCAACCATGCTGAAAACTAAAGTAAAAGGAATTTTGGTAGCGGTTTTCAAGGTAAACAAACCTTCTGCATTGGTGATTGTTCCTGTATTTTTTCCTTTGATGCTGATGCTTACACCTGCCAAAGGTTTTTTGG
The DNA here is from genome assembly GCF_034929435.1 of Arcicella rigui. Classification (NCBI taxonomy): domain Bacteria; kingdom Pseudomonadati; phylum Bacteroidota; class Cytophagia; order Cytophagales; family Flectobacillaceae; genus Arcicella; species Arcicella rigui. Next base: position 100,805 of record NZ_JAYFUM010000016.1, read on the forward strand.
TTTCTGCGTCGTTTACTGTACCCGAAAAATTTTGTGCCTTAGCAAAAAAGACACTCAGAAGTATAATGCTTAGAGTAAAGAGTTTTTTCATGGAAAAAGGTTTTTGTGTGGTTAAAATGTGGAGGCTTTGAAAGATAAAATGGTTTATCCTTCATGTTCTTTTTTCAATTGTTCGTAAATGGCTGGTACTCTGTTGTAGCCGTTGGTCGTGATGCGTTGTCCTAATTTTTCATAAAAAGCTGGCTCGGCAGGCGTTACACTTGCCAGACCGTCCACGTACTTATTGTAAAGGCAAAACAGAGCGGCAATCAATACCGTATCGTGAATTTCACGGTCGCTTGCTCCAGCCGTTTTTGCTCGTTCGATGTCTTGCACAGTAACATTTTTGCCATTTTGCTGTACGTGACTTGCAATTGCCAACAAAGCTTTCATTTTATCAGAAACAGGAGCAGTTTCAAAATCGGCTTTTACCATTTCGCAGGTTTCACTTTCCCCTAAAAGAATATTGGCTGCCGAAGTATGGGCGGTTGTACAAAACTTACATTGGTTTTGTGAAGAAACTAAAGTGGCAATTAATTCACGTTCGCCTTCTGAAAGCGTTGATTCTCCTCTGAGTAAAATTTGGGTTAGTTCACGAATGGGCTGAGCCGTATCTTGGCGATACTCTAATAAACCCGTAATACCGGGTAAGTGAACAGCTAAAGGAATATGAGGCATGATGTTTTGAGAATTTTAATTGTATCAATCTTAGAATAAATTGAATAAAATAATTTTGTTCCAAATTTATGGAAAATAATTTTATTATTCCAAATAAGTGGAAAAAATTAATGCTCAAGAAATGCCTATAAATGAATTTTGGGTTTAAATGAATGATTTTAAAGGGAATTTTGAAGTATTTGAGCTTCAATTAGGAAAAAATAGTGAGGAATATCTTGAAAATAGCCTGAGTATATTCCATTTTGTTGGAATATTTGAGTTAATTTTACAGTTGTTTGGAGAATAAAAAAGGGAAAAACTTCTGAATGAAGCCTTTCCCTTGATTAATTTTATCAGCTTAATGCTAAAGCGTTTGTGGGTCGTTTAAAGAAGGATTGTTTAAGTTTTCAATCGTTTGATTTCTTAATGCTTGAATAAAACGTTCAGTTTCTTCAATTGATTCTTCTTGACCAGAAAGTTTCTTGACTAAATTTAATAAATGCGTTTGCGTTTGTAACATCACAGCAAGTGTAATTTGGTTATCCGCAATTTGTCTTTGGTTACGAATAATACTTACTTGATTGTTGACGATAATTTCTTGATTCTTGATAATCGTTGTCTGATTCTGAATCACTAAATCATGGTTATCAGCATTACGCTTTTGGTTTTCAATCATAATGTCATGATTCCCCACAATTCTTTGTTGCATATCTTTTAAGAAATTATGCTCGGCAATCAATTTTTGTAGTATTTCCTCTATGTTCTGCATAACGACACTCTGTTCAAGAGAGTTTTTTAATTGAAAAATGCGTTTACCTTTGTTTACCGTAAAATTAAAGATTTTTATTGATGCAAACCGACAAACTTAAAAAAATCAAATTACCTTGGCTTTACCTCTCTTTTTTTATCACGGTAATGGTGTGTTGGACTTTTTACATGTTTTCAACAGAAAGTTTTGATATTTACTTGCGACATGGCTATGCCGTACTAACCATGATTTTTGGTTCTTTCATTGCAGGTTCAAGCCCCGAAGGAAGTGCCGCCATTGCTTATCCAGTTTTTACTTTACTCCTCAAAATTCCACCAGCCGTAGCTCGTAACTTTGCTTTTGCTATTCAAAGCATCGGGATGACTTCTGCAAGTTTGTTGATTCTGAATCTAAAAATTAAAGTGGAATGGAATTATATCAAGTACGTAACTTTCGGAGGCATATTTGGCTTGATTTTCGGTACTTATTATATCGTTCCTTTGATTTCTCCGCCTTTGGCAAAGCTCTTTTTTGTGTCGCTTTGGCTAAGTTTTGGGCTGGTACTTTGGTACGAAAACACCAAACCAAAACGAGAAGTATTCGATAAAATTCAGTCTTTTCAGCGTTCGGATATGGCTCGTTTGCTCTTTTTCGGACTTATCGGTGGAATGATTTCTTCTATTTTCGGAACAGGCATTAATATTTTTTCTTTCTGTTTGATGACGATTTATTACCGTATCGACGAAAAAGTAGCCGTGCCTTCATCGGTAATTATCATGACATTAGAAACCATTTTGGGCTTTTTCCTTCATGCAGGTTTGATTCAAGATTTCCAACAAGAAGCCTTTGAAATGTGGTTGGCTTGTATTCCATTTGTAGCGATTTTTGCCCCTTTAGGGGCTTTTGTAATCAGCAAAGTACCTCGAAAAGTAGTGGCTACTTTTTTGTATATTATTCTAATAGTACAATTTTTTGGAGCAATTTGGGTGATTAAACCTAACCTCTTTCAGCTTTCATTATGTGTTATTACTTTGCTTCTGGGTTTAGGAATTTTTCTTTATTTGGCAAATGTGAAAAGGGTGGAGGCGTAGGTTTGTGTCCTTATAGAATCAAAAAGCGGTCAGGAGTTAATTTCCTGACCGCTTTTTGATTCTGTCATTATGAACAACTTACTTCTAATTCTCTAAATACCTACAATTTCACACTCAATAAATGTGGTCTTTCACGCTCAATTTTTAGCATTAATTCACCGAACAAAGTATTTGCCCAAGCAAACCATTTACGAGTAAATTTGGTAGCATCGTCTTTATCAAAAGATTCGTGCATAAAGCCTGTATTGGCATGCGTCTTTTTCAAGAAACGTAATTGTGCCAAAATCTCTTGGTCATTCGTAGAAGTCATCGCACGCATGATGATACTCATGGGCCAAATTTGGTTAACTAAAGTATGCGGACTACCCACGCCTTCGGCATCTTTTCCTTTGAAGAAATAAGGATTATTTTCGCTAAAGATAAATTTACGGGTATTTTGATAAATTGGGTCGTTGAGTTTCAGTGCCCCTAAATATGGTAAAGCCATTAAATTTGGTACGTTGGCATCATCTTGCAACAAGCGGTTGCCATAACCATCTACTTCCAAAGCATACATTTGTCCATAAATCGGATGTGAAATAATGGCGTGTTTTTTCACCGCTTGCTCTACCTGATTGGCAAAATCTGTACATTCTTTCGCAAAATCAGTTTCTTTATAAACTTTTGTGGCAATCTCTGCGATTTGTCGGAATGAAGTAACGGCAAACAAATTTGAGGGAATCAGGTACGGAAAAGTAGTGGCATCGTCGGAAGGACGGAAAATGCTATTAATCAACCCGTTTGGTTTGGTTGGGTTTCCGTAGCCATTGCCTGGCACAGTATCAGTTGACCAAGAAGTAGTTCTTCCGAAATGATAAGGCCCTTTGCCATGAAAACGCTGTTGTTCTCTACAAGTAGCGATAATCAATTTGGCAGCTTTCAACCATTTTTCATCAAAAATGCTGGTATCGTTGGCGGTTTTCCAATAATGATAAGCCAAACGAACGGTATAACACAAAGAGTCCAATTCCCATTTTCTTTCATGTAATTCGGGTTTCATGTCTGTATGGTCTGAAAGCCATTCAGATTTTCCCGGTCCATCGTTGAAAGCATTGGCATAAGGGTCAATCAAAATACACTCTGTTTGGCGGTTTACAACGCCAGCGATAAGCTCTTTCAATTTTTCATCTTGCTTAATCAAAGGCAAATAAGGCCAAACCTGAGCCGTACTATCACGCAACCACATCGCATGAATATCGCCAGTAATCACAAAAGTATCAGGGCGATTATCCTTGATTTTGAAATGAACCGTAGTATCTAAAGTATTCGGGAAACAGTTTTCAAACATCCAAGCTACTTCCGCATCTTTGATGCTGGTTTTCATACGCTTGATGGTTGATTCAATAATGCTACTGCTAAAATTTCTTTTAGCCAAAGGTACACGAACAGTAGGGAAATCGTTGGCAAAAACAGGAGAATTTGCCATTAAACCAATACTTGCTATTGAGCTTGTTTTAATAAATGTTCTGCGGTCAATGTTCATTATAATCTATCGTTTTAAATAAAAAATTGGATTGGATAAAAGCTCAATTTCTATAATTTTTTTAGGCTATCTAACCTTTTTTATAAAGATACTTATGGAGAAAAGTACTCATTTTTCTTTTCGGTAGGAGTATGAAAAGGAGAGGGGCGAACTGCTTGAAAACTTGTGATTCTAAGTCTTATAATTGCGATAATTTTCGTTTTTATTCGGGAAATTGCGTCAAAAAGAGAGGATTGATAGGCTCGGAACATATCAAAGAGAGCTTTTTACCGCAAAATCCCGCAAAAAAGCCTCGTGTGATATGCTTTTAGCGAGCCACTCCTCACTCCGAGCGAGGATTACGAGGCTTTTAGAGAGGAAAGGCTTGCTTAGAGATGGGATTTTGCTTCTTTTAGTTGGGTTTACTTTACAAAAAGAAGAGTAGTCGTGAGTGAAAAAAAGCTATTATTGGTCGATATAATCATATATTTCTTTAATTAAACCATCTTTAAAGAATTCCTCTCTAATTTCCTCATTATCAAGGAGTGTCATATATTGTTCTCTATTTTGCTTAGAGATTGTTGCTAAAAGCTTTTTAGGAGAAGTCTTTGCAAATTCCATTAACTCATCGTTGATAGTTTGATGAGTAAGCTCTTCAACGAACTTCTTGTTATTCAAAAAAACAATTTCAAATTCAGGAATTGCCCAAAATGCTTTGAAGTTATCTTTATTGAGGGTTGTGTTGATGTAGTAATTAACGAAGTCTTCTTTTTCTTTAATGGCATCATTTTCAACTGTATCCGTATCAAGTAAGAGGATAACTTTTTTATTTCTAAGTGTTAAAAGTGATTTTACTTTTGAAAGAGCAGAAGAATAACCATTTGCAGGTAAGATGTCAATATGATTATTAAATGCTTTATCGCTTAGAAGCTTTTTTAAAACTTTTGCGTCAAATTCACCTTCGGTGATTATGGCAATGTCTCTTTTATCATGAATATGTGCGTTGCTGTTCATCGTCTCTACAAATTAAATTGTGACATCAAAATTAGGGAAAGCATCTTCAATAGCGTGTCTATATTTCTTTAAAAAGCCTTCTTTAAAGTTTCCATTTTTTAAACAAAACTCAATATGGTCTTTTTCCCATAGCAAAATTGTTTGCGGAGCAGAAAACTGAGACAAAATAAGAGCGGGTTCTGTAAAACCAGTGGTACTAAAAACTGAACCAATGGTATTGGCTGGTCTTCGTAATAATTGGTTTCTTAATTTGGCGATAGGCTCAATACTCAAATTATTATTATAGTCTTTACACTCAATCAATATCGAAATATTTGAGTCTTGGAAATGAATTGCCCCATCAATTTGCTCTACAACCTGCCCATAAATTGCTACCGAGTAAGGCCATTTTACAATAGCTCCTTCAAGTTCAAAGGCTCTTAAAATTAAGAATTCAAATGCTTTTCCTTTTTCCCAGTCAGGTGTGTCTTTAGCAATGATTTGATTCCAGAGTCGTATTAGACCACTTCTGTCCTCTAATTGAATTTTTCTTATATATTCTTCAGTCGTAGGCATTTACTTAAATTATTTTATTGAATCTGAATGCGATGAGAAGATGTAACTAATTTACAAAAATACCTTCCTAAATACAAATTCATAATTCCCTCACTTCCACCTCTTCAGGCTTGGGATAAGTAATCAAGGCAGAGAAATCTACTTTCCAAAAATCTAAATCTAAGAGTTGATTACTTTTGTTTTTGGTAAGCGTTATTAATACTGGTGTTCCGTCGGTATCGGTGTATTCTACTTGTATCAAATCGCCGTCGTATTCGTTGGGGTCTTTGTTGCCTATGCTGATACTTCCCATTTTTCCGCCTTCATATTCAAATACTTCTTCGTCGATGGGATAATCTTCTGGGGTAAAATTCAATTTGGCTAAAAGATGAATAATTAAAGCCTTTTCGTTGTCTCTTATTTTTCTGGTTTGAATCATGGTCTTAATTGTGAATGAGTGATTGAGTGAATTAGTGATTTAGTGAATGAGTGATTGAAAATATTAATCACTCATTCACTAAATCACACAATCACTAAATTTCTCAAAATTACGGCTTATTTTCTTAGAAGATGAGTCTTTCAATCTTCCTTTCTTTATCATTTCTAAAACAAAGCTGAGTTCATACCAAGCCCTCCCTTATTTTTTCGTAATTTTGAGGTCAATTCAAATTGAATTAAAAATTTATGGATTATTTAAAAGGATTAAACGAACCGCAACGTGAAGCGGTACAACATATAGATGGCCCTTTGATGATTATTGCAGGTGCTGGTTCTGGTAAAACTCGTGTTCTTACTTATCGCACTGCTTATTTAATCGAAAAAGGCGTTGACCCATTCCAGATTTTACTCCTCACTTTTACCAATAAAGCCGCTGGTGAAATGCGTCAGCGTATTGAAAATGCGGTTGGAAATGATGGTAAAAACCTTTGGATGGGTACTTTTCACTCGGTTTTTGCAAAAATCCTTCGTTTTGATGGCAAGCATTTAGGCTACACTTCCGACTTCTCGATTTATGATACCGACGATTCAAAATCACTCATCAGAGCAATTGTAAAAGAGCGTGGATTGGACGATAAAATTTATAAACCCAATGTGGTGTATAATCGGATTTCTGGAGCAAAAAACCGTTTGATTGGGCCAGACGAGTACTTGAATAATCCTGTAATTGCAGCAGATGATGCAGCGGCGAAATTACCAGAAATGGGCAAATTGTATAAGCTTTATGCCTTGCGTTGCTTCCAAGCCAATGCAATGGACTTCGACGATTTGTTGTACAATACCAATATCCTCTTCCGTGACCATCCTGCGGTGTTGGATAAGTATCAACGCAAATTCAAATACATCATGGTAGATGAGTTTCAGGATACCAACATTTCGCAGTACTTGATTGTGAAGAAATTATCGGAATTATCGAAAAATCTTTGTGTGGTAGGCGACGATGCACAGTCGATTTATGCTTTCCGTGGAGCAAGTATTGATAATATTTTGAATTTGGAGAAAGATTATCCTAACATGACTACCATTAAATTGGAGCAGAATTATCGTTCAACCAAAAATATTGTAGAGGCTGCCAATTCTATCATTGCGAAAAACAAAAATCAGCTAAAGAAAAAAGTATTTACAGAAAACGAAATAGGTTCGCCGATTGACCTCATCAAAGCGAGCTCAGACAATGAAGAAGGACGCTTGATTGCAACGCATATTTTTGAATCAAAAATGGCTAATGGTCTGAAAAACACCGATTTTGCGATTTTGTATAGAACCAACGCACAGTCGAGAGCTTTTGAAGAATCACTTCGTAAACTGAATATCAAGTACAGAATCATCGGCGGTTTGTCTTTCTACCAACGTCGTGAAGTAAAAGATTTATTGGCTTACTTCCGTTTTGTGGTGAACCAAAAAGATGAAGAAGCTTTCAAACGAATTATCAATTTGCCGAAAAGAGGCATTGGCGATACCACCATTGCAAAAATTGCTGTGACGGCTTCTGAAAACCAAATTCCAATTTGGGAAGTAGTCTCAAACATTCGTCAGTTTCAAGCAGGACGTTTTGCTGATACCATCGAAGGCTTTGCCGATTTGATAAAGTCTTTCAAAATCATGGTTGAAGTCAATAAAAAAGACGCTTATGAAGTAGCTTCACATATTGCTAAAGCTTCTGGTTTACTCCGAGAATTGCATGAAGATAAAACGGTAGAAGGACTTTCTCGCTACGAAAACGTACAAGAATTATTGAACTCCATCAAGCAATTTGTGGACGACAACGAAGTACCCGAAGAAGACAAATCTATTTCAAGTTTTTTACAAACGGTTTCTTTATTGACCACCGCCGACAGCGACGACCCAGATGGCGATAACGATAGAGTAACTTTGATGACGATTCACGGAGCAAAAGGATTGGAGTTTAATCATGTCTATGTAGTGGGGATGGAAGAAGACCTTTTCCCAAGCCAAATGATGTTGCAAAGCAGAGCGGATTTAGAAGAAGAACGTCGTTTGTTTTATGTAGCTATTACTCGTGCTGAAAAGAAACTGATGATGTCTTACGCAGAATCTCGTTATCAGTACGGACGTTTGAAACCTTGCGAACCAAGTCGTTTCTTAGACGAAATCGACCCACAATATTTACAATTTGCTAAAAATATTCGTCGCCCAGAAGAAAGACCAGCTCCGCAAGGCTTTGTAAGAATGACCAACAGAGAACAAAAAGCCCCTGATTTCGGTACTTCAAACAAACCAACTTCTACGGCAAATCTGATAGCAAAACCAGCGGCTCGTCCTGTGGTAGGTAATACTTATATTCCTTCACAAGATTTTGTACCGAGCGATACCAAAAATTTAGTAGAAGGCGACCGAGTAGAGCATTTAAAATTTGGTTTCGGAAAAGTAAAAAAGATAGACGTAAACGGAACCGACCGCAAAGCCGTGATTCAATTTGAAGGAACAATTGGCGAGAAAACACTTTTATTGAGCTTTGCTAAATTGAGGATTTTGTAGGAAAAGGTAGTTCGGTTTTTCAAACCGAATACAAAAAATTGAGCTTGTCCAAAACTTTGGACAAGCTCAATTTTTATATACAGTGAAGTTTGAGATTTTTTTAGGCAAGACAACCGCAAGAGTTTGTTGCTACAATAAATCTATTGCTTTAAGAAATATGCTAATTATGGATGAAATATTACGTACATTCATAATTCAAAACTCATAATTACCTTCCATTTCCCCACTCACGAATTTTAGGAATCAGAGTATCAATATCTCCCGCACCTACACTTACGATTAATTCAGGCTGCTTTTCTTCGATGATATTCATTACCTCTTCTTTTGTACAAAGTACTTTTGTTGGAGAAGTAACCTTTTCAAAAATAATATCAGAAGTAACGCCTTCGATAGGTAATTCTCTGGCGGGATAAATGTCTAACAAAATCAAATCATCGGCTAAACTCAAACTTTCTGCAAAGCCTTCTTGGAAGTCACGAGTACGAGTAAACAAATGTGGTTGGAAAATCACCGTAAGTTTACGAGTAGGATAAAGGGCTTTTACAGAAGACAAAAATGCCTGAATTTCGGTAGGATGATGAGCATAATCATCAATATACACCACTTTTTCTGAACGAACATGATATTCAAAACGACGTTTTACGCCTCCGAAAGTACAAATTCCTTCCTTGATTTGCTCGGGGCTAAGTCCTACTTCCAGAGCCACAGCCGTAGCCGCCAAAGCATTTTCAACATTATGAAAACCGGGCGTTAGTAAAGTACAATCTTTAATAATGCCATTCGGATAAATGATGTCAAAAACCATTTCAGCATTTTCGATGCGGAGGTTTTGGGCATAAAAATCTCCTTCTTTCAAAGAGTATTCGGCAGATTGATTGTTAGTAAAACCTTCTAAATTCAAACCTTTTCTTTGATAAAGCTTTCCACCTTCTTTCAATTGTGAAACGAATAATTGGAAAGATTCTAACAATTGGCTATGGTCGCCATAAATATCCAAATGGTCGGCATCGGTTGAAGTAACGATGGTTAAATCTGGAAATAAGGTTAGAAACGAGCGGTCGAATTCGTCGGCTTCTACTACACAAATTACATCATCGGGCGACTCATTGATTAAAAAATTTGTACCATAATTCTGCGTAATTCCACCCAAAAATGCCGTCACATTTTTTCCTGCATTTTTCAGAATATGCGAAACCATAGACGAAGTAGTGGTTTTGCCATGTGTTCCCGAAACGGCGATGGTAAAGAAACTTTCGGTGAGAAGACCTAAAACCTGCGAACGTTTCATCAAAGTAAAACCATTATCTTTTAAGTAATTAAACTCTTTATGGTCTTTCGGAATAGCAGGCGTGTAAACAACTAATGTTTCGGCAGGGTTTGCCAAGTACTCGGCAGGAATTTCATTCACATCATCCGTAAAATGTACCGCAATTCCTTCTGCTTGCAAAGCGTTGGTCAGTGGCGTAGCGGTTTTGTCGTAGCCAGCCAAAGCGTAGCCATTTGCAATAAACCAACGAGCAATAGCCGACATACCGATACCGCCGATTCCAAGAAAATAAATGTGTTTTAGGGCTTTTAGATTCACTTCTTTATGATTTTTAAATTTCTCTCTCGCAAAGATATTTGGTTTTATCCTCAAATTACGATTTTGCCATTGAAGTATTAAGTCAATTTAAAATCGAATATGTAAGAATATTTTTGCAAACAAAATTCAAAAAAAACAAAACAAATAACTTCGACAAATATTTATACCTAAATAAAGAGTTTCCCAATTTTATTTTAACTAAGAAAATGCTAAGACTTTCTCCTCATTCTTTTTGCGATACTTTCGTTGATTTACACTTAAAAAGCCCTCTACTTCATGCTTATGAGTTTATGGGAATTTCACGAGAAGGAAGTTCTGAATTTGATGTTTTAAGTAGTTTTGCTGCTCATCATCATTGGTATTTTGAATTAGAGAAACTCAAAACTTTTTTGAAACAACCCAGCAATGCGATTGTTATTACTTGTAAAAGTCAGAAAATTGAGTGGGTAAATAGAGGTTTTACCAGAATGACGGGCTATTCGGCCAATGAAGCATTGGGGCGAACGCCTAAATTTTTACAAGGAAAAGAAACCTCTGTTTCTGTCAGAAAAATGATTAGAGAAAGCCTTGAACAAGAAAAAAAGTTTTCGGGACAAGTACTCAATTATCGAAAAACTGGTGAATTGTACGTCTGTGATGTAGAAATTTTACCGATTTACAATCGTTCAAAAGAGTTAGTCAATTTTATAGCATTAGAAAAAGAAGTAGCCTAATAACTGTTTTAGTATTTAAAAATCCCATGAATGTTTTGTCATTTATGGGATTTTTTGTTGAAAAAGAATAAATTGCATAGATTCCAATTAACCAAATATTACTTTACATTTTACTAAAATATATACTATTGATTTGGTTATTTATTTTCTTGATAAAATTATATTTGCAGTCGTAAAATAAAACTTATCAAAGAAAAGACAGTAATTTAATTCATAGTATAAATTGTAAAATGTAATTTCGCATTATATTATCTAATTGAACTATTCAAGATTGAACAATTAACAGAAATATGTCCTATCAAAGAAAAACTAAAATCGTAGCAACAGTAGGTCCAGCATCTGAAACAAAAGAGATGTTGCTTGAGTTTGCAAAAGCTGGCGTAAATATTTTCCGACTAAATTTTTCGCACGGAACGCATGAAGACCACTTAAAGAGATTAACAACAATCAGAGAAGTTGCTGAGGAGTTAGATATTAATCTTGCCGTTCTTCAAGATTTACAAGGCCCAAAGATTCGTACACAACTTGTTGAGAATAATGGTGTAACTATCACAAAAGGCAATAAGTTGACATTTGTAATGGATGAAAATTTATTAGGAAACTCTGAACGTGTAGGAACTACTTATACTTCTATGTATTTAGATGTGAACGTAGGAGAAAGAATTTTGATGGACGATGGTAACTTGGAAGTTAAGGTTTTAGAAATTGACAAAGAAAAGAAAGAGGTTATTACTGAGGTTATTTATGGTGGTGTTTTGAAATCTAAGAAAGGTATCAACCTTCCAGGTACAAAAGTTTCTTTACCATGTTTAACTGAAAAAGACCTTAAAGATTTATATTTTGGTTTGGACAATGGCGTTGACTGGATTGCTCTTTCTTTTGTTCGTACTGCTGCTGATATTCATGATATTAAAAATAGAATTAAGGCTTATGGAAAAAATACAAAAGTAATTGCCAAAATTGAAACTCCGTTTGCTATCGAGAATTTGGATGAAATCGTAGAAGCAACAGACGCTATCATGGTTGCTCGTGGTGACTTGGGTGTGGAAATCGACGGTGCAAGAGTACCACATTTGCAAAAACTAATGGTTGATAAATGTACATTAGCAGGCAAGCCTGTTATTGTGGCAACTCAAATGTTAGAATCAATGATTTCTAATCCTGTTCCTACTCGTGCAGAGACTACCGACGTTGCTAACGCAGTGTTGCAAGGGGCATCTGCAACGATGTTGAGTGGTGAATCTGCTTCTGGAGCATATCCATTGAAAGCGGTTGAAACGATGGCTCATATTCAAGAAGTAGTTGAACAACAACAAAATGAGATTAAAATCGTAAAAGGTGACGAAGCTTCTATTTACTTCAAAAATCACTCTTTAGGAAATCTTAAAACAGAATATCCATTAAACGACCGTATGATTGCTGGTGCTTGTCGTTTAGCTCGTGATACTGAAGCAAAAGCGATTTTGTGTATCACAAACAGTGGTTATACTGCCTTCCGTTTGTCGGCTCACCGTCCTAAAGCTGGCTTGTTTATCTTTACTTCAAACAAAGCTGTACAACAAGAAATGGGATTACTTTGGGGAGCAAGTGCTTTCTATTATGAACCAAAAGGCGATGATGTAGCCGCTACCGTAAAAGGTATGACTGACTTCTTGAAAGAAAAAGGTTTATTGGAAGTTGGCGATACTTATGTAACTACTTTGAGTGTTCCTTCTGATAAAAAATTGAAAACGAATACTGTTCAATTAGGTATTGTTGAGTAATCAATTTCAATAAAAATATAATCCCTGCAATGAGCTAAGAAATTACTTATTGCAGGGATTTTTTATTGCTACAAATATTTAATATTAAAGCACCGTGCGGATTTTTAATTCATCCATTTGTTTTTGGTCGATTGTTGAAGGTGAATCAATCATAATATCACGTCCTGAATTGTTTTTCGGGAAGGCAATGAAATCACGGATTGAATCTGAACCACCGAATAATGAACAAAGACGGTCGAAACCGAATGCCAAACCACCATGTGGAGGAGCTCCGTATTCAAAAGCATCCATCAAGAAACCAAATTGGTGTTTTGCTTCTTCGTCCGAGAATCCAAGTACTTCAAACATTTTAGCTTGTAATTCTTTTTGGAAAATACGAATAGAACCACCGCCTACTTCAACACCGTTGATAACTAAGTCGTAAGCGTTCGCACGAATTTTTCCTAATTCTCCTGTTTCCAAATATTTCAAATCTTCTGGTTTCGGACTTGTGAATGGGTGGTGCATCGCAAACCAACGGTTTTCTTCTTCGCCGTACTCCAATAAAGGGAAGTCGATAACCCAGTGTGCTGCATATTTTTTAGGGTCACGCAAACCTAAACGATTACCCATTTCAAGGCGTAATTCGTTCAATTGTTTACGTACTTTATCGCCATTTCCAGAAAGAATCAAGATTAAATCTCCTTTTTCTGCTCCGAAAGCCTCTGCCCATTTCTTCAAATCTTCTTCTGAATAGAATTTATCTACTGAAGATTTTAAAGTACCGTCGGCATTGTAACGAAGGTAAATCAAACCTTTTGCCCCAATTTGTGGACGTTTCACAAAATCAGTCAATTCGTCCACTTGCTTACGAGTATATTCTGCACAACCTTTTGCATTGATACCAACTACTGTATCGGCTGAATCGAAAACTACAAAGTTTTTACCCGAAGTCAGGTCAATTTCTTCGCTTTTCAATTCTACAAACTTCATATCAAAACGAATATCTGGTTTGTCAGAACCATAATATTTCATGGCGTGTGCATAAGTCATACGTGATACTTCGCCCAATTCCATATTTTTTACGTTCAAGAATAAATGACGAATCAAACCTTCAAACATATTCAATACGTCTTCTTGTTCGATAAACGACATTTCGCAGTCAATCTGAGTAAATTCAGGCTGACGGTCAGCACGTAAATCTTCATCACGGAAACATTTTACAATTTGGTAGTAACGGTCGAAGCCCGAAACCATCAATAATTGCTTAAATGTTTGTGGTGACTGAGGTAAAGCGTAGAATTCGCCCGGATTCATTCTTGAAGGCACAACAAAATCTCTTGCTCCTTCTGGTGTCGATTTAATCAACACTGGCGTTTCTACTTCTATAAAATCTTGTCTGTCGAGATAATCTCTTGTAAAACGAGCAACTTGATGACGCAACTGTAAGTTGGCTCTTACAGGATTACGACGTAAGTCTAAGTAACGATACTTCATACGAATATCATCGCCGCCATCGGTGTCGTCTTCAATCAAGAACGGAGGTAATTTGGCTGGGTTGAGGATTTCCAAAGAAGTTACTTTTACTTCTACATCACCTGTTGGAATTTTATCATTTTTAGAAAGACGTTCTACGACTAATCCAGTAGCCGAAATAACAAACTCACGACCGAAAGTACGAGCTAAATCCAACACTTCTTTAGGCGTTTTGCCTTCTTCAAGCATCAACTGCGTAATTCCGTAGCGGTCACGGAGGTCAATCCAAATCATGCCGCCTTTGTCACGTGTTTTTTGTACCCATCCGCAGAGGGTAACGGTTTGGTTTACATTAGTGAGGCGGAGTTCGCCATTATTGTGTGTTCTGAGCATAAAGAATTATATCCTGCCACAGGCTTTTGTTGCGAAAATCAATAGGAATTTTCCAATTCCAGAAAGGCAGAAACTTGTGGTAAGTTTTTATTTTTTGCAAAATTACAGAAATTAGACGTTTTGAAAACTATTTGACTGGTTTAAAGATTGCTAATTATGTGAGATTGATAAAATTTTGAAGAATTAAAAGTTTTTAAAATCCACGATTTGGAAAATCGTGGTACTGATTTATGAAAAAAGTAGCAATCATCGGTGCAGGTATCGGAGGAATTTCAACAGCCATTCGCTTGGCTCATAAAGGCTTTGAAGTATCAGTTTTTGAGGCAAATTCCTACGCTGGAGGCAAATTAAGCAGTTTTGACTTGAATGGTTATCGTTTTGATGCTGGCCCTTCGCTGTTTACTTTGCCCAATTTAGTAGAAGAACTTTTTGAATTAGTGGGCAAAAATCCCAAAGAATATTTCGAGTACATAAAGTTGCCAGATATTTGTCATTATTTTTGGGAAGATGCTACAAAACTCACCGCTTGGGCTGAAAATGAACGCTTTGCCAAAGAAGTAGAAGACGTTACGGGCGAGCCAGCCCAGAAAATTCTTGACTTTTTGAAAGATAGTGCTTTTAAATATGAAGTACTCGACGGACTGTTTTTACAAGATTCTTTGCATAAACTTTCTACTTGGACATCCGCCAAAGCCCTAAAAGGATATTTGAATTTACCCAAACTTGGTATTTTCGGAACGATGAACGATGCCAATGAAAAGCTATTTAAAAACCCGAAAATCGTTCAACTCTTCAATCGTTACGCTACTTATAATGGTTCAGACCCTTACCAAACGCCTGCTACTTTGAATATCATTCCGCATTTGGAGTATAATATCGGTGCATTTTTTCCGAAAAAAGGCATGGTTTCTATTACCAATTCTTTGGTGAAATTGGCGGAAGATTTGGGCGTACAGTTTTTCTATGAAAGTAAAGTAGAAGAAATTTTGGTAGAAAAAGATAAAGTTTCGGGGATTCGTTACAGTAATATTTCGGAGAAAAATATCAGCAAAGCTTATGACATAGTAGTTTCCAACATGGACGTAACGCCTACTTATCGGAAATTGATGCCCAATCAAAAACATCCAGACCGTTTACTGAATCAACCTAAAAGTAGTTCAGGCGTGATTTTTTATTGGGGAATCAAAAAGCAATTTGCTGAACTGGGTTTGCATAATATTTTCTTTAGTGATGATTATCAGCAAGAATTTAACACGATGTTTCAAGAAAAAACTATCTGCAAAGCCCCAACGGTTTATATCAACATTACTTCAAAACTAAAACCAGACGATGCACCAGAAGGCTGTGAAAACTGGTTTGTACTCATCAACGCACCCGCAAACGAAGGACAAAATTGGGATAAAATCATTGCGGATACTCGCCAAAATGTGATTCAGAAAGTATCAAGAATTTTAGGCGAAAATATTGGCGATTTGATTGAATGCGAAGAAATCCTCGACCCACGCACGATTGAATCTAAAACTTCGTCGGCACAAGGAGCTTTGTATGGCAATTCGTCGAATAATCGTTATGCCGCCTTTTTGCGTCATGCCAATTTCTCGTCTAAAATTAAAAACTTATACTTCGTGGGCGGAAGCGTACATCCGGGCGGAGGAATCCCATTGGCGATTTCTTCGGCAAAAATTGCAGCGAAGTATATTCAAGTTTAAAATACTCCACTTGCGTACTTTCATAAAGTTTTAGAACTTTGTCGGATTAAATTAACATTTACGATACACAAAGAAATGCTTCAGAGAATTCAAACATTATTATTACTTGTGGTTGCAGTGGCAATGGCATCAGTAACGGCTTTACCTATTTGGGAAAAAAGTAGTGCTACTTTAAATGAAAAAGTACAACTTTCGGCTTTTAATTTAGAACACCTTAAAGGCAATGCTTGTGTACTTGCTTCAAGTACAGCAGTGATTGGCGTTTTGGCTATTTTGGCTGCTTTGGTAGCAATTTTCTCAATTACACAATACAAAAAAAGAGTTTTACAAATGACATTGGGCGTGGTGAATTCGGTGGTAATTGCGGTGTCGTTGGGTTATACTTTTTATCAAGTATTCAAAGTAGGCGTTCCAATGTTTGAACCAGCTTCACAAGGAGATTACGGTTCTGGATTTATGGCGATGGTTGTTGCTTTATTAGCAAATATGATTGCCAACCGTTTTATTCGTAGAGATGAAATGTTGGTAAAATCAGCGGATAGAATGAGATAGTTGTTTGAATGAGGAGTTTTGAGTTGAGAATTAGGAATTAAATTAATTTCAATAAAACGAGGCATACAAAAGATAATACTTTGTATGCCTCGTTTTTGTTTTTAGCGTATTTACTTCACAATACTTACTTTTTGAATTTCTTCTTTACCATTTTTCAAGCCAATTGAAAGTACATAATTGCCAGATGGAAGACTTTTTACATCAATGCCATTGGTTGGATATGTGTTGGTTTTCAAAACCGTAGTTCCGTCTAATCCAATTAGTTTAATTGTATTGATTAAGTTGACATTGGCTGTTGTGATGAATAAAACTTCCGAAGTTGGATTCGGGAAAATTGTGGCGTTGATATTTTCTTCTGTGCCAAGTATTATTTCTTCTTCGGGTTCATCTTCAATTGGCGGACATTCGTCTGTAATATTGGGGTCTCTTACAGTTCCCGGAATAATAAACATCGGTGTTTCGCTTACTTGTAAATTAAATTTTCCCGAACACTCTTTCATACCTTGGCTGTCCATTGTATCACTGCCTGCTTTGGGTTTAAATATCTGAATGTCTTTGATACGTTTTAATTTTAAAGTGTAGTCTATTGTTGTTCCTTTTTCGTCTGGTACAACCAGCATATAAGCAGATTTTCCATCCAACTCATATCTATCTACCAGTGGGTTTTGTGAAATGGTTTCTTTATAAATATATTCGCCTAATAAATTTTTTGTTTGGTATAAGTAATCAGCCAAAGGGCGACGATTTTTATTGGCATCAATCAAACCAGAAGAGGCAAACTGCGTACCATTATTAATGTCGAAATCGGTCAACATATAGAAAAAACTTCTTGCAATTCCCAAACGATTATACATCAAAGCAGAACGTAAACCCCAGTCAGCTTGCGTCATAATAGCTGGTTTATCGCCAATAGGAATTGCCTTTAGAGGACTTTTCTGATTCAAATCATAGCCTAATTCTGTTATCCATACAGGCATATCGTTTAATTCCTCATGTGCCAATTGTACAAATTCTTTGGCAACTTCTCCTGCATTAGAAACTTCTGGAGCAACCCCACGAGTAGCATTACCTGTTTGGTTTGAATTGCTATCGTTGGAATACAAGTGATAGTTAATAACATCCCAACAAATATTTACTGAGCCATCGGGATTGTAACCTCTGAACTCTTTGCACCAGTCAATCATACCTCTTACATAATCCGTAGAAGCATAAGCCAAACCTGCCATTACTACTTTTACGGTAGGGTCGGCATTTTTTACGCCAACACCAATGCCCATCGTATTTTTGTGTCCATCATAAAATGCAGAAAGATTAGCGGCATATTCACGGGCAGTTTGGTAGTAGTCTCTTCCCTTCCACCATTTGTCTCTTTCGTTGCCACACTCGATGTACTTTACTATGCCAAGTCCTACTTTACGGACATTCACATAGTCGTTTGTCCATCGAGGTTGGTCATAAATCGTAAGTAAAGTAGTGTCAATATTTGTATTACTTCCGTAGCGAGCAATGTATTGAAATCCAGCTTGTGCTTGTTCGATGTAGGAGTGAGGGTCTGCAAAATCTTTTCCATATATCACAGGCACTAAATCTGAATTACGTTTTTCTTCTGGATTGTTTTCATACATCCATTCCGGAATCCCTTGTAAGCAGGGTAATACTTCTATGTTTTCTTGTTTACAACGTTCATAAATTATATCATAATTCCAGCCACCGCTGTAACAGGGATTGTACGTGTATTTTTGTTTGAAAGGTTCAATTCTGTTCCAATCCATGTACTGACGGAAGCACGAAAAAGGAGCGAAGGTTGCCATTTCTTTTTCGTCGATTTTAGAAGCGTCGTCTCTTTGTAAAAAATCCCATTCAAAGGCATTAATACCAAAATTATCTTTCATTTTGATATTTTTTTCCACACGAACTTTCGGTTTTACTGTTGGAGGAGTATAATTGCCGTAAAGCTCCATTTCAGTAGGATACTCTCCGTAGCAATTGATTAATAAGTACCTAAAATTTTCGGTTGGTGGATTACTAAGGACAAAGCTATTATTTGGCGGAGGATTTGGCCCAACCCATTGATTATATCTTTCACCCGTGAAAGTAGCGATATATACTCTTTTCCATTTATCCGTAATACCATAAAGGCGGAATGGCGTATTGGTTTCTATGCCTTCGCCATCATAAAATCTAATACTTTGGATTTCTATTTTTTCTCCTTCTTTCAAAGGATAATAGGCATCAAAATTTAGCAAAAGTCTTTCCCAGTCTGTCGGAACAGCCGTTTCCGTCGAACCATCGAATAATGGTCCAAGTCCTTGTTTGATATGATTTAGTTGATACCAGCGTTTAGCGTCGATAGGAATTTTCTGTCCGACAATCGTGGCTTCTTCATGTACTTTATTGGCTTTACTTTTTACAGTTTGTACAAGCGTAGAAGTTTGAACTTTGTTGACTTGTTTGGTAGAAATACTTTTTTTGCGGTACTTATTTGCAGTATGATACTTTATAAAAACTGGACTATGGTAAATCCCAAAGGTGAACCAAAAGGTGGAAATTAAGAGAAAGAACAATATTGATAACTTCATTCTTGAATCTTTGTTGTTTTATAAAGTGATGATTATGGTAATTGTGGGGGTTGCGTTATTGCCAATACGAAAAAAATGGCTCAAACGATTTGGGTTTTGTGATTTTTTTAGAGGAGTAATAATTTTTTAATATTTGGTATAAAACACTAAGTGTTGATTGCTTGGTAAAATATAATTTGGTTTTATTTTGTAAAATTAACAGTTTGTATTGAAATAATGTTTTGTAATAAAATTTTATTTTGTTTTGAAAATTGTCCTTTATTAGGAAAATGATAAAATGTGTAATCAATTTTGTATTTTTTGAAGTAGATACATTATTTAAGATTAAGAGTATTATGTTGAATCCTTTTTGTTAACAGCTAAAGTAACAGTCTTGTTGTAATTTCTTGTCAGAACTGTTCTGTGGGGCAATTAAAATGTTTATTCCCTGCTTAATTTTTGATTTCAACTAAGTTTAATATAAAATTTCTCTAAATTAGTGCAATTATCGTCAAACTAACATTTCTCATTTTCAATGAAATACTTCAAAACAATAGCATCGCTGGCGATTACCGCAAGTTTATGTTATGCACTCAACAGAGGTTGGGGTTCTGCTCCTGCTTTTGGTCGTTTTCTTAGTCCCTTTACTGGTTTTTGGGTAAATGGCGAAAAACCTCTTAGCGATAAGTCTTTAGAAGGTTCTTTACAATTAATAGGCTTGCAAGATGAAGTAACCGTAGCGTATGACGAATTGGGAATTCCGCACATTTTTGCTAATAATGACCACGATTTATACATGGCTCAGGGCTATGTTACGGCAAAAGATAGACTCTGGCAAATGGAGTTTCAGACGCACTATGCGGCTGGTCGCTTAACAGAAATTGTAGGCGAAAAAGCTTTGGAGTCGGACCGTTATAACCGCCGAATGGGAGCTGTATATGGAGCTGAAAAATCGTTGACTGGTATGATGGAAGACCCTAAGTCGAAAGTGGCTCTCGAGGCGTATTCTGAAGGAGTAAATGCTTATATCAATCAATTATCAGTAAGGACATTACCTGTTGAATACAAGTTATTAGGTTATCAGCCAGAGCTTTGGACTCCTCTGAAAAGTGCATTGTTCTTGAAAAATATGTCTTTTGTTTTGGCTTCTGGTACAGACGATTTACGAATGACCAATATTCTAAGAAAGTATGGCAAAGAAGTAGCGGAAGAACTTTTCCCGAATTATCCTTTTGAAGAAAGTCCCATCATTCCCACAGGTACGCCACAAGACTTTACGCCACTGCCTTTACCAAAAGCTCCAGCAGATTTTGTAGGCATGGGAAGTATGAAAGCACATCCTGAAAGAGACAAAGGGATTGGCTCAAACAACTGGGCGGTAAGTGGCTCAAAGTCGGCTTCGGGTTTGCCACTTTTAGCAAACGACCCACACCTTACGCTAAGTTTACCTTCTATTTGGTATCAGATGCAATTGGTTGGCCCTGGTGTAAATGTGTATGGAGCTACAATGCCAGGTACGCCAAATGTAATTGGCGGTTTCAATCGTGACATCGCTTGGGGTGTTACCAACGTTGGAGCGGACATTGTGGATTGGTATGAAGTAAAATTCAAAGATGCCAAAATGAATGAGTATTGGCACGACGGACAATGGAAGAAAATCACGAAGCGTCCTGAAAGTTTTATTATGAAAAATGGTGAAATCGTTAGAGATACCATTTTATTTACCCATCATGGCCCAATTGTATATTTAGATGCTGAAAAACCATTCAAGAAAAATATTCCCACGGGGCATGCTTTGCGTTGGATTGCTCATGATAAATCTCAAGAATTGACTACTTTTTATCAATTGAACCGAGCAAAAAATTATGATGATTATGTAAAAGCCTTGAGTTTTTACTCTGCTCCAGCCCAAAATTTTGTTTTTGCCAGCAACCAAGGCGATATTGCTCTTTGGGTAAATGGCAAATTTCCACTAAAAGCAAAACTACAAGGAAAGTATATCTTGGACGGAAGCGATAAAACTGCCGATTGGCAAGGTTTTATTCCGCACGCACACAATCCACATGTGAAAAACCCGTCAAGAGGTTTTGTTAGTTCGGCAAATCAATTCTCAACAGACCCCTCTTATCCTTATTATATCAACTGGGAATTTGCTCCTTCCGAACGTGGAAGACGTATCAATCAGCGTTTGGAGGCAATGACTAAAGTAACTGTTGATAGCATGAGAGGTTTACAAAATGATAATTTCAACCTAAAGGCGAATGGTATTCTTACGCAATTAATCGGCTTAGTAAAAACGCCAACGCCTAAACAAGCCAAAGCCATTAAAATTTTACAAGCTTGGAATAAAAGAAATGACCCAGACGAAATTGCTCCGACGATTTTTGAAACGTGGGCTAATTTCTTGTACGAATCTGTTTGGAAAGATGAATTTGCTTATGACGAAAATATTCCGATGAAGTACCCTTCGGTAGATAAAACGATTCAACTTATCAAGCAAAATCCAACAGCAAAATGGTTTGATAATGTAAACACCAAAAACAAAGTAGAAACTTTGGAAGAACTGGCAAGTACTTCTTTAACTGCTACTTTGGACAGCCTAACGAAATGGCAAAAATCTGATATTGGTACAGCTTGGGCTTGGGCAAATTATAAATCAACTGATATTAAACACTTGATTCCGGGCTTGAATGCTTTCAGTAAAATGGATGTAAAAATTGGTGGCGGTGCAGGTATTGTTAATGCTATAACCGAACGCACGGGGCCGTCGTGGAGAATGGTTGTACAATTAGGAAAAAATAACGCTGTAAAAGCCTATGGTGTAATTCCGGGCGGACAGTCTGGAAATCCTGGAAGCCCACATTACGACGATATGATTGAAACTTGGCGACAAGGAAAATTGAATGAATTATTATTCCTTCAAAACAAAAACGAAAAATCAGCAAGAATTAAAAAGACGATTAAACTGACAAAGTAGCGATTGGAGCTTATTAGTTTCTTTAGGCAATAAGCAAAAATACTTTTTATCGTGAAAAATAACATTTTGCCTATTGCTAAAGCTTACAGCTTAAAGCAAATTTTTTAAATCATTTAATGATATTTCTGGATAGCTGATGACCGAAAGCTCATCGCTAACCTATTAAATTAGCCAAACAATGACTGAAAATACTGTTAAAAATACACAAGAATCTTCCTCTTTTTTAAAGAAATTAGGAACGTCATTTTTTAGTCCGCTAACATCACTGATTATTATGTTAGCTTTTGTGAGCCAATACTTTTTCGATTGGTGGGTAATAGCCCTTGCTGCTTTTACGGGTTGTTATCTACAAGCCAAGTCGAGTGGCGAAGCCTTTCGTAAGAGCTTTGTAGCCATAGCGATACTCTGGCTGATGATTATTCTGTACTATCATATTGCTACGGATGGCATACTTTCTACTAAAATTGCTTCTATTTTACCATTGAACGGAAACGCTGGTTTACTAATTTTTATTTCCGTTTTGATTGGTGGATTAGTTGGTGGTTCGGCAGGAGTAAGCGGTTATTTAGTCCGTGATTCGGTCGATAAATATCAAAATAAATCGTAAATTTTAGAATTAATAACATTGTTTTACTGAATAATAATATTAACTATTTGATTTTCAGTATTTAATGTTCAAATTGTGGCATTTTCAAATTGACACAATTTTAGTATATTTGTCAAATTTTATCTTCCAAATCCCCAATTGAAGACTAACTACTTACAAAAATTTCCCTCTGGGGCAGGGATTTTAACTGAAATGAAAAAATTATCTTTAATCTTGTGCGGAGGTTTATTAGCGTTAGGAGTAATCTCTTGTGATAAATCAGGCAACAAGGAAACAGCTTCTACGGGTGCTTCAACTTCAGCAAGCAGTAGTGGCAAAAGAACAGTGTATGTAAATACAGATTCATTGTTGGCAAATTACCAATTCTACAAAGATGCTCAGAAAGAATTTGAAAATAAGGGCTATCGTTTACAAGTAGATTTAGGTCAGCGTGAAAGAGCTTTACAAGGTGAATTACAAGCTATTCAGCAGAGAGCACAAACAATGACGCAAGCTGACTTACAAGCTGCCGACATGATGTTGAAGAAAAAAGGCTCTGAATTACAGCAGTATAGCCAACAAAAACAAGCAGCTTTAGCCGAAGAACAAGCTAAAAAAATGCAAGAATTGTATGCTAACATTCGTGAATATGTGAAAAAACATAACGACGAAAACAAATTTGAATTTGTTTTAGGTTATACTTTAAGTGGCGGTGGAATTCTTTTTGCTGACGACAGTGCCGACAAAACAAAAGAAATCATCGAAGGCTTAAACAAAGAATATGCTGAGAAAAAAGGAACTACTAAAAAATAATTTGAACGTTATTCCTTAAAGTTTTTATAATTTTGTATAAAGAAAAGCCGTACAGATTTCCTGTATGGCTTTTTTTAGCAAGAAGTTTTACTGCAATTTATAAGTAATCGTGCAAAATTAGTTTTAGAATTTTGCTTTAGACTATAAGCTTTAGACAATAGACAAAATGTTTATTTTTACGAAAAAAGTATTTTTGCTTACGGCTTAAAGCCTATTGCCAAAAGCATTACCATTGATTTAATTCTACCTTATTACTTACAATTTGACTAAACTATATCAAAAATGGCAAAGGATAATATCGAAAAACATATAGAAATTAAAAACAGAAGAGCTTCGTTTGAGTACTTTTTTCTTGAAAAATTTACGGCAGGCGTAATGTTGATGGGAACAGAAATTAAGTCGATTCGCCAAGGAAAAGTAAACTTGACGGATGCTTATTGTTTGTTTCTGAACGAAGAATTATACATCAGACAAATGAATATCTCGAAGTACAACGAGGGTACGCACTACAACCACGAGCCTCTTAGAGATAGAAAATTGCTGTTGACTAAAAAGGAAATCAAAAAATTGCTGAACAAACTGAAAGACCAAGGACTGACGATTGTTCCGACAAGAATGTATATTTCAGAAAGAGGTTTTGCTAAAATCGACATTGCTTTGGCAAAGGGTAAAAAACTATACGACAAGCGTGACTCTATCAAAGAAAAAGATGTAAAACGAAGTATGGAACGGGAGTAGAGCGAGTGATGAGTTTTGAGTGATGAATTATGGCATTAGTCATACACGAAAGTATAAATGCTATTTCAGGTTTGGGATTTCTGATTTCGGATAAAACACACTTAATTTTTAGCTCCTGTGATGGCCGTTCCTCTTTTCAATTCCACAGGAGTACCGTTTACTACGTAGCCCAAAATCTTAATTTCTGTTCTTCGGTTTACGGCGTGTTCTTTTTCTGAACAATTTACTCCGTCTTTACAATGATTCAATAATTGTGTTTCGCCATAGCCTTTGGCTGTGATGCGTTCTTTCGGAATGTTTCCATTCCAGACAATGTATTCTACGGCAACTTCTGCTCGTTTTTGCGAAAGTGTTTGGTTAAATTCAGTACTTGCTCGGCTGTCGGTGTGCGAACCTAATTCTACCACAATACCGGGATTATCTTGTAGAATCAAGATTAAATTATCCAATTCTTTTTTAGCGTCTTCCCTGAGTGTCCATTTACTGAAATCATAATGAATATTTTCTACTTGGTAGATGTCGTTCAAATTGATTTTTTTTAGCCCGATTGCAGCTTCTACCAAATCGCTGTTGTCCGCAATTTTAGAAATATTTTCAATGATAATACCCGAAACACAAAAGATTTTTTTAGGGTCTTGCAAGTAACAAGCGGCATTAAAATTAGCTCGGCGAGTCATATATTGGTCGAACTGCCCAACAATATCATAGTCGTTTCCTTTATCAAGTTTAAATGTAGCAAAGCCATTTTTCACCATTGCCGAGTCTATTACTTTTCCCTTCGTTCGGTTGAAAAGCTTCATGTATGTACCTTCCAAATTAGCTTGATTGTCGCTGTCAAAAGCCCTTAGTTTTAGGAGATAAGTCTTGTTCGAATCGTTGCGTTTTGTTTGAGCAAAGCTTCCTAAAAAGCATATCCACAGGATACAAATAAGTATTGTTTTCATGGGTAAAATGGTTTAATAATTCTCTTAATAAAATCGAAAAATACTCAATTTTTAGTGTGTATCGTAGAAAAATAGGTTTATTAGTTTAAAAATGTGTGTGAAAAATTACTTAAAATGTATTTTTATAAAAGTATTTACTGCACTAATAACATATTTATAACGAAAAACACTGATTTATCTTTCTTTATAAAAATAGATTTTTTTAGCTACCAGAAGTCATTTTGGAAATTCACGAAGACTTCTATATTTGTAATGAATTTAACCGCCATTATATTCATGAAAAAGCTCCTAACAACTTTCGTTTGGGTGCTTTCAATCGGCTTTTTACAAAGCTGTAATGAAAGTATTGCCCCTGCTGTAAACCCAGCAATTAGCACTGACAACCGTGTTGTCAATGTAACACAAACTTTACTTAGCAACTCTTGGCAATTTAATGAGATTTCTATTCAAGCTGGAGAGAATGCAAAAATGCTATTTTCAAGACCCCGCCATATAGGACTCAACAATAGTATTATCAATGTATCGCTTACTTTCAAAACAGATGGAACGGTAGTCAGTCAAAATGAAAGTGGAGTATCACAAAAAGGCACTTGGAAATTGACAAACTACGATACGTTGTTGTCTCTTACTTTTGAAAACCAAGCTACTGAAACTTTTGAAGTAGAAGCTTTTGAAGATAAAATGTTTAAGTATAGTACTAAACTTGAAAAAGAAAAGACTGATGCCGCCACTTGGTCTTCAACTTTATCTTTATTGCAAGCCTCAGAAGCCGTAACAGAAATTAAAACGATTTATAAATTGTCTTCAATTTAATCAAAAACGAAGTTTGAATCAAAAGCCTGCAATGTTTTAATACCTTGCAGGCTTTTTGTTAGCAATTTACTTAGTATTTTTGTTGTATCATTTATTTTAGATAACACTAAATATACCATGCAGCATGATATTATCGTAATCGGAGGAGGAATTGTTGGACTCGCTACTGCTCTGAGAATCAAAGAACAAAGCCCAGCCCTAAAAGTGTTAGTACTTGAGAAAGAGTCGGAAGTAGCCTTACATCAAACAGGAAATAATTCAGGCGTTATTCACTCAGGCTTATATTATAAACCGGGTTCTTTGAAAGCTACTAATTGCATTAGAGGCTATCATCAATTGATTGATTTTTGTAATCAAGAAGAAATCCCCTACGAGCTTACAGGTAAAGTAGTAGTGGCTACCAAAAACGAGCAACGCCAACAGTTAGAGAATCTCTACGTTCGTGGACAGCAAAATGGTTTGGAAGGTTTACGTAAAATTTCGCCAGAAGAAGTAAAAGAATACGAACCTTACGTTACTTGTGTTGAAGGAATGTGGGTACCACAAACAGGTATTGTTGATTATAAGGTAGTTTCACAGAAGATTGCTGAAAAACTTAAAAACTTAGGAGCAGAATTTCGCTTTAATGAAAAAGTAACGGGCGTTACCAAAGGACATACTTTGTCGATTATCAAAACAGAAAGAAATACTTATGAAACCAAATTGGTGATAAACTGTGCTGGTTTGTATTCAGATAAAGTAGCTCAGATGTCACAAGATAGACCGATTGATGTGCGTATTGTTCCTTTCCGTGGCGAGTATTACAAGATTCGTCCAGAGAAACATTATTTGGTAAAAAACCTCATTTATCCTGTACCAGACCCTAATTTTCCTTTCTTAGGCGTACACTTTACCAGAATGATGCGTGGAGGTATTGAAGCGGGGCCAAATGCAGTATTAGCATTCAGAAAAGAAGGGTATAAAAAATTAGACATCAATCCTAAAGAATTGTGGGAAACCCTT
Source organism: Arcicella rigui (assembly GCF_034929435.1). NCBI lineage: Bacteria > Pseudomonadati > Bacteroidota > Cytophagia > Cytophagales > Flectobacillaceae > Arcicella > Arcicella rigui. The sequence continues at coordinate 127,987 of NZ_JAYFUM010000016.1, forward strand.
ACTTGGGGCGGTTTCCAGAAAGTGGCTGCAAAATACTGGGAAACGGGCTTAGGCGAAATGTATAGAAGTTTCTCTAAAGCTGCTTTTACAAAAGCTTTACAAGAATTGATTCCAGAAATTCAGGAATCTGACCTAATCGAAGGCGGAGCAGGCGTAAGAGCCCAAGCTTGCGACCGTACTGGCGGTTTGTTGGATGACTTCGCTATCATCGAAGACGAAAAAGTAATCAATATTTTAAATGCTCCTTCGCCAGCGGCTACTTCATCTTTGTCTATCGGACAAACAGTATCGGAAATGGCTCTGAAACGTTTTTCTTAAAATTTAAAATCTTTAACTTTCTAAAACCTGCGTTGACCAATCTTCGCAGGTTTTTTTATGGGATTATCTTTAAAAATTTCTTTAGAAAAGCCGTTAAATTAAGAAAACAGTATTTTAACTTCAACATACACAAACAGTAATAAAGAACTTATTTTTTTATATTCTGGTTAATAAATCAATACATTCCACGAACATAATTCCACATGAAAATACTTTTCCGTTATTTAAAAAAATACCAAATGACCGTTTTGGGTGCTTTGGTATTAGCTGCTGTTAATCAAATTTTTTCATTACTCGACCCTTACATTTTCCGTAAAATCATCGACGACGTAGCCACAATTTATCGCTCTGATAAATTCACTGTTCAACAATTCTTGGCTGCTATTTTGCCACTTTCTGGGGCTTCCATCGGTGTTGCTTTTGTGAGTAGAGTAGCCAAAAATTTTCAAGATTACTTCATTAGTACCGTTACCCAAAGAGTAGGAGCTCAGATTTATGCCGACGGTATTAGTCACTCTTTAGAATTACCTTATGAAACTTTTGAAGACCAACGTTCGGGCGAAACACTCGGAAAACTTCAAAAAGTACGAGTTGATGTTGAAAAACTGATTTCTGTGGGTATTAATATTCTTTTTCAATCGGTAATTGCCCTGATATTTATTTCGGTTTATGCCTTTTCGGTTCACTGGATGATTTTGCCTTTGTTCCTAATTACGGGGCCAATGATTGCTTGGATTAGCTCAGTTTTAAGCAAGAAAATCAAAACTATTCAGATTCAGATTGTAAAAGAATCCACTGGTTTGGCAGGTTCTACTACCGAATCGCTACGAAATATTGAGTTGGTGAAATCTTTAGGTTTGGCAAAGCAAGAAATCGCTCAGTTGAATGCCACTACCCAAAAAATCTTGGCTCTCGAACTCAAAAAAGTACGTTATGTGCGTTCAATGTCTTTTGTTCAAGGTACTTGTGTCAACTTCATCCGTGCCATGATGGTACTGGTGTTGATTTACTTGATTTATGAAAATAAGATTACTTTAGGTCAATTTTATTCATTGAATATTTACTCTTTCTTTTTGTTTGGGCCTTTGCAAGAGATTGGCAATGTGGTAAATACTTATCGTGAAGCAGAAGTTTCTTTACAGAATTTTGAAGATATTTTTAAAATTCCGACAGAAGTAAAACCTGCCAATCCGTATCCTGTAATAAGTATTGATACCTTGAAATTTGAAGAAGTAAAATTCCGTCATCAATCTGCTACGAAAGACGCTTTACGTAAGATTTCTTTTGAAGCTAAAAAAGGCGAAACCATTGCTTTTGTTGGTCCTTCTGGTTCTGGTAAATCTACTTTGGTAAAACTTTTGGTTGGTTTGTATCGTCCGAAAGAAGGGAAAATTTTATACAACGGACATAATTTTAATGAAATAGATTTCGACCAATTGCGTGAGCGTATCGGTTTTGTTACACAAGATACTCAGCTATTTTCGGGTACAATCCGTGAGAATTTATTGTTTGTAAATCCAACAGCGACCGATGAACAGTGTTTGGATGTATTGAAAAAAGCCGCTTGTAATACACTTTTAGAAAGAGCCGACAAAGGTTTGGATAGTGTTATTGGCGAAGGTGGCGTAAAAGTATCGGGCGGTGAAAAACAACGTTTGAGTATTGCCAGAGCTTTGTTGCGTAATCCGAATTTATTGGTTTTTGATGAAGCTACTTCTTCTTTAGATTCATTGACAGAAGAGGAAATTTCTGAAACTATTCGTGAAGTATCCGAAGGTCATACACATTTGACTATCGTTATCGCCCACCGACTTTCAACCATCATGCACGCCGATAAGATTTTTGTTTTGGAAAAAGGAAGAATCGTAGAAAATGGCTCGCATCACGAATTATTAGACCACAAAGGTTTGTATTATGCCATGTGGAGACAACAAGTAGGAGAGAAGGACGGTGTGGATGTAGAGTAGTTAATTTGTTTTTGGATTTGAAGATTTGGTAATTTGAAAATGGTTGAATTTGAAGATTTTGTATTTTGGAAAATATAAATCTTATCTTCAAACTTTCAAATTTCCACATCTTCAAATCTCCCAAAAGTGTATCTTCAAATCTTCAAATCCCCACATTTTCAAATTAAAGACTGGTACATCACAAAAGCATCAACATATCCTTTAGTTTGATGATTGAAGGCTTTTGGAATGGTACATAAAATCTCGAAGCCGATACTTTTCCACAATTTCACGGCATAAGTATTGGTACTTACTACAATATTGAATTGTATCGCTTTGAAACCTAAGTTTTTGGCTTCCTCTAAAGAATGTTCACCCAATAATTTGCCAATGCCTCTGCCCTGAAAGGCTGGATGAACCATATAAGAGCCATTGGCAATATGCGAACCTAAATCAATTTGATTGGGCTTTAGAATATATGTACCACAAATAACGCCATTCTCTTCCGCCACATAAGTAAACATATAATCTGCAAACCAATGTTTGGCTAAAGCACTTTTGGGAGTTTCTGGATGAATGACATAAGTATCACCAGAAGCAATTACTTGTCTGAAAATCTCCCAAATCCCATCATAATCTTTTGTAATATCAGCCTTTCTGATTTCCATTTTGTAAAATAAAATTTAAAAAACAAAGAGTATCATTCATCAGTAGTTCAGTACGAAGGACGCTAAAATTGTTGATTTTGGGTTTCGGATGTCGGATTTCAGCTTTATAAAAAACGTTTTTAGAAGTATTATATCCAATCTCCGAAATCCTAAATCTGTAATAACGTTAAAATATGTTGTCCAAAATCTCAAATTTCATTGCTCACAGCTTATAGCTCACCACTCTCAATTATCTCGGTTTATACTTTATAAAGCCAAACAAATGAATGAATATCGAACGAGAAATTCTAAAATTGAATGGTACTGCCGCCAACGAAAATACCGTGATAGGAATGATATAATAAAGTATCGGTGGGTCGTTGAAAATAATGTAAATCGCTACGCCCAAAAAAGCTAAAAACATCACATTGATAGCATAACTGATAAACATTGCCCCATACCAAAAACCCGGTTCTACCTCAAAACGCAAATTACAAACAGGACAATGAGCGTGCATTTGGTCAAATTTTGTTACTTGCCAAAATGGATACATAAACATTTTTCCTTCTCTGCACTGCGGACATAAGCCTTGTGCCATTGCTTGTAGCTTAGTACGCTTTACATCTAATCTCAGCTTTGTATTTTCTTCCATAAATTGTTGATTTTATTTCAGCAAAGTTAAATTTAATTCTACAATATTCTTTCTTTATCGTTGGTGCTTTCATTGTTTCAGGCATATTGAATACTTTTGTTATGAATACAAACGACAATAAAGCTTATGTCAAATCAAAATACCTTAATCCTTACTCTTCAATCGGATAAAAATTTATCTAAACTTCAGAAGCAGTTTAATAGTAATATCAAAAAAATCAATGAACTGAAAGAACGCTTGGTAAAGGATACTCAGCACTTAGCATTTATTAATAGTCGAATCAAAGCTGACCTTGTGCCTTTGGAAATGAAACAAATTGATAAAATCGTAGAAATGGTTTATCTTTTTGATAAACATTACGAGGAGTCTTTTTTCAAGAAAAAAGAAAAAGAAAAAATGGCACATTTTATTCTTTCTAAGTCGGAAGAATTGATTGAGCAAGCTGGAAAAGAGGAACTAAAAGTAATGTTTGATAAGTATTCCGACCAAACCTATGATGAAATATCCGAAGAAACGGAGACCGAAGGTTTAGACAAGATTAAGCAAATGATGAAAAGTATGTTCAACATCGAGCTAAACGAAGAGGAAGAAAACATCAGCGACCCCGATATTTTGCAAGATATATTTGAAAAGAAAATGGGTGAACGAGAGGCTTTTCAAGAAACACATAAAAAGGAGCAGAAGAAAACAGCCAAGCAATTAGAAAAAGAAGAAAAACTAAAAGCGGAAGCTCAAAATGTGAATAAGGCAGCAAGGAGTATTTATACAGATTTGGTAAAAACCTATCATCCCGACCGTGAACCTGATGAAGCCGAACGTGAACGCAAAACTGAGATTATGAAGCAAATCACGCAGGCTTATGAGAAAAATGACTTGTTTGAATTGCTACGTTTGAAAATTTCTTTACAGAGTATCGACATCAATGCTTGGAAAATGGCAGACGAACAATTGAAGTATTACAACAAACTTTTGAAAGAACAAATCATTGAATTAGAGCGTGAACATTGGGAATTACACCGATTAGCCAATGTACCAAGTGGCAATTTATTTCAACGTTTTGGCTACGATACCAATACGACAACAGTACGTATTAAACGTGAAATGACTCGCATAAAAAGTCTTGTCAAAACGCTTGAAAATGAAATAGCGATGTTGAGAACAAAAGAAAATATGCGAGCCTTTTTAAAAAACTATTCGATGTACGAAGATGATTTTTTCTAAAAACCATTTTTTACTTGTTCGCTAAGAGCAGCGTTAATTCTTTCAGAACCTGCTTTTAGTGACCAATTTTCTTGTACATTTTTGATAGCAAAATTTGCCATTTCTTCTCTGAGTGCTGGTTCAGCAATAAGTTGTTGAATGTACTTTGCCATTTCAGCCGTATTTTTATTGCTCAGAAAACCATTTTTGCCATGTATTACGGTTTCTCTTACTCCCCCTTCGGCAACAGCTACAACGGGCGTTCCGCAGGCGTTGGCTTCTAAAGGAGCAAAACCAAAAGGTTCGAGTTTAGAAGTATAAACCATACAGATAGCTCCGCCTAACAGCCTAATCAGCTCATCGTCAGAAACCATCTTTTTAAACTCAAGTACTACGCCAAGTTGTTGGGCAAGCGTAGCCATTTCTGTACCGTAGGCATCATCAGCTAAATTTCCAATCCAAACGATTTTGGGACGATTTTCTTTGATTTGTGCAATGGCACGAATGGCAAACTCAGGATTTTTATGACGCATAAAACTCCCCAAACCCACTACATAAGGCGTGTTTTTTGAAGGCTTTGCCACAGGTTTAAAAATACTTGTGTCAATACCCAAATAGCATACTTCTGAAGGCAAACCATATACTCTTTCGCAACTTTCGGCAGAGAAGTATGAGTTTACTAATACTTTATCAAAAGCTTTGTAGTTTTTCCATTCTTCTCTCACATAAGTACGGAAGCGATTAAAACGCCAAGCATTCGCAAAAGAATGCGTCCAGTACTCAAGGCTGAATTTACTTTGTGTTCTTTCGGGAGCTTCCCATACTTGTTTGGGCATGGCTTCGTACAAGAAACGCATCGGTTCGCCCAAGTACAAAACTTTTGGAATTTTCACAAAACGCCCAATAAATGGAACGGCAAAATATGAGCAGCTATTGGCTAAGAGTACATCAAAATTACCTGCATGAATTTCATCAGCACATTGCTGGCAGTGGGCTTCCATGGCCAACATATTGGCTTCTTTTTCAAAAAACAATAAGGAAATTTTCTCTTTGAAACTTGGATTTGCCTTTGAATGATGCAAAGCCACTTTATGAAGTACTACACTCGAAGGCAATTTCATAAAACCGCCTGCATCGGGGTCTGATGCCCACACTTCAACATGATGCCCTTGTTCTACCAAACCGTGGATATGATACTGTAAAGCACGACTTCCGCCACCACTATGTAAATTATGCCAAACAGCAATTTTCATCGAAGATATATATTAAAATATTAAGTACTGAATTGTGAGCTTTGAATGATGAATGTGATGGGATGTCGGATGTCTGATTTCGGCTTTCTGATTTATTAAGTCATTTTACCTTACCCAATTTCCGAAATCCCAAATCCACAATAATCTTAACTCCGTAAAGATTAAATCACTACTCACTCATTCTCTCAATTATAAGATGCCTCAAAAATTCAAAGGGTCGAGGTTTTTAAAATGCCCATTCATACTGATTCGCTCTTTGGTTCGCTCTATTTCTTGTAAAGTATTGATGATTCTTTCTAAATTTTGAATCAAATAACCTTGTCTTTCGGCTTCGGTAGGCATTTTTAATAATTGATATTCTTCCTCTAAAGTCAAACCAATTTTATGAGCTATCTGATAGGAGTAGGGCTGAGGTTTGTTGACATCAAAAGTATTTTCTTCGTCGATAAAACGATAAAGTGTTTTTACTCTTTCTACCAAACCGACCATTACAAAAGGTCTTACTTCGGGCATAGGCAACATTTCTAAAAGTCCGCCAGCGTAGGGTTTTAGAGCCATAGGATTTTGAAAGTCCAAGATTCTAAATACTCTAATGCCTTCGGTTTTGATGTCCATTCTTCCGTCTTCATATTTTTTAGAAAGAGCCGTTACTTTCACTTCTGTTCCAAAACCGGGAAGTTTACCATTGATAAAAGCAGGAATACCGAAGGTAGTACCATTATCAAGACATTCGTTGATGAGGGTTCTGTATCGAGGTTCGAAGATGTGAAGATTGAGGGCTTCCATCGGATAAACCACCAAATTAAGCGGGAATAAAGGAAGATATTTCTGCATGATTAAGTTTTCTTAGTAAAATAAACGACGCTGTTAATTGAGTTTTGTAGGATGAATCTCAATTCTCAATTCGTAATTCTGTATTGCTAAATTACTTATCTAAGAAGTCAATTGTTTACAATTAATGAACAACTTTTTCAATCGAAAATCCTGCACTGACAATGTCCACGAGGGGGTCTTGTCGCATATACTGGCGAATTTGTATTTTGTAAGTTCCTTTTTGTGGGAAATGAAAATCTTTGAAAGCTAAAACTTTATGGTCGTAAATATCGCCTAAGCCTTCACCCAAAGGTCGCCCAGTACTTTGGTCGAATAAAATTACTTCATCTAATTTTTGATGAATAATTTTTCCTGATGGCGAAGTTAGGTAATGCGTAAGGTAAAGGTTGTAATAAGGATACGAGCGGTTGTTGCGAATGGTATAAAAAACATTATATGCCGTTAGCGTGTCTTTTACTTCAAAAGTAAAAGTAGGCGTGTCTTTGATATACCATTTGGCATCTGGAATATCATAATTATCCTTCAAGATAGTATTGCTATCGCATGAAGTAAGTATGAAAGAACAGATAGCCAATAAAGCCAATAAAACTCCTTTTATGGGAGTTTTATTGACTTTACGAAATCCTATGCTTTTATGAAACTGCTTTGCTATCGTCATTATTGTTATTACGATTGTTCCGAGGCTGTTGCTGTTGCGGACGATTTGGTTTTTGGTTTGAATACTGAGGTTTTTTGTTACCTTGGTTATTCTGTACTTTTGGTTGCTGTGGCAACTTCTCCTGTGGCTCGTTGGCAGCATTTGCCGAAACATTTGGCTGTTGCTGAGGTTTAGGTTTGTGTTGATGCTGAGGTTTATGTTGCTTTGGCTGATGATTATTAGGCTTCTGCTCCTGAGCTTTTTGTCCTTGTGCTTTTGGATGCTGATGCCCCTTTTCTTGTTGAGGCTTCTCATCTACTTTCACGTGCGAACGCTGCTCTGGGCGATGCTCTCTTTTTTCAGCTTTGAAGTCTTTTCTTTCTGGGCGACTAAACTCTTTTTTGTCAGCCTTTATGTCCGGACGTTCTCCTTTTTTCTTATCAACATTCTTTTTGTTACCACCGTACTTTTTATCCATTTTATCCAAATCGGCATTCAATGGGCCAGCACCTTTTTCAATTTCTAAATCTATTTTAGCAGATTCTGCTCCGTCAATAGATTGTGGTCTGATTCCTTTTTCGTTCAAAGCCATAATTTCTTTGACACGCTCTACCGAAACAGGAATCCAGTTACTTTCTTCGCCTCTGTATCCAAACCACATCACTCTTTTAAAAATATCTGTTTTCTGTAAAAAGGCTTCCCCTTTTACCGTCAACAAAGATTTATCAATGGTCGGAATGTCCTTCAAGGCATCCATATAAGTTTCAAGTTCATAGTTTAAGCAACATTTCAATCGCCCACACTGACCAGAAAGTTTTACAGGATTCAAAGAAAGGTTTTGATAACGAGCCGCAGACGTTGTTACGTTTTTAAAATCCGTCAGCCAAGTAGAGCAACATAATTCTCTTCCACAAACACCAATACCGCCTACTCTGGCTGCTTCTTGGCGAAGTGAAATTTGTTTCATTTCTACTCTTACTTTAAACTCGCTTGCCAACATTTTAATTAACTCTCTGAAGTCCACACGGTCGTCGGAAGAGTAATAAAAAATGGCTTTGGTATTATCTGACTGAAACTCTACATCTGAAAGTTTCATGTTCAGTTTTAAGTCCTTGATAATTTCACGAGTACGGTACATCGTCGGATAATCACGTGCAACGGCTTGGTCGTGTTTTTCAAGGTCTTTTTCGTTGGCTTTTCGATAAATAACTTTAATGTCTTCGTTATCTTTCAAGCCTTTTTTCAACATTTGTAGCCTTACAAGTTCACCTTGTAAAGACACAAAACCAAGATGATGACCACTTGGTACGTCAACAATCACAGGGTCGCCAGCGTAAAGTTCAATTTGGTTGGTATTTCTAAAATACTCTTTTCTTCCTCCTTTAAATTTTACTTCAACAATGTTAAACTTATTGAAAGTTGGAATATCCATATTCGACAACCAGTCGAATACATTCATTTTATTACAACCTCCAGTACTACAAGCTCCATTGTTCTGACAACCGCTTACTGTTGCACCATCTTGTTTATTTTTAGTTCCGCAACTCCCTGAGGAGCATGATTTACATCCCATAATGATAAGAGTGAATCAAAGCTTTTCAACGCTCTGTGTCTGTGCTTTCATTCACTTTATGTGTATTACATTAAGTATAATTAATACCTCAACACATCTAACCCAATATCTTTTCGATAATATTTTCCATCAAAAAGCACATCATGGGCAGCTTTTTGAGATTTTTGAATGGCTTTTTCTAAAGTATTAGACATTCCCGTAAGAGCCATTACTCTACCGCCATTCGTTACTACTAAATCGTTTTCTAATTTTGTTCCAGCATGGAAAATCATCGCTTCGCTGATGGTATCATAGCCCACGATTACATCTCCTTTTTTATACTCATTCGGATAACCTCCCGCTACTACAACCGTGGTTACGGCGTGTTGTTTACTTACCGTAAAGGCTGCTTCGTGAAGTTCATTTTTAGCCGTAGCAATCATCAAGGCTAAGAAATCTGATTCTATTCTTGGTAATACTACTTCTGTTTCTGGGTCGCCCATTCGAGCGTTGTATTCAATTACATAAGGTTCGCCTTCGTGGTTCATTAAACCAATAAAGATGAAGCCATTATATTTGATACCTTCTGCTTTTAAGCCTGCCATTGTAGGCTTGATTACTTGGTTGTCAACAGCCTCAATGAATTTAGCTGTGGCAAAAGGCACGGGCGATACTGCTCCCATTCCACCAGTATTCAAACCTGTATCTGCTTCGCCGATACGTTTGTAGTCTTTGGCTTCTGGTAAGATTTTATACGAATCGCCGTCTGTCAATACAAAAACGGATAGTTCAATTCCTGTTAAAAATTCTTCAATGACTACCTTACTGCTGGCATCTCCAAATTTAGCATCCACCAACATTTCTGTAAGTGCATCTTTGGCTTCGTCTAAAGTTTGAGCAATAATAACCCCTTTACCTGCCGCCAAGCCATCTGCTTTCAAAACGATAGGTAATTTTTGGTTTTCAAGATAGCTTAAACCTGCGTCGAGGGTATCTTTAGTGAAAGTCTGAGATTTTGCCGTTGGGATTCCGTACTTCAACATGAAGTTTTTTGAAAAGTCTTTTGAACCTTCCAACATAGCTCCGTGTGCATCCGGCCCTACCATTAAAACATGTTGTAAATCTTCTCTCGACTGAAAATAATTTCTAACGCCTTTTACTAATGGTTCTTCTGGCCCAACAATAATTAGCTCGATATGATGTTCTAAAACGGCATCTGCTATTTTTTCAAAATCATTATAAGCAATGGGTAAATTTGTGGCAATTTGTGCTGTACCTGCGTTGCCGGGTGCTACAAATAATTTTTCACAAAGTGTACTCTGGGCAATTCTCCAAGCAAAAGCGTGTTCACGTCCGCCAGAGCCTAAAATTAGTGTATTCATTGATTGTTATTTTCTTAGGATTTAATGATACTGGGCTTAAGTAAGAGGCTTTATCTAACAAGCTTTTTATCATTAGAAACTATCATGGGGCAATGTTAAAATATGAGTGCTGAATTGTGAACGGTTCGCCGTAGCGATGTTGTGTTGTGAATTTAAAATACTAAATTTCAAAATGTTACAACATTTACAATTCTAAAATAATTCTGCACGATTGTTTAATACTTTACTTTAACTTGTGCCTTTGAATGATTGGGGTTACTACCTCATTCAAAGGCACAATGTATTAGTTTCCTACTTCGCTCAAGAATTTGATTCGCATCAATCTTAATTCTTCTTCTGTAATATCATCAATATTACATTCTTCTAAAGCTACGGCAATATTGTCTGATTCTGCTTCCATAAAGTAGTCGAAAATCTCTTCTTGCTTATCTGGCTCAACTACTTGGTTGATATAATAATCAAGATTGAGTTTTGTTCCCGAATAACAGATATGTTCGATTTCTTCAATCAATTCTGCCATCGTAAGTTCTTTCTGGTCAGCAATAATGTCTAAATCTACTTTTCTATCTACTTGTTGGATAATATGAATTTTGATTTTCGATTTATTAACTGCCGATTTTACTACTACTTCGGTTGCGGTTTCAATCTCGTTATCTTCAACGTATTTTTTGATTAAATCAATAAACTGACGACCAAATTTTACTACTTTACCCATGCCCACACCATTAATCTGAGCCATCTCATCTTTAGTGGTTGGATAAGTAGTTGCCATTTCCTCTAACGATGGATCTTGGAAGATAACATAAGGAGGAAGATTTTTTTCTTTGGCAATCTTTTTACGAAGATTTTTAAGCAATTCAAATAAGGCTACATCATAAGAACCACTGCCTGAAGCTGCTTCTTTTTCTTCGTCTTCTTCGATTTTCTCGTTTTCGTAATCGTGGTCTTTCGAGAGCGTCAATGGATATGGGTCTTTGATGTATTCTTTTCCTTTTTCAGAAAGTTTCAATACGCCATAGTTTTCCACATCTTTTTCTAAGAAGCCCAGTACTGCAATCTGGCGTACCATCGAAACGCATTGTTCGATAGGCTCAGGTTCTGCATTTTTTCTGCTTTTTGCTTTTACTGGTTTTGATTTTTTCGGTTTCGGAATTGGATTTCCATCCTCATCTTCTTCATCCGAAAATTCTACTTCGTCCTCATCTTCGTCTTCGTCGTCTTCATCTTCATCAGCATTTAGTTTGAATAAAGATTTTGCTTTCCCGAAAGTTTCAATTTTGTTGTGTTCATAGCTACCAACGTATTGGCTCTTATAACCCATCAAAATATCAGCTATATGTTGTGCATCGAAGCGTTCGCCTGTTAGTTCTACTGTTTTCAAAGCCAATACTACGGCTTCTTCTACTTTATATTTTGGTGTTGGTTTATTACAGTTGTCGCAGTAGCCACAATCTTTTTCAACGTGTTCGCCAAAATAATTTAATAACTGACGGCGGCGACAAGTACCTAAATTGGCATAATGTACCATTTCATGCAATAGCATTCGGGCAGTATCACGCTCAGTAACGGTTTTGTCTTTATTGAATTTGTCTAATTTATTAATGTCTTCTTTTGCATAGAACATAATACAAGTACCTTCCAAGCCATCACGTCCTGCTCTTCCTGTTTCTTGATAATATCCTTCTAAAGATTTCGGAGCGTCGTAGTGGATAACAAAACGAACATCTGGTTTGTCGATACCCATTCCGAAAGCAATCGTTGCTACCATTACGTCGGTTTCTTCGTTCAAGAAAGCCTCTTGGTTAGCCATACGAACGTCGCCATCTAAGCCTGCATGATAAGGCAAAGCTCTGATACCATTTACATTTAATAAATTGGCGATTTCTTCTACTTTCTTTCTGCTCAAGCAATAGATAATACCTGATTTCCCATGATTGGCTTTGATGTACTTGATAATTTGCTTATCTACATCATCACGTTTTGCACGAATTTCATAGTAAAGGTTCTTGCGGTTGAATGAAGACTTGAACAAACGAGCATCATCCATATTCAGGTTTTTCTGAATATCTTGTTGTACTTTTGGTGTTGCCGTAGCCGTAAGAGCAATAATAGGAAGTTTGGTATCAATACTTTCTACAATAGAGCGAATGCGGCGGTATTCAGGGCGAAAATCATGACCCCATTCCGAAATACAGTGAGCTTCGTCGATAGCTACAAAAGAGATTTTTGCTTGTTTTAAAAATGCTAAATTATCTTCTTTAGTAAGAGATTCAGGAGCAATGTAAAGTAATTTTACATCTCCTTTAATTACAGCATTCTTTACTTTTGTCATTTCTGCACGGTTCAACGAAGAGTTTAAAAACTGAGCGTTAATACCAAATGCGTTCATTTGATCTACCTGATTTTTCATCAGAGCAATCAATGGTGAAATCACAATCGCAGTACCACCCATAGCAATGGCTGGCATCTGATAGCAAAGCGATTTCCCTGCTCCTGTCGGCATGATAACAAAAGTGTTTTCACCCGAAAGAATATTTTTTATAATATCTTCTTGTTCACCACGGAACTGGGAAAATCCAAAAGTCTCCTTGAGTTTCTCTTTTAAAAAGTCGGTGGTTTCTTGTGTGATACTCATTGTTTTTGAAACTTGAATAAGGTTTTTTGATTAATATCGTGGTTAATAATCCTTTATCTTTGTAATAAATTTAACACAAAATCAGTATTTAAAAACTGTTTCTAACATTGAAATTAGTAAAAAATATCCAATCAACTGCAAAAAAAGTTTTAGAGGAAGAAGCAAATGCTATCCTAAAAATTATCCCATCAATTGATTCTTCCTTTGAATCATGTGTAAATCACCTACTTAACGCCAAAGGAAGGTTTGTGATTACGGGTATTGGGAAATCTGCAATCATTGCACAGAAAATTGTGGCTACACTTAATTCTACTGGAACGCCCGCTTTGTTTATGCACGCTGCCGATGCTATTCATGGCGACTTAGGAATGATACAAAATGACGATACCGTAATGTGTATTTCTAAGTCTGGTGATACCCCAGAAATTAAGGTTTTAGTACCTCTTATCAAGCGTACTGGTGTAAAATTAATTGCAATGGTTTCAAATCCAAGCTCTTATCTTGGGAAAAATGCAGATTTTATTCTACATGCCCTTGCCGAGAAAGAAGCCGATTTACTCAATCTTGCTCCAACTACCAGTACAACAGTAGCATTAGCCTTGGGCGATGCTCTGGCGGTATGCTTATTAGAATGCCGTGGTTTTAATAGTCAAGATTTTGCCAAATATCATCCCGGAGGAGCATTAGGTAAAAAACTCTATCTAAAGGTATCAGATATTTATCCAAATCACGAATTACCTATCGTTTTTGAACATTCAAATATCAAAGAAGCTATTTTAGAAATCAGTTCTAAGCGTCTGGGAGCTACTGCCGTACTGGATTCAAAACAAGAACTGGCTGGTATTATCACGGATGGTGATGTACGAAGGATGCTAAATGTACATGATAATTTAACGGGACTTACTGCAAAAGATATTATGACCGTAGCCCCAAAATCTATTGAACCAGATGCTTTTGCCGTAGAAGCTCTTCAAATTATGCAAGCCAAAAACATCACTCAATTGATTGTAGTAGAAAATAATAAACCATTAGGCTTTATTCACCTTCACGATTTATTAAAAGAAGGTTTGGTGTAAACAGTAACACGAGTTTCCAACTCGTACAAAACACTTACAAAAACGCTCGTGAAGACAGGGCGTTTTTGTATTCATCCCCTTATGAAACCAACTTATTTATTAGACTCATATAGGATAAATGTTAATTCTGCAATTTTATCAAAATGTCTATCGGCTGAAATAAGTGGAATTCCTAAAAAAATGGCTGTGGAAGCTACAATTGCATCTGGTAATTTGAGGGCGTACTTACGGCGTAAACGAATAGTAATATCTTTAATCCCTTTGTTAAAATCCATGATATTACATTCCTCTAAAAATAATTCTAACCAATTTTCCTCTTGAGGCGTTATTGTTTTATGCCCTAATAGTTCAAGCTGATTAATAAAAGAAACATAAGCCTCAGTGTCTTGAAGAATATTTCCCAAGTCATCATCACCATTGAATAAATAAATAGCAATATTGGTGTCGATTAATATTTTATTCCCACTCATTACGGATTCTTCTTTGAATTTCTAATGGGTCTTCTGCTGATTTAACCATGCCAACATACTTTTTGGCATTTAATTTTTTACTACCCTTTGCGGATATATTGGGTGGTAGCACTTCTTCAAGTTTCTGTCCTTTTTTGAGTACGATAGTCATAATAGATTCTATTGATAAATTGAAAACCGTTTTACTTAACGAATATACAAAAAATGAATGATAGAAAAGGATGTATTTTATCTCAATCTTAACACGTTGCTGGTCTCCCTACCATTGCTATTCGGAAGACCAACCACAGATAAAAGTAGCACGAGTTTCCAACTCGTGCCAAACAAAAAATACTAACCCTATCACTCTTTACTCTTCTTACTACTCTTTTTTACAAAGCGTTTGGCTAAATCTTCATAAATATCTTTAGCTCCCGGTTGTTTAAGTTCCGCTTGCATCTTTACATTTCGGTAATATACTAAGGCAGCAGAATACGCTTCTGAGCCCGACAAAAAACAAATGTCCTCAATAACCCTAATAACCTGTTGAGCGTAAGTCAAAAACTGTTTCCCCAGTTTATAAGCATTCAAATCAATGTCAGCTTCTTCGAGACTAACAAAGTCGGGCTTAAAAGCAGGGTTGCTGTGCATGTAACCTATGGCTTTTTCTGTAAAAGGAAGTGTGCCATCTGCCATCTTGAGAATCTCCATACGGTCGCTGGCATCTAAAACCACTGCTTTGGGTTGGAGGATAGCTAAAATGCTGTTGAGATGCTGATTAATTTGGGCTTGTTCAGCATCAGTGAGGGTGAATGAAATGCGATTTTCCATTGTCTGATTTTTTTAAGTAGAAAGATAATTACCCTAAATACTTCTACTTAAACAACTGATGATATGCCTTATAGACGGTTTATCGTCAGTGAGTGTAGAAGCTATTTAACAGTATGAAAATAATAAATAAATTGTTAAGTTGTTGGTTTTTAGGTGTTTATTTTTTCAGAAAACTTTCAAGCTACTTATTTGTATCTGCTTCGATATTTTTCCTACAAATACGCATATCCCTAAACTATCTATGATATACCATAAAGCAAAGCCAATGATACTTTTAGCTACTACCGAGAGAGCATTTTGCGGTATTTTGCGGTTTTTATAGTCCAAAAAGAACCTAAAAGGTTCTCCAGACATTCTTTTAGGTTCTTCGGAGAACCTTTTTACCGCAAAATACCGCAAAAAAGGATGTCGAGAGACCCTTTTAGGTTCTCCGAAGAACCTTTTTACCGCAAAATACCGCAAAAAAGGATGTCAGGAGACCCTTTTAGGTTCTTCCGACACCCTTTTAGGTTCAAAATACCACCAAAAAGAATGTCAAGAGCTAATTTAAGCTTTGACAAAGAAGCTTTTAGCATAAAGACTGAGGCTTAAAGAAAGTAAAGAGAAGCTTTGAGGAGTGACTTAGATTCAAGCAGTTTAAGAGCTAAATAAGCGATAAGCTATGAGCTTTAAGCTTTGAGTTCTTTTGAAACTCTATTTTTAAAATGTAAAAACCTTAAAGTCATGGCTTTAAGGTTTGAAATAGTATTTTGGATTGATTAATGGTAACAGCAATTTTTTCAATCCAATCTACCTCTTAAAAACATTCTCTCGATGCCAAGCAAAATTTTCTAAAGCGGGTTGATATGCGGTTTGTTGGGGTAATACAATGTTTTTGCCTTCTAATTGATAAAAACTATAATCACTTTCTCGATTTTCTTTAAAAGATTTTGATATGATTATTTCGTAATGGTCGTTTACGGCAATCAATCCACGGTCAAAAGCCCTATGAAGATTGGGGCAAAGAGCAATACCATTACTCAACGTATTGTCAAACCCGATAGCAAAAGGAATAATATGACAAGCGTCCACCATCGAAATACTAAAAGAAGCCGACACGCTTAATCCAGACATAGCACAAGTAGCATCATAGATTTTTACTACTTCTCTTCTAAAAATAGTACCTCTATTATATACTTCTATTTGATAGGTTTCGGGGTCGAGGTTTTTCTTTAAATCTTCTAATTTACTTTTATAAGCAATGGAAGGCTCATAAATATCATTTTTGAGTTGAGCAAAGTAATTATCTTGTTCAAAAGAATCTTGTTGGAGCGTCTTGTGGGGGAAATAGGTTTTTAGCAATACTTGTTTTAGGATATTTCTACTTTCTTGATTTAATAACAAAGTTGCCAAATTTATATCAATCATTGCATAAGCCACTGCTGCACTCAAATTGCCAAAACTTCGCATCGAGCCAGCATTTTCAATCCATAATTCACAACCTACATTAGGCATTAATTGCCACCAATTCCCTTTTTCGCCTGTAAGATGAAAAAAAGGTAAAGTAAATCTTGGGTCATGTGCAGTAGTAACCAATTGATTCCAAAAAAGAGAGAATGAATGGGTAAGTTCTGGACTAATATAAATCTTGTGGTCGGGGATATGTCCTAATTCATATTCATGAATAATGGCTAATAGCAAAATAGGTTTGTGCGGAGCACCTCCGTTTTTACTATCACGGCGTAGATGTGTAAAAGCATGAATAAAATAATCTAAAATATTAGACATAAGTGATGAGGTTTTAAGTGTAAAAATAAGTATTTGTAGTACGAGTTTCCAAAAGTATAAAATGAATAAAAAAAAGAGTGGTCAAAAAACTAATTTTGACCACTCTTTCTATTTTGTAAATCTTAAATGATTACTATGATTGATAATTGTTCCAAAGATTGAAAAATTATCAATACTTTATTTAGCTCATTCTTGCTACGATTTCTTCTGAAATACCTACCGAGCTAAAACCACCGTCGTGGAATAAGTTTTGCATCGTTACTTTTTTAGTAAGGTCAGAGAACAAAGTAATTACATAGTCAGCACATTCGTCAGCCGTAGCATTTCCTAAAGCCGACATTTCGTTGGCATATTCATAGAAAGCATTAAAGCCAGAAATACCAGTACCCGCAGTAGTTTTGGTTGGCGATTGTGAAACAGTGTTTACTCTTGTTCCATTTTTCTTTCCGTAGTGATAGCCATAAGAGCGAGCGATAGATTCTAACATCGCTTTTGCTTGAGCCATATCTGTATAGTCAGGGAAAGAACGTTGTGCAGCGATATAAGACAAAGCCACAACAGAACCATTGTTGGCGATAGCGTCCATTTTATCAGCTACTTGCAACATTTTGTGAAAAGAAAGAGCCGAAACGTCTAAAGATTTCATAAACCATTCGTAGTTCAAATCGCTATATGGGCGGTTTTTACGAATGTTAGTACTCATACCGATTGAATGTAATACGAAATCAATTTTTCCGCCTAAAGCTTCCATTGAGCCTGCATAAAGTTTTTCCAAATCTTCTACTGAAGTAGCATCGGCAGGAATAATTTTTGCCTCGCACTCTTCCGCCAATTTGTTGATTTCTCCCATTCGCATCGCCAAAGGAGCGTTTGTGAGTGTAATAATTGCTCCTTCTTCTTTAGCACGTTGAGCTACTTTCCAAGCGATTGAGTTGGAATCTAATGCTCCAGAGATGATACCTCTCTTTCCTTTTAATAAACCGTATGACATTGTTTTGATTTCTGATTTTTGATTTTAGAAGCTTTGGACTTTAAAAAATACTTCAAATCTAAGGATATTCTTAGGATATGGAGTTCATTTTAAAATAATTAACTATTTTAGCCACGTTCTAAAGTCAAGGTTAAATTTTGACCAAAAGTAATATTTTTTTTCTTAAAACCATGAATATTCAGATTAGGCAAGCCACAAAAGCAGATTTACCTGCTATTCTAAATCTCTATGCTACGGTATTAGACAAGGGTAAAGTTTTGAGTATCGAACAAGCAGAAACACTCTTTGCCAAGATGGCGGTTTATCCTAATTATAAAGTGTATGTGGCTGAAAACGAAGCTGGCATCATTGGTACTTTTGCTTTATTGATTATGGATAATTTGGCACATGTGGGTACACCTTCGGGCGTGGTTGAAGACGTAGTAGTGGCAGACGAAGTACAAGGAAAAGGCATTGGAAAAGCCATGATGAATTTTGCAATGGAGCGTTGTAAGGAAGTAGGTTGTTATAAATTGGTACTTTCCAGCAACCTAAAACGCCACGAAGCCCATGCTTTTTATGAAAGTTTAGCTTTTGAAAAACATGGATTTAGCTTTAGGGTGAATCTCTAAAAAATGAAAAGTGAAGAGAAATATCAGGATAAAAAATCTAAAAGATAATTAGTTGATTAAAAAGCGTGTAAAGGCTACGTTAAACTTGTTTTCTTTCATAAAATGTATTACTTTTGCAGAGAAATTAAAGGAAGAGGGGTCGATAATCCCTCTTTTTTGTTTATTAGATTGTAGCACGATGATGAAATCGTGAAAGAAAAATGACAAAAGAGAAAATCGCCGAACTTATCGAACCATATCTTGAAGAAGGTAGATTGTTTATCGTAGATATTCAGGTAAGTGCTGGTAAAACAAGAACAAACATCACTATTTTATTAGATACCGACGAAGGTATCAAAATAGAAGAATGTGCCTCTGTAAGTAGAAGATTAGCCCATTATATCGAAACCAACGATTTAATAACGGGAGCTTACAATTTAGAAATTTCGTCTCCGGGTATCGACTTTCCGTTGGCTTCCAAACGCCAATTTACCAAAAACATTGGTAGAAATTTGAAAGTAATTTTAAAAGAAAGTATCGAGAAAGTAGGAGTGTTGGAAGATGTAAATGATGAGGGAATTCTTTTCAAGGAAGAAATCAAAAAAACAAAAAGTAAGAAAGTAGAGCCAATTGTTGAAGCTATCACAATTCCTTTTTCGAGCATACAACAAGCAAAAGTACAAATATCGTTTAAATAATGGTCGAGTTGCCGAATTGTTGAATTGTTGAGCTTTAGAGAACCATCTCTTACTTATACATTTTTACTGCTTGGCTTTTTTGCTCATTAATAAAATTATGAAAAGATGAACAGTGCAGAGTTAATTTCGTCGTTTGCGGATTTTGCAAAAGAAAAAAACATTGACCGCCCGACGATGATAAAAGTGCTGGAAGACGTATTCCGCACGATGATTCGTAAGAGATACGGTACAGACGAAAATTTTGACGTAATTATCAACCCTGAAAGTGGCGACTTAGAAATGTGGCGTACACGTGAAATCGTTGATGATAATTCAGAAGATATTTGGGATTACGACAAAATTCCATTGGCTGAAGCGAAGTTGATTGAACCTGATTTTGAAATCGGTGAAGAAGTAGCTGAGTTAATCAAATTAGAGGATTTCGGTCGTAGAATTGTTCAAACGGCTCGTCAGACATTGATCCAAAAAGTTAAAGATTTAGAAAAAGAGGGTCTCTTTGATAAATACAAAGACTTAGTAGGAGAAATGGTAACGGGTGATGTGTATCAAATTATTGGGAAAGAATTTATCATCACTGATAGCGAAGGCAATGAATTGACTTTGCCGAAGTCGGAGATGATTCAGAAAGACCGTTTCAAAAAAGGTGAATCCGTAAAAGCGGTAATTCATAAAGTAGATATGAATAATGGTACGCCAAAGATTATTCTTTCACGTACTTCACCTGTTTTCTTGGAACGTTTGTTTGAGCAAGAAATTCCTGAGATTTATGACGGACAAATTATGATTCGTAAGGTAGTACGTGAGCCGGGCGAGCGTGCAAAAGTTGCCGTAGAATCGTATGACGACCGCATAGACCCAGTAGGTGCTTGTGTAGGGATGAAGGGTTCTCGTATTCATGGAATAGTTCGTGAATTACAGAATGAAAACATCGACGTTATCAATTATACAGAAAACCTTGAGCTTTTGGTGGGCCGTGCATTAAGCCCAGCGAAAGTAAGTTCAATGAATATTGATAAAGAAAGAAAAAGAATTGCGGTGTATTTACAACCAGACCAAGTGTCGTTGGCAATTGGTAAAGGCGGACAGAATATCAAGTTAGCTGGAAAGTTGGTTGGTTACGAATTGGACGTTTATCGTGATATTAAAGAAAGTGAAGTTGATGAAGAAGACGTTGATTTAACTGAGTTTTCTGATGAAATCGAAGATTGGGTAATTGCAGAATTACACAAAATCGGCTTGGATACGGCAAAACAAGTTCTGAAATTAAACAGCGATGAGTTGATTCGCCGTACAGAACTTGAAGAAGAAACCGTAAACGAGGTATTATCAATTCTACGTTCAGAGTTTGAATAATTTAGAATGAGTAAGTGATTGAATGATAGAATAGTCATTGTTTTATTTCACTTACTCATCAAAGCTATTCTATCATTCATTACTTAAAATTTGAAATTATTATAGAAAAGTATCAACAGAAATTATGGCAGAAGATAAAATGATGCGTTTGAGCCTTGTGGCAAAGCAGATTAACGTGGGAACCTCAACCATTGTTCAATATCTCTCTGTCAAAGGCCATAAGGTTGAGAACAACCCCAACGCCAAACTTAATTTTGAGCAACTCAAGCTCGTAGCAAAAGAATATGGTGCTGAATCTCTCTTGAAAGATGTCAGTGCTTCTTCGGCTTCAAAACCAGCTGAAGAGATTGTAGTACCTGCTAAAAAGCAGGATGATGGCTTACCTTTATACTTTAGAGAAAAAGACAAAGCAGTAGAGCCAACTAAAGCACCCGAACAACCAAAGGTTGAAAAAGACGCTGACGTAATTTTGGGAAGAGCAGAAGTACAGTTTAAAGTACTTGGTAAAATTGAATTAGATGCTAAAGGAAATCCAATTCCTCCGAAGCCCGTTCAAGCAGAACCAAAGCCCGAACCTAAACCAGAGCCAAAAGTAGAAGAGCCAGTAATTGTAAATGTAGAGCCTGTAAAACCAGAGCCTAAGCCGGTAGAAATTAAAGTAGAAGTAGTAAAACCAGAGCCTGTTCCAGCGGTAGTAGCAGCAGAACCAATTAAAGTAGTTGAACCTGCCAAAGTGGAAAAGGTTGAAGAAGCTCCAAAACCAGAGCCTGTTGTGGTTGTGGTGGAGAAACCTGTCGTGATAGAAGAAGTCGTAACACCAATAGCGGTTGCACCAAAACCTACTGAAGTAGCAGCAACACCAGCCAATAATCAGAATCAACACAATAGACCACAAGGTGGGGTGAATAATAACAATAACCAAAACCAACACAACAAGCCACAAGGCGGAGGGAATAATAACCAAAACCAACAAAATAAGCCGCACGGTGGCGGGAATCAGAACCAACATCCACAGCATAATAAGCAACAGGGAGGAGGAAATCATAACCAAAACCCACAGCACAACAAGCAACAAGGGGGTGGTAATGTAAATCAACAAAACCATAACCGTCCTGCTCAGCAAGGTGGAGGAAATTCATTTACGCCAAACACGCCTCAACAACCTCAACAACAACGCCCTGCTCCAGTTCAAAAGTTAGGTCGTAACGACGAAATCCCAGAGGATACTTCAAATGTTGAATTGATTGAAGCAAAAGGCGAGCAGTTGAAAGGACTTACGGTTTTAGGTAAAATTGCCTTGCCAGTTGAGCCTTCTCGTGGTGGTTCGAGAAACAACAACAATAACAAGAAGAAACGCAAGCGTATTGATAAACCGGGTGGAGCAAAAGTAACTGAAGCTGAAATCCGTAATGAAAGAGGTGCACCTCGTCCGAAAAAAGACGGAGTACCAAACAACGCTCCAGCTACGAATGACCCTAATGCTAAAAAACCTAATAACCAAGGTAATAATAGTAACACTGGTTCAAACAATACGAATAACAATAACAACAATCAGAACAATAATAATAACAACGCAAACAACAACTTTAAGAAGAAGCAAGGAGGCAATAATAATAATAACAATAATGCTGGAAATGCTCCTAAGAAAGAAGTAAAAGGCGAAGTTTCTGAAAAACAAATCCAAGACCAAATCAAGGCTACGATGGCTCGTCTGCAAGGACAAACCACGAAGTCGAACTTTGGTGCTAAAGAACGTCGTGTAA
The DNA here is from genome assembly GCF_034929435.1 of Arcicella rigui. Classification (NCBI taxonomy): domain Bacteria; kingdom Pseudomonadati; phylum Bacteroidota; class Cytophagia; order Cytophagales; family Flectobacillaceae; genus Arcicella; species Arcicella rigui. The sequence continues at coordinate 150,561 of NZ_JAYFUM010000016.1, forward strand.
AACGTAAGTTCCGTGCAGAAAGAGACGAACAACGTCAGTTAGCAGAAAACGAAGAAGCAAAAATCTTGAAAGTAACTGAGTTTATCTCAGCAAGTGAATTAGCTTCTTTAATGGATGTATCTGTAAACGAAATTATTTCTACTTGTATGAGTTTAGGAATGTTCGTTTCAATCAACCAACGTCTTGAAGCAGATGTCATTGCTTTAATTACCGAAGAATTTGGTTTTGATGTTCAGTTCGTTTCGGCAGAAGAAGAAATCGAATCGGCAATTGTTGAAGCGGAGGATGCTCCAGAAGATTTATTACCGAGAGCTCCAATCGTAACCATTATGGGTCACGTTGACCACGGTAAAACTTCTTTACTTGACTACATCCGTCGTGCAAAAGTAGCGGCTGGTGAAGCAGGGGGTATTACACAGCACATTGGTGCGTATTCAGTAAAACATGACGATGGTCGTAGAATTACTTTCTTAGATACTCCGGGTCACGAGGCGTTTACAGCCATGCGTGCCAGAGGTGCTAAGTTGACAGACGTTGCCATTATCGTAATTGCAGCCGATGATGCCGTGATGCCACAAACAGAGGAAGCTATCAACCACGCAATGGTAGCAGGCGTACCTATCGTTTTTGCTTTCTCGAAAGTAGATAAGCCGGGTGCAAATACTGAGAAAATTCGTGAGCAATTATCTATCAAAAATATGCTGGTTGAAGAATGGGGGGGTAAATACCAAACCCAAGAAATTTCTTCTAAATCAGGTTTAGGTATTAATGAATTATTAGAGAAAGTATTGTTAGAAGCAGAATTATTAGAATTGAAAGCCAATCCTAATAAACGTGCAGTAGGTGCTGTTATCGAGGCTTCATTAGATAAAGGTCGTGGTTATGTTGCCAATATCATGGTACAATCAGGTACTTTGAAAGTAGGTGATATGATGCTTGCGGGAGCTCATTACGGTCGTGTGAAAGCGATGTTTGATTACCGTGGCGTAAAATTAAAAGAAGCTGGGCCTTCAATACCAGTACAAGTATTAGGTTTGAGTGGTGCACCAGCCGCAGGTGATAAACTTAGCGTAATGGAAAATGAGCGTGATGCACGTGAAATTGCCAACAAACGTGAGCAAATCATCCGTGAACAATCTTTACGTACTCGTAAACATATTACGCTTGAAGAAATCGGTCGTCGTAAGGCAATTGGTACATTCAAAGAATTGAACGTAATTGTGAAAGGTGACGTGGATGGTTCAGTAGAAGCATTGTCGGATTCATTATTGAAACTATCAACCGAAGAAGTACAAGTTCGTATTATTCACAAAGGCGTTGGCCAGGTTTCAGAATCAGACGTATTGTTGGCTTCTGCTTCAGACGCTGTAATTGTTGCATTCCAAGTTCGTCCAAGCGTAAACGCTCGTCGTTTGGCAGAAAACGAACAAATCGAAATCCGTACTTATTCAGTTATTTACCAAGCAATTGATGATGTTCGTGATGCGATGGAAGGCTTATTAGCTCCAACATTTGAAGAAGTTATCACTGCTAATATCGAAATCCGTGATGTATTCAAGATTTCTAAAGTAGGTACAGTAGCAGGTTGTTATGTATTGGACGGAACGGTGAAACGTGCCCATAAAATCCGTGTTATTCGTGACTTCGTGGTTGTTCATGAAGGCGAAATTTCTGCCTTGAAACGTTTCAAAGACGATGTAGCAGAAGTGAAATTCGGATACGAATGTGGCCTTTCTGTGAAAAACTTCAACGACCTCGAAGTTGGCGACAATATCGAATGTTACGAAATGAAAGAATTGAAACGTACTTTATAAGTATGAATGAAATAGTAATTTAGGCTGTCGGATTTCAGCTAAAAGTATTTATGGCGTTGTAATCATGTTAATTAGATTGCTGATGACGATAAATCTTTTTATAATAATCTGATAGCTGACAACTGAAAGCTTATTTCACAAATCATATTATTTTCCCAAAAAAGCTCGGAGATTTCTTCGGGCTTTTTTCGTATTCATCAAGTAATTATCAGCGAATGCTCGGATTTTGTAAAATAATATAGATTAATCAGAGGTATGGGAACAAAACGTATAGAATTAATATAAAATCATGTTAATTTTATATTCTTATTGATGAACCAACCTAATGTATCTTATTTTATGTTTAAAAAATCTTTACTACTCATCTCAATTTTTCTTAGTTTCTTTTTATGTTCTTGCAACAACGAAGGAACACTTTTCTCAAAACTGTCTGCCGAAGAAACAGGCATTACTTTCTCTAACCGAATTGTTGAAAACGACACTATGAACGTACTTGCATTCGAGTATGTATATAATGGTGGCGGTGTAGCACTGGGTGATTTCAACAACGACAACCTTACTGATATTTACTTTACGGGAAATCAAGTAGCCAATAAATTGTACCTCAATAAAGGCGTTGATGAAGCTAATAAGTTGAAATTTGAAGATGTTACGCAAAAAGCTAACGTAGCTGCCGAAGGCAAATGGTGTTCTGGCGTAGCTTTGGTCGATATTAATAATGATAAATTATTAGATATTTATGTATGTGCAACGGTGAAAAAAGTAGCTTCTGAACGAGCAAATATGTTGTACATCAATCAAGGAGTAGGCAAAGATGGCGTACCGACTTTCAAAGACATGGCAAGTGAATATGGTGTTGCCGATACTACTCATACAACGAACGCCGCTTTTTTTGACTACGATAATGATGGCGATTTAGATTTGTACGTTTTGGTAAACGAAATGGAAGATGTTCGTTATCCAAACAAGTATCACGATAAAATTGTGGATGGCTCTTCAAAAAGAACCGATAAATTGTATAGAAACGATTGGGACCCGAAATTGAAACACGCTGTATTTACGGATGTTTCAAAACAAGCAGGAATCCTGATTGAAGGCTACGGTTTAGGACTCAACATTACCGATATTAACCGTGACGGCTGGAAAGATGTATATGTAACCAACGATTACTTGACCAACGATTTATTGTACATCAATAATCATAATGGTACTTTCAGCGACCAAGCCCACGATTATTTAAAGCATACTTCATACTCGGCAATGGGGAATGATGTTGCCGACCTCAATAATGATGGTTTAGTGGATATTTTGGCAGTTGATATGATGCCTGCGGATAATTACCGCAAGAAAATGATGTTGCCACCTAATAATTATCTAACCTACCAAAACAACGAAAAGTACGGTTATGATTATCAATATCCACGAAATACTTTGCAGATGAATCAAGGCGTAAATCCAAAAACTGGCAAGCCTGTATTTAGCGAAGTAGGTTTATTGGCTGGCATTGCAGAAACAGATTGGAGTTGGACACCGATGGCAACCGATTTTGATAATGACGGGCTGCGAGATATTATCATTACCAACGGATTTCCGAGAGATATTACCGACCAAGATTTTATGATTTATCGTGCCGAAATGCGAAACGTAATGTCGGATATGATGTTACTTGATTTGATTCCTTCGGTAAAAATCACGGACTATGCTTTTAGAAATAAAGGCGATTTTGGCTTTGAGGATGTTTCAAAAGCTTGGGGGCTTACTACGCCAAGTTTCTCTAATGGTGCAGCTTATGGTGATTTAGATAACGATGGCGATTTGGATTATGTAACCAATAATATCAACGATTCGGCTTCTGTTTATCGCAATAACCTTATCGAAATGCGTCCGGCTGAAAGTAATTATTTACGAGTAAAACTGAACGGAAAAGACAATAACATTGGTGGTTTGGGGGCTTTTGTTGAAATCAAGTATCAAAATGGTCAGCAACAAATCTATGAAAACTCGCCGTATCGTGGTTATCTTTCTACGATAGAAAACATTGTGCATTTCGGTTTGGGCAAAAACAATCTTGTAGAAGAAGTAAAAGTAACTTGGCAAAGCGGTAAAGTACAAGTACTAAAAAATGTGAAAGCCAACCAAGTATTAGTGTTGGACGAAAAAAATGCCGTAGATAAATCCACACTGCCGAATACAAACGAAACACAATTTACGCTTTTCAAAGACATTACGGATTCGCTACAAATCGGTTTTGTTCATGACGAACGTGATGCAATTGATTATAATATTCAGAAATTAATTCCGCATAAATTATCACAATACGGCCCTTCTATTGCGGTTGGTGACGTTAATGGCGATGGTTTAGAAGATGTATTCATTGGCGGTTCTGTTTTTCATAAAGGAACATTCTTACTCCAAAATCAGGCAGGGAAATTCACCAAAGCCGATTTAATTACCAATGAAAACGAGGCTGATAAGCAATCAGAAGATATGGGGGCATTACTTTTTGATGCCGACCTTGATAATGACCTTGATTTGTACGTCGTCTCGGGAAGTGTTGAATTTTCAAAAGACCATCCTTCGTATCAAGATAGATTTTATCAAAATGATGGAAAAGGACATTTTGCCCTTCAAGCTCAAGCTTTGCCAACTTTCTTGAAAAGTGGTTCTTGTGTAAAAGCAGCCGATTACGACCAAGACGGTGACCTCGATTTGTTTGTGGGTGGTAGAGTAGAAATTGCGGCTTATCCAAAACCTGTTTCAAGTTATATTTTACGGAATGATTCTAAAAATGGACAAGTAAAATTCACGGATACTACGCCAAAAGCAGCAGAAGCTTTAATCAATGCAGGTTTGATTTGTGATGCTCTTTGGACAGACGTGGACAATGACGGCTGGGTAGATTTGATGTTGGCTGGTGAATGGATGCCGATTACAATTCTGAAAAATAATAAAGGTCATTTAGAAAAAATGGAAACTGATTTACAAAAACAAATTGGTTTCTGGAACAGTATCGTTTCGGGTGATTTTGATGACGACGGCGACATGGACTATATTGTTGGAAACTTCGGTAAAAACTCGTTGTACAGAGCTACCGACAGCGAACCTGTGTCAATTTATGGGAAGGATTTCAATACAGATGGAAATTACGATGCCATCCCTACGGTATATTATAAAGTAAAAGAAGGCGACCTTACTCGTAAAGAAGTACCCTATAACGGCAAAGATGATTTGAATAAACAGATGATTACGATGCGTCGTAAATTTGATAATTACAACAAATTAGCCATTGCCAGTATCAAAGAAGTACTTTCAGAAGAAGACCTAAAAGATGCTCTTATTCTTAGAGCTAATTATTTGAAAACCAGTTATGTCGAAAACTTAGGCGAAGGTAAATTCAAGATAAAAGAATTGCCAATGCAAGCACAGACTGCTCCAATTTTTGGAATGTTAGCTGAAGATTTCGACAACGACGGTAGCCTTGATGTACTTATGGTCGGTAACGATTTTGGTGGAGAAGTATCAGTAGGGCGTTTTGATGCTTTCAACGGACTTTTATTGAAAGGCAATGGAAAAGGTAATTTCAAATCGACCCGATTACCCGAAAGTGGTTTTGCCGTATTGGGCGATGCCAAAGGATTGGTAAGACTGAGTAACCCACAAGGCAAACCATTATTGATGGCAACACAAAACAGAGCGGAACTCAAAACTTTCAAGTTGAGCAACAATATTTATCAAACAAAACCCTTAAAAACCAACGATGTGGCAGTAATCGAAACTTTGAAAAACGGGAAAACCCGCAAAGTAGAAATAGATTATGGTAGCTCATTTTTATCACAATCTTCAAGAAGTATTTTATTGTCGCCACAAATAAAATCTGTGGAAGTAATTGATGCTAAAGGAAAAAAACGAGTACTTTAATCTTTACGTTTTCGATTACAACATGAGTCATCCCGAATTTTGGGTATGACTTGACAAATAAAAACCTCCTTGTTTATTTTGTGAATTACGACAAACACAAAAAACAGGAGGTTTTATTATGCCCAAGGCACATCTACAAAAAAACGATAGTTTTACAAAAAAAGCAAATGCTTCATATTTTCTTCTCAAAAAAATTGATGTTTATCTTTCTGATTTAGAGCTTACTTTAGACAATCTTCTTGATAAACGTCTTGTTGAGACTTTCTACAATTTATTTGTTGCTATTCTTCTGAATAGAAATCGCTCTATTGGGTTGCTTCTGAGTGAGTTAGGAGGCTTTATTTGTGGATTCAATCATGCACCAGCAGGAACAAAACGTATCAGCAACCTTCTACGTTCAAAGAAATGGACAGTTACTGTGATTGATGATTTTCTATTTGCTCGCAGTAAAAACGCATTGAACAACTAATTCAAATAGGAAAACGCCCTTTGTTAGTATGGGATGATAGTAAAATAGAAAAGCCAGAGAGTTGGCGACCGACGCTCGGTTTACCGAGGGTTTATGCAGTGTAGAAAGTAGTAAAGGAAAACGTCTGACAAAAGTCAAGAAAGGTTTTTATCGTCCACCCGTAAGTCGTATCTGTGTGCCAGGTTATCGCTGGACTGCTACATTGCTTTCTGCTTTGGGTGAAGCTCCCAGTGTTTGTCAAATGTCATGGTGGACTACAAGAGGAAAACATAAAGAACACGGTACTAATATTATCTTTAGAATGCTGGAAAAATTGCATAAATCTATTGGTAATGGTGTTTTACATGTACTTGATAGAGGTTATGCAAATGCTTGGACTATCGAGTGGTTTACGCACTTTAAACAAGATTTTTTAGTTCG